>JAITIC010000105.1 GCA_031279635.1 Treponema sp. | reverse complement strand
CGCCACCGCGTCCGTTATGAGTTTTTCCCGTTCTTTTGTGTCCATAGGTATCCCCTCCCGTGGGATACCTCAAGTATATCATACTTTCCCCTTTTGCCCCGAAAAAGAAATTGCACCCTATTGTCACCCCGGACTTGACTTGCGTTGTGGTTCGGCTACGCTCGCCAACCACAAAGCGGCGCGCTGAGCTGCCTGCCGCAGGCGGGCTTGGCCGGAGCGTCCGGGAGTCTCTTTCAATAGACCTTAGGGGCTGTCCCTGTCCATTGACATTCCGGAAAAGCCCCCTCTATCATCAAGGTATGAAAGATACGCCCATCTGGGAAAATCCCGCAATCCAGGAAATAAACCGGCTTCCCATGCGCAGCCCCCTTTTTCCGTTCGCCTCACCGGAAGCGGCCGTAAGCAGCGCCGTTGCCGGGCCGGAATACCGGAATCTCGCGGACAATCCTTTTTATCTGTCTTTGGACGGAGACTGGTCTTTCAAATTGATAAACCGCCCGTTGGATGATTGCAGCGGAGAAGATGTTCCCGAATGGGTAAAGCCGGAATACAACGTTGGCGATTGGAATCATATCCGGGTTCCCGGTACCTGGACACTTCAGGGTTACGACAAACCTCACTATACCAATGTACAAATGCCCTTTGATCATGTTCCTCCCGTCACGCCGGAGCATAACCCCACGGGCCTGTACCGGCGTAACTTTACCCTGCCCGGTTTATGGAAAGGACGACGGCTTGTGCTGCATGTCGGTTCCGCGGAAAGCTGCCTGCTCGTCTATATAAACGGCCGTTTTGCAGGAGCGGGAAAAGATACGCGCCTGCCCCAGGAATACGATATTACCCCTTTTCTTTCGGAAAACGGGGTAAACAGCCTCTGCCTCAAGGTAGTCCGGTATTCGGACGCGAGCTATATGGAAGATCAGGATCAGTGGTGGTTTGGCGGTATTCACCGCGGGGTATTTCTTTATTCCACCGAGGCGGTTTTTATAAAGGATGTAAAGGCCATACCCGAAATGGTTTTCTCCAGCGATGGAAAAACGCGCGCAACATCCGGCATTCTGAAACTCGCCCTTACCCTTGGAGGTACGTTGCCGCGGGGCCGGAACAGCGGAAACACGGCCGTTGCCGTTACATCGCGGAAAGAATCCTTTACCGTCCGTTACGCGCTTTATCCTTTTCAAATGCCGCATAGTCAAAACGGCCGGGGCGTAAAGGATGCCCCGCTCCCTGCGCAAAACAAACAGGCAGTATTGTCGGGGAAAATAGGCCTTGCCTGTAATTACCGGGTCAATTCAAATACCGCGGAGGCTACATTGACGGTGCCCAATCCGGCAATGTGGTCCCATGAGTCGCCCAATCTTTACGTGCTTGCCGTGAGTCTTTTCAGGGGAGGGCGGCATATTGAAAGCGCCGCGTTTTGTACCGGCTTCAGAAGCGTCCGTATTGCCAAACGGGAATTACTGATAAACGGCAAGGCGGTACTCATAAAAGGGGTAAACCGCCATGAGCATGACGAAAAAACCGGCAAGACCCTTTCGGTGGAATCCATGGTCCGGGATATTAAACTGCTCAAACAGCATAACTTTAACGCCGTAAGGACCAGCCATTATCCCAACGATGAAAACTGGTATGAACTCTGTGACCGGTACGGCATCTACCTTACCGATGAGGCAAATATAGAGCACCACTGTTTTTATGATCAGCTCTGCCGGGACACGGCCTGGTCTTACGCCTATATCAGCCGGGTACAGAGAATGGCCGAGCGGGACAAAAACAGCCCCTCGATTATTATCTGGTCTCTCGGCAATGAAGCGGGCGACGGCCCCAACAACGCCCTTTGCTCCGCCTGGGTCCGCCGTTACGATCCGTCCCGGCCCGTCAACTACGAGGGGGCTGTCCGTCCTGAAAAGGGACAGGGGGATTATACCCCGGACACACTGTGCCGGGGACGGGGCGTTACCGACATTATCGGTCCCATGTATCCCCCGATAAAACTGATCACGGATTTTGTCAAAGAGCGGGAAGATGATCGTCCACTTATTATGTGTGAATATTCCCATGCTATGGGCAATTCCAACGGCAGCCTTGCCGATTATTGGGAAGCCATAGAAAACCACCGGGGCCTTCAGGGGGGATATATCTGGGATTGGATCGATCAGGGCCTGGAAGCCTTTACGGAAGGCGGTGTAAAATATTGGAAGTACGGCGGCGACTTTGGGGATGAACCAACGGATTATGATTTTTGCCTTAATGGTATTTTATTTCCCGATCAAAGCCCCAAGCCGGTCATGGCGGAATGTAAACAGCTTTTTTGTCCGGTTAAACTTAAAGCCGTTGCCGGTAAGCCCTATAGTTTTACCGTGGAAAATCATTTTGATTTTACTTCCCTGGATATTGTTGAACTCCGCTGGCAGATGCGGACCGAAGAGGCGCTTCTGACGCAGGGAACGGAAGCCCTGCCCCCCCTGCTTCCGGGAGCATCCGCGGCAATTTCCCTTTCCGTTCCGGCAGATCTCAATGCCGGGGAATATCGGGACTTTCTCTACATCCACGGCGATATATGTTTGAAGCGTGATACTCCCTGGGCAAAGGCGGGTTTTGTGATTGGTCAGACGGAACGGATCATTCGGGAGATACTTCCCCTCCTGCCCGCCGCCTCTGAAACAGGCAAGGCCGCAAATCCCTTCATCACGGAAATAGCGGCGCGGTTCAGGCCATCCCTCTTCCGCGTTCCCACGGAGAACGACGGCTTAAAAACCTGCCGCCATTTACGGAGCGAACCGGCGGCGGCTTTTTATTATAAAGACAAGGCCATGTACCCCTGGTTCGATCTTGATCTGCTTCACCTTCAATGCGCCGATGAAAAAATTGAGCCGCTGCGACGGGAAGGCCGCGCTGCCTCCCGATATACGGCAATTCTCCGAAACGGTAAAGGCGCGCAGAGCGGTTTTAACAACACCCGTATCGGCTTATACACCTGCGTCACCATTCAGGGTGATGAACTACATCCGCTTATTATGGATATTACTTTCGATCTTGAACCAAACCTGCCGGAACTCCCCAAAGTGGGCATTAGCGCCAAAATCCCCGCCTGCTACAATAAAATCAAATGGTTCGGCAAAGGCCCCCATGAATCATACCCCGACCGCCGCACCGGGGCTTTTCTCGGTCTTTACGAGGATACCCCCGCAAGCCTTGAGATCCCCTATATTGTACCCCAGGAAAACGGCAACCGGACAGGAGTGCGGAGTATCCGCCTTTCCGCTGACAATATACCCGAAGGAAAACCGCGCTCCATAACCATTATCCCCGCCGAACCGGTACACATGAGCGTAAGCAGGCATGCCCCGGAAAATCTTTGGGAAGCCCTGCACACCTGCGATCTTGTTGATGTAAGCGCCGGCCCTGACGGATATAATTACCTCAATATTGACTGCGCCCAGCGGGGAGTGGGAACCGCGGCCTGCGGCCCCGATACCCTGGAACAGTACCGCATCAGGCCGGGGATATTCCGGATGAGATTGTATATGTTCTGAATCCGTAGTGTAAAAAATAATATTGAGCCTGTCCCAAAACTAATTGACTATGCGCTAACGTTCCCGGCATAGCCGGGGGCGCGGTTTTGGGACATGCTTGAGCCAAAGGCGCTTGCAGTTTTTCAGGCTTTCAGCCTTGCAAGACTGCGAATTTCAGGCTGCTTTCCCAAAACTGACGTTTTGGGAAAGCCTCTATATCTTGTAATTTTATTGTTTTTTTGCAAAAATTATTCTATGGCATTTACGCGGAATATGTTAAACAGAAAATCCTCAAAACCGCTTTACGCGCAGTTAAAAAGTATCATTAAAGAGAAAGTTGAAAACGGTGAATGGTGTTCCAATGAAATGATACCGAGCGAGAATGAGCTGGCTTCCAGTTTCGGAATAAGCCGGATGACCGCCCGTAGTGTGGTAACCCAGCTGGTCGCGGAGAATGTGTTGTACCGCGTCCAGGGGAAGGGCACTTTTGTATGCGAAGATAAAATCGAAATGTCGTCCCTGTCCTACGCGGGCATACGGAGTCAGCTTGAAAAAAAAGGCTACGATGTGGAAACCAGGCTTTTGGAGGTGAACCAAATTCCCGCCCGGGGCCGCGCTGTCCAGCGTTTGGCGGTAGCGCCGGGCGCCATGCTCTACGAGATAAAACGCATCAGAATTGCCAACAAAATCCCCATAAGCTATCACCACAGTTTTATCCCGCTCAGTCTCTGCGAGGATCTTGAAAAATACGATCTGCAGAACGAGCAGCTTTGCGATATCATGTCGGCCCATTACGGACTGCGCCGCGCCTATTCGGTCGAGACGCTGGAGAGTTCTCTGGCGGACGATCAGAAGGCGAATATTCTGGGAGTCGGGTACGGCTTCCCCCTGATCCTGCTGCAGGACGTTATTTTTAACACGGTTCGGGTTGCTTTTGAGTATTCCCGGGTGTATTTCCGGGGCGATAAAGTAACGCTGCGTTTTGAACACAGCGAAAATTCGTAAAATTTTTAATGAGCCTCCGCGGAACAGAGCATGGCAAGCGCAGCTTGCCTTAGGGTATTAAACCAGACTTTCGAATGAAAGTTTCAAGGAATTCGGCGAACCCGCGGTCTCGAAAATTCCCGATCTGGTACAGAACGCCGCAGGCAGCAAGGCCCTGGCCGAAAAATTTATTACCACGCTTGCCCGCTATTATACGCCGGCGGTGGTCTTTGCCGCCTTTGCGCCGGCTGTCATTCCAACCATTGTTACACCGGGGCGCGTTTCAGCGAATGGCTTGGCCGGGCGTTGGTATTTGCGGGTGACGGCATCACCGGCGCGCCGGCCCGCTCCGGCGTGACATCGCCATGGGGCGCGGCGGTAATTGCCATTCTCAATGCGATGCGGGTATTGGAGAGAAAGGGCAATTCATAGCCGGTAATCAATTATCTCCTGTTCGACTCCCCGGCAGGTTTCTTCTATGCGGCGTATCAAGTCAGCCAGCGCCGGAATTTCCCTGGTAACTTTCCGAATCCTTTTTATTTGGCCCAACATGACCGCGCTAAGAGGGCGCGCCCAGGGGAGGTAACGGTCAAAGGTGGCGGCGTCCATTCGCAGCGGGAGGACCGGCTTTTCCGCTATGTCGGCGATATTTTGCAGTATGAGGATACCGTCAGGATCAAGATCACCGGCATGATAGAAACAAAAACCGGAGGCGGCCAGGACTTTAATCAAAGCGGCGGCGGCCTGATTAGGATAACCGCCTGAGTAAAGACAGCAGTCATAGCCGTACTTTTGCGGATCACTAATCGCGTAAAAAGTTTCTTTGTTTTCTATTGTTAAAACCGTGGGCATGGCTTGGGGGTATAGCGTTCTGATATTTTGTATCCGGGCGGCGGTTGGAAGCGGAAAACCCAGCATCAGGCCCCCGGCGTTGATCATGGGCTGCTTTGCGTCCTCTTCCTTGTCCCGGTATTCAAAAATGAGTTTTCCCGTAATCATTGTTTCCGGAAGGGAGCGTTTGAGCCGCGAAAAAACAGGATGCGGAACACCTCCTTTTGAAGTTTGGGACAAAAACGGCCCCCTGAGACCAAGCAAATATTCAAGCCGTTTTGAATCCCGGTAAAGCAGTACCGACAATGCCCGCGTGCTTATATTTGCCCGTTTTTCCGGCTCAAGAAAAATTTCCATAAGACGGACAATATCTTCGGCGGTCTTAAAATCCACGCCGCGTCGGGTATCGGCGGAGTCTAAACGATCCAGCCAATGGTGCAAAAATGAAAGCGCCGAAGCCGCGTCTGCGGAAGGTGAATTCCCCGCTTCGCTTCCCGCGTTTGAAAGCATTTTTTCCAGGCGCGGAATGTTGTTCCGGAGCATCACCCTGATTGCTTCCGCTTCCGCTTTTGGATCTTTCCCGCCCGCTTCTTCAAAGAGTTTTTCGATATTCACACAAGTCAAGGTCTTGAGCCGTTCCCCTTTGCCTCTTTTTTCCCAGTTCAGGCTCAGGATACCTTTCCGTTCCAGGGCTTCGGCGGCTTCAAGATAGGATTCTTTTTCATCGGGAGAGACGGCGTCAAATTCGGGGTATACGGAAACCGATCGAAGCCGCACGGCGCTCCGTCCCGTTTTGCCGGTGTAAGCCAAACAGCGGCTGATAAATGCGTCAATAATTTTCTTTTCAAAATGATACATGACATTTCGTTTCCTGTTCGATTTTATGTGCGGCCATTCGCCCGCGCGGGATCAATGCTATCATACTGTTATATCTTGAATTTCTTCCGTATTACCGCCGATTTCAATATCAATTAAATCCGCGGCGTCAATATGACAGTCCCTCACTTTCACCGCGCCGCCGAAACGGCTTATCACGTTGATCCGGTCCATGTAAGGGCCGATAGCTTCAATTTTTTCGGGCGGGACAGAGGTGATGATTTGCAGATTAAGGTCTCTGTAAAACGAGAGTATCTTGCCGATCCGTTCATCGTCCATACGGTTAAAGGCTTCGTCAAAAATTACCATACGCACGGTGCTTTCGGGGCGGGCTTTGTAAAAACGGTAGAAGCTGGCGGCTATGGCCACGTAGTAGGGGGTCTGGGTTTCGCCGCCGGATTTTTCTTTCATCACCTTTGAAAGGGAAAGGATCGCCGAGTTTCCCTCTTCGTCAAGATTGTCGGTTTCGCGGATTCGTATGTCGTAGTGAAAATAGGTGCGGTAATCGCAGATGTCCCGCAGTTCTTTTGAATCCAGCGGGGAGTTGAGAATGCGGTTAAAAAGAGCCTCCGCGGCTTTCCGTTCGGCCGCATCGACAAGCTGCGAAAAAAGGCCGTCTTCCACGGCGGGTATCTTTGCCGCCTGGCGGATAACCTCAATCTGCCCCTTCCGCTCGCTCAACTCTTCAAGGTGAAACCAGTATTGATCCCTGCCGAAATGCAGGGTGCGGAGTATCTCGTTGATCTCCTTGAAGCTCTCTTTGGCTTCCTCAATATGTTCATTCAAACGGGAAATAAAATGATCTTTAAATTCCTTTTCGGCGTCCAGATAGGCCCTGGCTATTTTTTCCCGGTATTCGGGCAGTTCCGAAGTTTCAAGCCGCTTCAACAGGGTTTCCGCCTCGGCGTTCTCCGACGGTTCCATGCCGAGAAGGTAATGGAATGCATGCTCGTAATCGGCTACCAGTTTGTTGTATTCTTTTTTGAGGGACTCGGTCCTCGTTTTGAAATTCTTGAGAGTGGATTCATACGTATTGCTCAGGTCGGCAATGCTGGATGCGGAGAGTTTTTCTTCCGCGTAGGCTTCGCAGCCTCCTATCATGTTGGGATGATCTCCGCCGAAGCGCCTAACGGCCTCTTCCTTTTCTTCCTGTAAACGGGTAAAGAGGGCGATATCCTCCCGGTGGTTTGACAATTTATTGTTCAGCTCTCCCCATGTTATACGCAAACGGTCGTTGTCGTCTTTCAGGAGGGAGAGCAACGTTTCCAGTTCTTTCCGTTTTTCTTCCAGTTCCCTGAACGATTGGGTGTCAATTGCCGCAAGTTCCTCTTTAGAGCGGGCAAGATCAGCCGTAAGGACGGCGCAAGTTTTTACGGACGGGAAAAGATATTTTAATTCGGGCAAATATCGTATAACGCGGCTGCGGCACTCCTCGCCGGCCGCAGCGTCCCGCTCTTCTTTTTCCGCCGCGCCTGCTTCGCTCTCAAGCCGCGACGCTTCCCCGGCGAGGAATTTCCGCCTTTCCTCCAGAGCGGCCCTTCCCAGGTAATGGCGGCGGTAGACATCTTCTTTAATCCGCGAGGCGGTGTGAGCGGTGTAGGTCATACATTCTTTGGTAACCGCAGATTCGTACTGTTTGAGGGTCGCAAGGTCGGCGCGGATCACCCTTCCCAGGACATAATCAATGTATATGCGGGCATAGCCGTCGGCCTTGACCAATTCGGCAAGGGAGCCTTTTTTTGCCGCGGCGCCCCGCATTTTTTCGATGTTGGGAATAAAAGCTCCCGCTATTGAGCGGGGAAGGCCATTGTAGACTTCCAATGCCTCTTGAAAATTCGCCGGGTTCACCAGCACGGCAAAACGCCGCGTGTTGAGCCAGCCTTCAACCGCGTCCACCCAGGCAGGATCGGTAATTTCGGCCGCTTCCGCCAAAAAGAACGCCTCAATACCAGCCTTTTCCAGGGCGGCGCGAAGTTCCCCCGGCGCGTCCGGATAGCGGAGTATGCCCCGCTCAAGGTCGGCCAGTTCCGCGCGTATTTCCCGCAGTTCTTCGGCGGCAGTTTCTTTTTTAAGAGCGGCGGCATAGCGCACGTCCTGGTATTTTTTCACGTCGGCGGCAATGGCGGCGCTTTCCTCATCAAACTGTTCCGTCAGCTGACGATCCAGCAGCGCCTCGCATTGGGACTTGAGACCGCCGTAGCGGGCGGCCTTCTTCTCTTCTTCGGCAAGGTCACGCTCTATGCGCTTGATCCGCTGGTCTATCTCCTCAAAAAAGCGGTGGGCATCGTTAGCCGCAAGACTCATGTCCGCGGCCCGCAGTTCCTGTTCCATATCCAGCCGCTTCTGTTTCAGCGCGGCGATTTCGCGGCCGGTAAAATCAAGCTTGTTTTGGGTTTCCACAAACTGGCGGGCGGCGTTCTCTTTCTTCTGTTTTTCGTTTTCCAGTTCAATTACGATTTTCAGATATTCCTGCTTCAGGATAAGACTGTCGTATTTCCACCACTCGGCGGCCTTGGCGCATATTTTTTTCAACATCTCTATTTTCGCTATCGCCCCTTTTGCCTGACGATCCGCTTCCTTATAATTTTCAAGATTCTGCTTCATGTCCTGAATCGAAACGGGATTTTCCTCAAGAATATAATCACAGACAAACTGGTCGATGGAATCCAGGGGCTTAAAACCGATTGAACGGGTGAGGGAATCAAGATAGGGATTCACATCCTGCCGGCGCTTGAAGACCCCCAGCCGGTTGGTGACATCGCGTATGTAAAGCCGCTTCGCGTCATACACGTCGATTTTGTGTTCGGCAAGTATATTTTTGAATTGGCGGAATACGAGGGATTCTTCTTTTTCGCCGCGGACGGCAAGCGCCCTAATCGAAACATTTGATCCCGCCCAGAAATGTTCGGTGTAATGATTGTCCCTGTAAGCCTCCACACACACACCGCAGGCAAAGCCCGTGCCCTTCCCCGTATGCACACCTCGCCCGTTTGTCCGCGTGCCGCTATCCTGACTCCACTCAAGCATAACATGGGCCACCGTATCACCCCGGCGGTACTCGGTAGTATCGCTGCCGAGTTTGCAGCGCACATAGCCCATCAGGTCGCGGCCGCCGCCCCGGCGCTCCCCGGCCGCGGAATTGAAACGGGCCATCCGCAGATTTGCCGCCAGCACGTACTGAATGGCGTCGATAATCGTTGATTTGCCGGAGCCGTTGTCCCCCGCCAGGAGGCAGCAGTTGCCAATCTCGATTACCATGTCCTCAAAATTATGCCAGTTGACGAGGCGGAGGCGTTCCAGTGTAATCACGGCTCTTCCTCCGCAAAATCCGCATCTTCATTATCATCATCACCGCTCCTTTTTTCTCTCTTTTCAAGAAAAGCCATTGCCTCGTCCAGCGCGTTCCGGTCAATGCTTAAGGGGATGCTCGGATAGAGCTGGATAAGCCCCTCCGGGTCGGCGTAATCCTGGGACTCAACGGAAATGAGCTTACAGGAAGAGAAGCGGCTGAGAATCCTGATAAGTGCGGTTTTTTTAATTTCCTCCCCGGTCATTGCGTTGAACTTCTGCTGAAAATCCCCAATGCTTATCGCCGGAAAGGCCGTAAGGAACACCTCAATTTTTTTGTCTTCGTACAGCAGCCTGAGAGTCAGCGCCGCGCAGATTTCTTCCTGCGTAAAGTGCAGGCGGGTATTTCCCGCCCCACGGAAGGCGATAACCCCCGCGCTTTCGTCCCGCGTGAGCGAGGCGTCCATGCAGGAAAACCACGCCTCAAAAAGGGCGATGTTCTGTATCGTAAAGGCGTAAAGCTCCCGCTCTTTTTCAATGCCGCGGATAATAAATGTTTTGGAAGTGAGGATACGCAACACCGCCTTGAAGCGCTCAAATTCGTCGCTTGAAAGATTCTGTATCAGGCTGAGGGCTTCAAGATCCTGGTTCATGCTACTCTGCCCGTAAGATTAGAGTTGGCTTTCCCTTTTGAATCCCAGAGAGAAGCGTTCCAACAGGCTATCCATTTGGACTTTGGAGAGTATGCCGAAATTATCCAACGCCGAAGGATCGAACTGATCGAAAGTAACGTTGCCGTTTTCGTATTCACAGAACATATTGGCAAGGTAGATCGTCTCGATCATGTCCTTGTTTTCAGCGGAGGCCGAAGTGGGATCATGGTGATAGCGGATGGCCTCAACCAGGCCTTCGGGAAAATTCCACTTCTCCGCGATAAGCGCGCCGATTTCGGCGTGGTTCATGCCGGCGGAAAGATCCTCAAAGGTAGACGGCGGGAGTCCTTTTTCGGTACAGAACTTCTTTATCTTGTCCAGCAGGTCCGGGTGGACGTTTGAGAAAACGATCTTCCCCATGTCGTGGAGGATGCCTCCCACATAGGCGTCGTCCAGCAGGTTACGATCCTTTTTGAAATTTTTGACCAGATTGTAGGCGTAGAAAGCCGTTCGGTAGGAATGTTCCCAAAGCTGTTTTTTGTCCACCGTATCATCGCCCAGTATTTTCTGTGTTCCGTAAGAATACAGGAGATTTCCCAGGCCGCGGATGCCGACCATCTTTACCGCGCCGAAAATATTTTCCACTTTTTTCGCCAGCATGTATTGGGCTGAATTGACGATCTTCAGGAGGTCGGCGGTAAGCGCCGGATCCATGGATATTTCCCGGGCGATAGACGCCATGTCCGAATTGGGGTCGGCGACGAGTTTCTGCACCCGCATAACATTTTCAGGGAATTGCGGCAGGGAATTGATATTGTTCACAATGGTCGCGGAAAGCAGCGAAAGGTTTTCCACCCTGGTCTGATCCAGCGGGATCAGTATTCGGGCTATGGTTTCCCTTTCCGTACCGAGGATATCAAAGCAGTCTTCATCAAGTCCCATCTTCTTCAACATCAGTACGAGAATAACGAGGCCAAGCCCTGCGCCTTCCGAATCGTCCAAGACCTGCGAAAGGGCGTCTTCGAGGCTGTTGTACTGCCGGGAGCGGGCCAGCTTGTCATGAATACGGATCAGCTCCGTCCTGGTAACTGCGACGTTATTGCGGGTCTCAATATGAATAATATTTCTCTTTATCTGCAAGACCAGTTTGATATACAAACCTTTTTCTTTCTGGAGCTGGAGGTAATGGCCGATATTGTTGAGAGTATCGTCCTTGAAATGCGCCATCCCCTCTTTGTAGTCAGCGGGACTGGAGAGGTCAAGGCCCCGTTCGGTAAAGTACACCCGCTTGGTGTTGGCCTTCTTGGCGTTTACGGCCAGTTCCTGCACGCAGTAAACGACATAATCCTTGAGCTTTTCCTGATCAACCAGTCTGAGAAAAATAGTCAGTACCTGCTCTATATACACTTCTATCTCATGAGGCAGGGTAAAAGTCGTTATGGTCAGGGGCGTCCCTGACTGAACTGCTTTTCTAATCTTGGACTCATCTACAACCAGCGCCTGAGCGGCCATCCTTCATCCTTCCTTTAAGAACTACAATCATAATAAATCAATTGGTACAAAGTGTGAAGTACCCGAGGCTTTCCTAAAACTTCAGTTTTGGGAAAGCAACCTTGAAATTCGCAGTTTTGCAAGGCTGAAAGCCTGAAAAACTGCACGGGCCTGTCCCAAAACCGTGCCCCCGGCTATACCGGGAACGTGAGCGCACAGTTGGGACAGGCTCATCCTCCAAAAAATTATAAAGGCTATCCTTCGATTGGTCAATAAGATTTTAGAAGCAAAAATGGGCCTTCGCGGAGCAAGCTCCCGGGTATTAAACCAGACTTTCGAATAAATACGTTGCCCTGTATTGATGGTTATTCAGTGTTTTAGACCTTTCCCAAAAATTGCCGCTCCTGGTTCAGCTTTTTCCCGTCGGCCGACCGGTAGGGATTCCTCCGGTTGCGCAAATATGACTGATAGGCGGCGCTGCTTTCGTAATAAGCGTCAAGACCCTTGAACGACGAGGACTCATCGCAGCGGTACAGTTCCAGCAGGGTAGGAAACAGGGGCGAGGCCATTATTTCGCCGGTACGGATCAGGGGCAGTCGGGGCAGGGCCGCAGGAAGCATGTGGTTTCGCACGAGGTAGCAGACATCGTCCACAAGCGGCGCGCTGAAACCGAGGCGTTCCAGAAAACGGCGGGCCTGCCGTGCCCCGAGTTCGGCGTGGCCGTCAAAACGGCGGCTGCCGGCGGATTCGGCAATAGGCTTTCCCGTATCGTGGAGCAGGAGGCCCAGCGAAAGCCGCAGGTCGTAAACCGCCGCCTTTTTCCGATAGCGAAAAGTTTCAAGGGTATGCTTCCACGCATTTCCCTCAGGATGAAATTCCTTGGAATGATCCACGTCGTCCAGGACCGCCAGCTCCGGCCAGTATTCCCCGATGAAACCGCCGCTCTTAAGCAGTTCCAGCCCAAAGCCGGGGTTGCTCCCCGTCAAAAGCCCGGTAAGCAGCCGTCGCTGTTTTTCTTCCCGGGGCGGAGCATCCGGCGGCAGGCCGCGAAACAGGCCGGCGATTTGCTCAATCTGCCCGCCGGAGCTGCCGCCGGGAAAATACTTCGCCAAAATCAGCGCCCCGTCCATCAAAACCCCGGTCCGTTCCACGCCGGGATTAAGGGTATTACGCAAAACGTTTAATGCAAAATCCGTTTCAGTTTTCCCGCCCTTGCCGCAGCCCCGGCGCAGGTCACGAATTTGCCGCAGCAACGGATACATCCCTCCGGGATCGTGAAAGCGATGGGTTTTCAAATCAAAGTAAAATTCAAGCAGGCTGAAAGACGCAAAACCCGGCCGGTCTTGAACAAGCGCTTTTTCAGAATCCGCGCAGGTAAAATAACAGGAGCCGTTCTCAAAATCAAGCGCCGCATCGCCGATGTCCGCTCCGGGATAGCGCAGCTTTTCAAAGAGTCTGGCCAAATCGGCAATATCCGCGTTGGTAAGCAGGCGGACATCGGCGGCAATACTTCCGTTCAGCCAATAGTCGACAGCGCTGAAACCGTGAAGATAGACGGAAAAACAGCCGGAAACCAGCGCCTCGAAAATACCGGCCTCATCCCGGTACTGATAACTATTACCGGCTTCCGCCGTTTTCACGGCATGGGCGCCGATCATGGTTCATCCAAAACTATTATTTCAACCCGCCGGTTTCTTGCGCGTCCCTCATTGCTACTATTGGAAGCCGCGGGCTGCCTCGCGCTGTACCAGAAAGTCTCAATACGGCCGGCTTCAAGGCCGCAGACAACAAGAAAATCCCTAACCGCCTGGGCCCGTTCACGGGAGATACGTTCCCGGCCCGCTTCGGTTCCCGCGAGGGCGGTATGACCACTAATGATGATGCGGTTTCCGGGGTATGGGGCCAGGAGTTCCGCCACCCGGATGAGTTTGTCCCTTTCCGCGGGTTGAAGGACGCTGTCGTCCGGACCAAAATAGACCGTAAATTCTTCAAGGACAATGCCCTCGCGGCCGTCAATCAGTATCTCCGTCGGATAATTTTCCTGGAGAAGTCTCAAGGGGGAAGCGCTGCCGCCAGACAGGGAACCCGCAGGGGGCGCCGCCCCCGCACCCGCAGCGTCCGTCCCGGCCTGAGATGCCGCGGGCCCTGTTTGCGAAGATATCTCCGAAGCGCCGCTCCCCGCTGAATCACCCTCGCCTGCCGCCACAAGGGCCGGCGGCGGCACAGGGGCCGCCCCGCTCCCGCCCGCCGCTTGAGACGCCGCCCCAGACCGATCTGCCGGCTGCGCGCCGCCCGTTCCCGCACCCGAAGCGTCCGTCCCGGCCTGAGACGCCGCGGGCGCTGTTTGCGAAGATGTCTCCGAAGCGCCGCTCCCCGTCGTTGCGTCTGCCACAGGGACAGACGGTTCATTCCTCACTACTTTTCCCAACCTAAATATCAACCCCGCTTCCAGAGTCGGCAGAAGGGTGAAGTTTCCGGAGTCTACCAGAAAATCAACTCCCCCGCCAAGAAAAAACGAAAGCGGGCCGCCGTTTTTCCCTATTTTTCCGTAGAGCCGGGGACCAAAGGCGGGGCTAAAGGGTTCGCCGCTCAATATACGGCCAAGTCCTCCGGCAGCCACGCCGGGGAGAAGGGAAAAGTCATCAGTCAGGGGAAAGGCGTAGGCCGCCTGCGCCATCAGAGAAAATATCGAAGCAGCGGCGGTACCGCCGAAAGGCAGGAAAGGAAAACCGCCTCCCAGGGAAAAGAGGACTGCACCGGGCCCCAGGGGCTGTTCCCAGCCGCCGCCCAAGTGGAGGCCGGGCATGGCAACGGTGGAAGGTCCTCCCATAGGGGGATAACCCTGCAGACCGCCGAAAAGAAAGGCGCCCCCTTTACGTTCCGTTACCTGAGCGGCGCTGGGCTGTATCAGCAAACAGAAAAAGAAAACCACGAGTATCACTGTAGTGTTTTTCGAAATGGTTATAGATTTCATAACGATATCCCCCATACACTAGCAATACTAAACTAATAGTTTGCCGCGTTTCGATTATAGAGCCATTTTCTAAACTTCAGTTAAAAAAGTCTCTATAGAGGCTTTCCCAAAACTTCAGTTTTAAGAAAGCAACTCTGCAATTCGCGTTTTTGCAAGGCTGAAAGCCTGAAAAACCGCAAAAGCCTTTGGCCCAGACCCGTCCCAAAACCGTGCCCCCGGCTATGCCGGGAACGTTAGCGCACAGTCGGGACCGGCTCTATAAATTAAAAAAACACCTCGTTTACTCCGACACAGCCGCTTTCCATGGGCAGTATCGGCATGACTTGGCCGTTCCGCTCAAGCCGGTAGCGGAGGTCCGCCAGCAGCGGTTCCGGCAGGAATATATCCGCGAGAAAGGCCGCCGCGCCGTTCAACGGCGAGATCGGCGCTGTGCGGCCAGGGCCAAAAACAGACGCCAGGGGAAGATGATCCAACACCTTGTCGATCAATTTTTGTTTGGGATATTCACTGTACGCGACTTTTTTGCCTTCCGGTATTTCCGCCAGATTACGGGCGATGCGGATCGCGCCGCTCAGGCCGCCGATACTGTCGATGAGACCGGCGTTCAGGGCGCCAGCGCCCGAAAACACCCGGCCCTGGGCGGCGGCTTCAACCTGTTCACTTTCCATGTTACGGCCGGCGGCGACTTTGGCGGTGAATTCGCCGTAGAGGTCCAGAATGTAAGCGCGGTAACGGGTTTCCTCCCCGGCGTTGAGGTCCCGGCGGGGAAGAATGATGCCGACCGCCATATCCGCGTGATCGCCCCGCTGCAGGGAATCCACGGTAAGGCCCATTTTGCGGTTAAGACCCTTGTCATAAAACCACGCGCCAATAACACCGATGGAGCCGGTAAGGGTGTAGGGAGAGGCGGTGATATGGCTCGCGTACATGCCCGCCCAGTAACCGCCGGACGCGGCCACGGCGCCCATGGAAACCACCACGGGAATTCGCTCTTTGGCGTACTTCACCGCCTCGGCAATATAGTCGGCGGCCTCGGCACTTCCCCCCTGCGAATTGATACGGATCACCATCGCCTTGACCCGCTTCTGCCCGGACACTTCCCGAATAGTCCGCGCCAAAGTACGGACGGCCATGCCCCGCTCCATGTCGGTCTGCCCCCTGGCATAGATCACGGCGATCACCGGCGGCCTTGAGAAAACGCCGCCCGCTTTGCCGGGACTGTAAAAAGCCCCGCTCTCCATAAGGCTCGAAACAGGATCGCCGTACAGGGCGAATCGCTTCACTTCCCCGCCCTCCAGGGCCTTGAGCGCTTCGGCTACCGCTTTTTCCCTGCCGGTAGAATCAACCAGCCCCCGCTCCAGGGCGCTTTTCGCCGAATACAAAAATTCCCTGTTGAGAATTGCGTCAAATTCCTCATGCGTCAAGGAACGGGCCTTTATCAGCGTATCGCGGGTCAGCGCGAACACCTCATCAAGCCATTCGCCGTACTGCCTGCGGTCCGCTTCGGAAAGAGCGTCTCTGGTAAACATTTCATTCGCGGATTTGTATTCAAGATAACGCAGTTCCCTTACGCCTATCCCCAGTTTTTCCAGGGCCTGCGATACATAGCTCCTGCCGTAGACATAGCCGGTAAGAGACAAAGCCCCCAGTTCATCCATCACGATTTTGTCCGCCACCGAAGCCAGACAGTACAGGTCAATATCCGCGCTGCTGATAAAGGCGCATATCTTCTTTCCCCGGGATTTGAACTGTTCCAGCACGGTTCGCAGTTCCCACAGAGTTTCCTGACCGGCGTAATATGCGGAAATATTGAGAACGATCCCCCGGATTCGTTTGTCCCCGCCCGCCCGCTCAATCACCCTGAACACTTCCAGTTCCGATCGCGGCCGTACCGAACGGACCCTGCTCTGAATCGCCTGGTTGTTCAGGTTAAGTTCGAGATACATATTCTGGGCGAACAGCGGCATTGCACTCAGACAGAACACTCCCAGAGCCAGAATTGTTCCATGTACCTTCATCCCTTCTTTTTCCCTTTGCCTGTTTTCCCGGCGGTTTTTTTTTCACTGCCCTTGCCGCTCCCGCCTGCCGCGCCCTTGCCGGATTTGGCCGCCATTTTTGGGGGCGGTTTCGCGCCGTCCGCGCCGGAAAGAATATCAAGCAGTTCATCCAGGCGGTAGCCGGATTTTTCTTCCGCCCGCACCAGGGCGGCGGAAAGTTCCGCGATACGGGCAACCCGTTTAAGCCAGGGCAGGGGTTTCGCGGCGTCCAAAGCCGCCGCGCCTTCAGAGCGGGACGGCGGCTTTTTCCCGCCGCGGGATTTTTCCGCCTTTGTTCCGGCGGCAAGCCGCAGGGCATCATCGCTTTCCAGTGTGAAAAACAGCGTGCCGTAAAACAGGCAGTTCTCAAATCCTTCCTTGTTGAACCAGATAACATCATTAAAAGTGTTGATCCCCAGAAGCCGCCTGAAATCCTCATGCTGATAGTTTCCCTCAATCAGCATGGTCCCGGCCTGAGCCGGATCAAAAGGCCCTTCCGTACTGAAGATCGCTTCCATGGACGGCGAGGCGTCATACGGAGAAGTCCTGGCAAGAACGGCCCGGCTCACATCGGTAAGCCGCCATGCCTCGGCGTCGGAGGCTCCGGCGCTCCGGTAAACGTCCCTGAGTTTCCGGTCAAGCTGCCAGTGATCAAAACCGAGACTCACCGCGAGCGCCCCGTCCGCGCCTTCGCCGATTACGGGCCGCAGCAGGGAGAGGAGGCCGTAGCCCACAGCCGCCGCGCAGAGGTACGGTTTGTTCCGGAAATGACCGGCCAGATTTCCAAGGAAACGCGCCGCCGGGTTTTTTTCCTGCGCCCCGGGTGCGGCATAAGCGGCGATTTTGATGAGTCTGCCGATATACTCCCCGAACTCATCCCGCATTTTCTTTTTATCAGCCGGCGGAAAACTCAATGTAACGCCGTTTTCATTTATGGGCGTCCAGGGATCAAAATTACCGCCGCCGCCCGCAATAAAGCGGGACGCCGCCGCGAAAAACGCTTCAGCCGGCGCTTCCAGCGATTTGATAAATGATTCTTCAGATTCGCCGGCCCCCGTACTTTCAACAAAGAAACCGTGCAGCCTGCCTGCAATCTCCGGCGTGAGAAGCCCGGTAAAGCACCGGTAAAGCTCGCCCAGGTAAATATCCATAATCGCCGCCTGCGGGTCCGGCGTACCGTGGCCCTGCAATTCATAGTGCAGCCTTGCCCAGCGGCCTTTGGCGTCATCTTCAACTTCGTGAATATCCAGAAAGACATTTGTCTCATATCCCCGCAGCCCTACAAAAAGGCCCTTTTCACATATCTCCCTGGAAGAGCGGACAAACCACAGATTCAACCTTTGCTCCCGAAGCAGGGTAAAGTATTGGCCTTCGTTGTGGATTAACAGGGCCTCGCTCAAACTGTCCCTGCGCTTGCCGTTGCCGTTCCGGGGAATGGGGGGATCGCTTATCCTGATCCAGCCCGCCGCTTCATAGTAGGAATTATTGTAAAAAACAAGCGCCCGTTCCTCGCCGGTGTACGTCTCAATGCGGTTGGAGTAGGCAAAGACATTTTCGTTTACCGAGCCGTCCGCGCCGTACAGATCGTAAAGCCGGAAATTGGCGCTGCCGGAAAAGAGGCCGCGCCGTTTCATCAGGGGGAAAATCTCCCGCTCGTGGCGTTCCACGAGACCGGTATCGGGCTTTTCGTCCCGGTAGGCGCGGCGGTACTCCATACCGTACTTTTCCTCAAAGCCTTCGATCTGACCGTGGCCGAACATGGGCAGCCCCGGCATGGTCACAAGGAGGGTGCAGATGCCGAAGTACTTGTCGCCTTTGCCGAACTGGGCCACCGCGGTTTCCTCATCGGGGTTATTCATAAAGTTCACAAAGCGCTTGAGAATCTCCGGATCAAACTCCAGGGTGCTCTTGATGGTGGCCCGGTATTTGGCGTTTTCCTCATTCTTGAGCATGTTCATAAAGGCCGAGTTGTACACGCGGTGCATGCCCAAAGTGCGGACAAAGTAGCCTTCCATCATCCAGAAGGCTTCGGCCAGCAGCAAAGTGTTGGGAGCCTCCACCGCGCAGCGGTCAACGACTTCCCGCCAAAACTCATTGGGAATGCGGCGGTTGAATTCATCGGCGTCAAGGGAATGTTCGGCGCGGCTGGCAATTGCCCCGCCGTGGCCCGGCGCGGGGTACCAGAGCCGCTGAATGTGGCGCTTCGCCAATGTCATGGCCGCGTCAAAGCGCACAATCGAAAACTGCCGGCACACACCGATAATCGTATTGATCACCGCCTCCCGCGCTTCGGGATTGAGAAAGTCGATCTGGGCGGTGTCGTTCCAGGGCATGGACGTGCCGTCGTTGCCATGGTAGATGTAGCGGGTCTCGCCGCTTCTGTTGTCGATCCGCTTGAAGACCACCGCCGCGTCGCTGCGGGTAAAGTAATGCTCTTCGATTTGAATGGTTACATCGTCGCGGCCCGAAAGATTGCCGCAGTTGTAGTTATAAGAAGGGAAAGGAAGATAGGGCAGCTGCAGGAAGCGGTCGGGATGCTCAATGATCCAGCGGCTGTCGATGCCCGTGTGGTTGGGCACCATGTCCGAGCCCAGGCGGATACCCCGCCTCATGCAGCGTTCCCGCAAATTGTTGAGCGCCCCCCAGCCGCCCAGCTCGGCGGCGATGTCATAATCGTAAAGGCTGTAGGCGCTGGCCGCCGCTTCCGGGTTGCCGGTCCACTGCTTGATCGTCTTGCTGGCCTTGCTCCGCTCCCAGAGGCCGATGAGCCAAAGCCCGGTAAAACTCCGCCGCGCAAGCTCGTCCAGTTCCTCATCGGGAATCTGGTCCAGGCGGGTAATTTCTCTGCCGTATTTTTTAGAAAGCTGAAAAAGCCAAACCAGGGTACTCTTGGCCATGAGCACGGTCCGGGGCATCCAGTCCTGGTCAGGACTGAAACGCTCGTATTCATCCAGGCCGGCGAAGCTCAAAACCTCCGACGGGCCGGGGCCGGGGAAGCCCGGCTTCTCCTCCTCTTTTACCACGTCCAGGCCGATAAGCAGGCGGGACATAAACTTTGAAAGGATAAGCCCCCAGTTCTTGCGCATGTATTCAAGCTGGCCCGCAAGAGAGTCCGGGGAAGCCAGGGCCGGGGCGCGGAGCATGTCCCACAGATTCCGGCCGTCCGGGCCAAAGGGGGGCAGTTCCTTGAAGTGCGCTTTCATCTCCTCTATTGCCGCGGGGTACACCGTGCGCGCCGCCAGGTCCCCGTCGTCAAACAAGAAACTGAACGGCTTAAATGCCGGATTGAGATTCGCCAGAAAGAGCAGCATGATCTCTTCCAGAGAAAGGGAACGGCAGCTTTCACCGTCCGCGCTGCCTTCCAGATATTCAGGTACCACCTGTTCCCCGGTGTACACCGGCCTGGGCGGAAACTGCCCGGTAAAAGCGGCGAGCAGCCCGCCGGTTCTGTCTTCCCCCAGCTTGCTTTCAAGCCTTGCAAGGCAGGTGTCAAAAGCGTCGGGCTGCACCTGCTGACGGTACAGAGCCACTATATAGTGCAAAATCTCATCGATTAGGCCCATAATATACAGATGCCCGGAACGTATAAACCGCTCAGGATGGGCCGGATCAACCGCCGCATTGAATTGCGCCGCCAGCTCCCGCGTCTGCCGCATGTCGGTGAGGATCACGTTACCGGTAAGGGCGAACAGGCTGTCCCGCAGGCCGTAAGCCCTGCGCACATCCTTGTTGATATGGAACTCCATAAGCGCCCTGCGCAGGCCGCGCCGCCGCGTCCGAAGCGCCGTTTGTTTCTCCAAAACAACAAGTTTCACCCCTATCTTTTCCATCAGATACCCCCGCCACCGTTAAATTTCATTCAAACGTCCTCTGAGTATAATATAAAACCACCGGATTGCACAGGCCGAAAACGCAAAAGCCGGGGCACCGTCACTTAACTTAGCCGAACAGTACGCAGGAATGTTCCCCAGCTGCGCTGGGGCGCGTAACGAGCCAGAGCCGTTGTGAAGGCCGAGCCGCTTACCGGCCCGGTCCGCCGAAAGGCAGAAAAGCATATACAGCGGGAACGTTATGCGCAATATTTTATACAAAAATTTGTCGTCGCAGGCACCGTCCATGGTGCCTGAAATTTTCTTCCCTTTCATATTATTGATTCACCTTACGCAAATTGAGGAAACAAGCTAAAATGGGAGTATGGGATGGGATTTATTAGACACATACAGCGATTATTTACTGTATAGCGG
>JAITIC010000053.1 GCA_031279635.1 Treponema sp. | reverse complement strand
AGGCGGGGTACGGGGGGAACTGTTTCTGGTATGCTTTGGCTATAATGTGAACAAATTACACCACAAGATACAACAGGGGCGGTGCGGGACATCGCTGCACCGGTTAAAAGAAAAAGCATCCTGAGAGAAGCCTGACAAGAGGCTCCGCTGTGGCTTGAGGGATAGCTCTGTCCCTGGCGGGGAACAGACCGGGCAAAACAGCGGATAGGGAGGGGGAGCGGAGGGACAGCCGCGGAAATGAACCGTAAAAAGGGGAAAGCTGTCCGCCTGAACTCTCAAAAAACAGCCGTTTTTGTACTTCGTTTACAGCCCCGGTATTAAACCAGACTTTCGAATCAAAAAACAGGATATTGAAGGGAAAATACCCTTTGAATGGGTGAGCATAATTACGCTCTGAAAAGGGCCACAAATACTTCCGGACTTATATCCACCGCGCCGAGATCGGTTTTGTAATCCAGGGGCATGCCGAGATCGAAAAAGGCGAAGTTCCGCTCCTGTAGATACCGGGTGGTGAGGATAAGTTGCACCGTGCCGGCATTATTCTCGTCATAAAAGCCGGAATAACTGGTGTAGACCCTTCCCGCTACCGCGCCGAATTCACCGGCAACGAGTTTGCCTTCACGGTACAAGGCGAAAGAAACGGGGCGCACGGCTTCCGGCGGGCTACAGACCGGCATGGGGCCGGCGTTTTCCCGTATTTTCCTGATACTTTCTACGAGCGGCGGGGTGAGCCAGTCTGAGCCGTGGACATGCACGCAGCGGTCAAGGATACGGTCAAAATCCGCGCCGGGGCGCAGTTCATAGCGGGGCAGAAAACGGCGGATTGAGCGCTTTACATGGAGGTTTTCGAAAAACAGGACGGAACGGACCAGGTGCAGTTTCGGCAAAAGGACGAAGGCGCTTTCCCCGCCGTCCTCTTCGTCGAGGACCTCTGCGGACATTACCAGAAAACCCGCCTCCATAAGCCGGGCCACAAAGGAGGGGCTGAAATCCAGGGCGATGCAGAATTCCCTGTTATAGCCGGTGGCAAGCATGGCGTCCACTATCCGGTGGATATCGTCTTCGGGGGAAATCAGCAGGTATCCGGTGGAAGTATAATGGAGATACATCAGCTATAGTATAGCGCCTTGACCATTTTTTCCCAATAATCTATACTGGTGGTCTTGATTAGCTTTCATGAACCTTTATATAGACAGGAGTATATCCCATGAAACGGACTTATCAACCCAGTAAAGTGAAGCGGAACCGCAAATTCGGGTTCCGCGCCCGAATGAAAACCCGTGGCGGAAGGCTCGTTCTTAAGCGCCGCAGGGCCAAGGGGCGGTTTAAACTGACCGCTTCTGACGAGAAAAAGCCCTATTAGCGGGGAGAGTGGTTCTTTTCGCTTTAAGCGGGAGGAACGTTTAAAGGGAAGGAACGAGATTCGGGAAGTTTTCAGCCGGGGTAAGCGGTTTGGCTGCCGCGGCGCGAAGCTCTTTGTGTTGAAAAACAGCCTGTCCCGCAACCGGATATGTTTTACTTTTTCCCGTGGTTTCAGGAACGCTGTGGAACGGAACCGGGCAAGGCGGCTTGGCCGGGAGGCCTACCGGTATTTGCGGCCCCGCCTCGCGGGCGGCTGTGATTTAATTCTATTGGTTTATCCCGAAACAATGCCCGCGCCGGTAGCTGTTGTAAAAAAAAACGCATTGGCGGCCCGGACAGCGCAGCTTTCCTTTCTTCTAACCAAGGCTGGTTTACTGTGATGAAGTATATAGCAGTTTGTTTAATCCGGTTTTATCAAAAAGCCGTATCTCCGCATTTTCCATCGTCGTGCAGGTACTATCCGACTTGTTCGGAATATGCCCTTTTGGCGTTTGAAAAATACGGCGTTCTGCGCGGTTCCATGTTGACGATTAAGCGGATACTGCGCTGTCATCCTTTTCATCCGGGCGGTTATGATCCGGTTTAGCTTTAAGTTAAGGAAGTAACATGCAAAAGAATACGATATTGGCGGTGGTCCTCTCCATCGTAGTGCTGGTGGCTTTTTACGTGGTGCAGGGGATCTTTTTCCCGCCTGCCGTCCCTGCGCCGCCGGCCCCAAGCGTCCCCTCTGCGGTCAGCGAGGCCCCGTCTCAGCAGCCCCCGCCCGTTTCCGCTCCGGTTCAGGAACAGGCCCTCCCGCCCCAAGGAACGGCAGCGGACGGGGCAACGGCCGGTGAGTCTGATCCCGGCCCCCAAACGGAACAGCGCGTAACTATCGACACCGAACTCCTGACGGTGGTCCTTTCCAGCGCCGGCGGGGATGTGGTCTCCTGGAAACTCAAGGAACACAACGATAAAGAAGATTTTGTGGAGATGGTCCTTTCGGGGGACAGCGAGGCCCATGCCTTTACGCTGGCCTTCGGCGGCCTCAATGCCCAGCCGGTTACATCGTTCTTTTATGTGAACCGCATCTCGGAGTACTCGCTGGAATTCTACCGGGACTTTGCCATTCCTTCGGGCGGCGGCGCTTCCCCCGGCCGCTTCCGGCTGACCAAGCGCTACGATTTTAAGCCCGCCGATTATATGTTCGAGCTGACCGTCAGCCTGGACGGCGGTTATTCAACGCAGGGTTTCAACTTCGGCGGTGCGGCCTACACCCTGGCCTTCGGTCCCCAGATCGGCCCCCGCTTTGAAAAACTCGACAACCGCTATGATTATCGCCAGTACGTCACCTATACCAACGGCAAGCGGAAACAGGAAAAAGTCAACGATTCCAATCCGGTGATTATCGCTACCCGGCCCGCTTGGGCGGCGATTTCCGGCAAGTACTTTACCGTGATCGCCATTCCCTATCTTGCCCAGTACGACATTAACTTTTCCGAAAAACCGGAACCCGGCATTCCCTCGGCGTCCCGCATCAATATTATCCGTCCGGCCCTGAATAGTCCCCGCACCGCCGATACCTACCGCTTCTACCTGGGCCCGAAAACTCAGGATGTCCTGGGCCTGTACAACAACGGAAACAACGCCTTCGGCCTTAAAGACACGCAGCTCCTTGAGGTTGCCCCCAGCGGCATTTTAAGCCCCCTGGAAAAGGCCCTGAAATGGCTGCTGCTCCTGTTCCACAGGGGCGTTCACAACTACGGCATAGCGATTATCCTCCTC
The DNA here is from genome assembly GCA_031279635.1 of Treponema sp. Classification (GTDB taxonomy): domain Bacteria; phylum Spirochaetota; class Spirochaetia; order Treponematales; family Breznakiellaceae; genus WQXQ01. The sequence goes on along the minus strand of JAITIC010000053.1, from coordinate 5,135 downwards.
ACTCTGTTTGTGAAAATCGTGTTCTTCCCGCTGACCAAGAAAAGCTCCGAGGCGACGCTGCGGATGCAGGCCGTCGCGCCGAAGATCAAGGAATTGCAGACAAAATACAAGGACAATCCCCAAAAACTGAATACCGAGATGGCGGCGTTTTACAAAAAGGAAGGCTACAATCCCCTTTCGGGCTGCCTCCCCATGCTGCTGCAGATTCCGATTTTCTTCGCCATGTACAACCTCTTTAACAATCACTTTGATCTGCGGGGCGCGATGTTCATTCCCCACTGGATTCCCGACCTGTCCCTTCCCGAGGCGATCTGGAATTTTCCCAACGGTTTCAGGCTGCCCATACTCGGCTGGACCGCGCTGAGGCTCCTGCCCTTTATTTATGTCGGCTCACAACTGCTTTACGGAAAAGTAACCCAAACCCCGGATCAGCAGAACAACAACCAGATGAAGATGATGTTATACGTCATGCCGATCATGTTTTTTTTCATCCTGTATGAAGTGCCGTCCGGATTGCTGATATACTGGATTTTCTCCAATCTGCTCACCCTGGTACAGCAGTTGGCAATCAACAAATACCTCGCGCCCAAGCGGGCGGCGGCGGCGATGGCGGCGAATCCGGAACCGGTAATCGCCCCGAAAAAGAAAAAGCGAAAATGAAAAACAAGGAGAACTGTTATGACATATGAATTTGAAGGCCGTACCGAGAAAGAAGCGATTGATCGCGCGGCGGAAGAACTGCGTCTTGAAAAAGACGATTTTGACGTGGAGATTCTGGAGGTCCAGCGTCAGGGCATTTTCAAAAAAGGCCATGTGAGGATCAGGGTGCACACCGACAAGCCGGCCGCCACGCCTTATGCGGCAGCTCCAGGGGAAGGCGGCGCGCCGGGCCGCATCAGAGCGGAAGAAAGCGGAGTTTCGCGCAGGACGACTTTCGGCGCTCCTGAGGCACAGACCGATTTTGAGCAGACGCTGATTGATTTTGTCACGGATCTCATTGAACACATGGGCTACACCGGGAAGGTTTCGGTTCTGTTTCGGGAAGACCGAAAACTCGGTCTTAAAATCGATTCCGAATATTCTTCAATACTGATCGGGAAAAAGGGAAAGAACCTCGACGCCCTGCAGCTGCTGGCGAACATCTACGCGGGCAGACAGGGCCGGGAGGATATGCGGATCATCCTCGACACCGAGAATTACCGCATCCGCCGGGAAGAATCCCTGGTCCGCCTCGCCTACACCGTGGCTGACCGGGTCCGCGAAAACCGGGGTTCGGTTTTGCTTGAACCGATGAATCCCTTTGACCGCCGCCTTATCCACACCACGCTGAACGACATCGCCGATGTGGAAACCAAGAGTGAAGGCGAGGGCCTGTATAAGCAGGTGCGGGTCTATTATAAGGGACTGCGGTAGATTTCCGTTCATGGTAGAATACACTGTATGAAAAACGGAATTTTGCTGTGTATTATGCTCGTTTCCGCCGCGCCGGTTTTTTCCGCCTCCCTGGAGGAACTGGCTGGTGCGGAGCAGGCGGCGGCATTGATCTCCGGAGACCGCATTGTCGAAGTGCAATTGAAAAATCCCAGTCTCCGGATACTGCCCCGGCATGAGGAACTGCGGCGCGTAATCGCCGAAACGATGGACAGCCTCTCTCCCTCTATCATGGTGGAAACCCTGTATCGCTATCAAAAACCCCGAACTGCCGCAGGCGGCTGGAGCGATGCCGAACGGGCGGCGCTCTTCAACCAGGCCCTGGCCCTGAGTACCCTGACCGGCACTGAATACTACTCGGCAAGCCGCGGAGCCATGCGGACCTTTTACGAATCATCGCGGGTGATCGACGGCCCCGACACCAAAAAGATCCTCCCCGACCCGGTATATTCCGTGCCGCCTCCCTCCCTTACCCTGTACGCCCGGCAGAAGGACCTTACCTTTGGCGACAACATCTACCGCTATAGCTACCTGAGCGTTGCGGACGCCTTCTTTTGCGTGCAGGAGAATCTGACCGCCCTGACAGCCGGCATTATTCCGGCAGTGGGCAGGAACAAACTCCGTAACGTGATGGCGGTAATCGACTGTGGCGATTCAATGTTGATTTATCTCGTTTCCATGGCAAAAGCCGTGTCCCTGCCCGGCATGGGGGAGCGCATCGGCAACTCTTTTACCAACCGGGTGGAAGCGATGCTCAAATGGTTCACCGGCAGGGCGGATAAGGCGCTGGAAAGCTGAAAGGCAGAAGTTTTACATTTAACCACGGACCAACACGGACTTTTACTTTGAACACACAGTTTCCCTCTATAAGTCCGCTATAATTCGTACAATTGGTTTTACCTAAAACTCCGCGAAATTGTCCGTGTTTGCCCGTGGTTCATACTATTTTGTGCGTAAAATGAGCTGTAATAGGAAACCTCGGGCGGTCGGCCTTTTCCCCGGCAGCTGGCCTGGATAATGGGCAAGACCAGTTCCGTGAACTTCTCTTCGCTTATTGGGTATAGCCGTTTATCTCTCTCCATCTTCTTTATCCCCTTTTCCACTTTTGTCTATCTTTGCTAACAGTGCCTATTTAAGGAAGAGTCCCTACCCATAACAGCCCCTTTGGTGTACACTGTCGAAAATACCATCAGGAGGTTGTTAATGGCCGTTCATAAAATCTTAGGCCCGCGGGACCGGCCCGCTCTGGGGTACTGGATACCCCTTTCCATCCAGCACGTGTTTGCCATGTTCGGGGCGACTATCCTTGTGCCGATACTCACTGGGCTGGAGCCGGCCGCCGCGCTCTTCACCGCCGGGACCGGGACATTAATCTATATTCTGTGTACCGGCGCGAAGGTGCCCGCCTTTCTGGGATCTTCTTTCGCCTTTATCCCGCCCCTTATCGGCATTACCGCGAGCCATGGCCTTTCCTACGCCCTGGGCGGCGCGGTAGCGGCGGGGGTTTTCTACTGCATCGTGGGGCTTATTATCCGCTTCGCCGGGACGGGTTGGCTGGACAAGGCCCTGCCGCCGGTGGTGATAGGCTCGGTCATTGTGGTCATCGGTCTTAACCTCGCCCCTACCGCCATGACCATGGCAATGAACGACGGCGGTGGGAATTACAGCCTCGTGTGCCTTTCCATAGCGGCGGTAACGCTGGCCATAACGGTGGCGGCGAATATCTTTTTGAAAGGATTTTTCAGTACCATTCCCATTCTTATCGGCCTTGTGGCGGGTTATCTCTTCACCCTGATTATGGGGGCTTTCTTTCCCGTCTACGCCCTCATCGACTTCCAGGTGGTGCGGGACACCCCCTGGTTCGGTCTTCCCGCTTTTCAGGTTCCCAGCTTCAGCTTTGTGCCGGTTCTGACCTTTGTGATTGTGTCCCTGGCGACCATTTGTGAGCATCTGGGGGATACGCTGGTAACGAGCAAGGTAGCGGGCCAGGATTTCTACAAAAATCCGGGTCTCCACCGCACGCTTGCCGGGGACGGCATTGCCACTGCCTGGGCCGCGTTCTGGGGCGGGCCGCCCAACACCACTTACGGCGAAAATATCGGCGTTATGGCCATTACACGGGTTTACTCGGTGTGGGTAATCGGCGGCGCGGCGGTAATCGCCGTGATCCTTTCCCTGTTCCGCAAATTCGGCGCGTTGATCCGTACCATCCCCACACCGGTCCTCGGCGGCATTTCCATGCTGCTTTTCGGGATAATCGCCTCCAGCGGCCTGCGGACCATTGTCGAAAGCGGCGTTGATTACAAGGACAAGCGTAACCTGACGATCTCTTCGGTGATTTTCGTCATCGGCATCGGCGGCGGCCGCCTTGCCTTCAACATTACCCAGGACCTCCGCTTCGAACTGGCCGGTGTGGCACTGTCCACGGTGGTAGGAATTATACTCAATCTGTTATTCCCCGCCGAGCAGCCGCACCGTGAAAAGTAAATGCTAAAAGGCCGCCGGCCGGGAAAAAGCGCCGGGAGCCTGTTGCGCTTGTGGATTTTTTTGCAATCTTTCAAAAAAACGCAAAAAAGCCCCCAATTAAACGGCTGCTTGCTGCTTTTGGGGAATATATGCGCGAAGCGCAACAAACTGCCAGGCGGTCCCATGAACCAGGTTAGTTCATGGTCAGGAACAGGAGGGAATGTCCCCATGTACGGTTACTTTACGAATATGACCACACGGAAGTCTGTGGTTATTATTTTTGCGAATTTCCTATTGAATTTGCCGATAATTATCGGTATAATAGAAACGGTAACTTTTATTTATAATGGTGGTGCTTAAAAATGCCTAAGTCAGAACTGGTAAAATGGTCCGCGACGTATTCCGTGGGCATAAAGCTGATTGACGATCAGCATAAAGGGCTGTTGGATTTGGTCAACGACCTGTTCAACCATGTGAGTGCAGATGAGGCGACGGAACGGGCCTATTTTCAGAAGGTGATTCAGACGGCCGTCAATTATGTCAAGGTTCATTTTGCTACCGAGGAAAAAATCATGCTGGCCACCCGCTTTCCCGGTTATGCGGAGCACAAAAAGGCTCACGATACCTTTGTGCTGACTGTGGTGGACAGTATCCGGGACTTTGAGGCGGGAAAAAAGTTCACACTTGCGGGTTTCACCCGCTTCCTGAAGGATTGGGTACTGACCCATATCGCCATTATGGACAAACAGTATTTCACCTATTTCAAACAAATCGCATCCCGCAAGGCCAACGGCAGGCTGACTATCAACCATGGGGACCTGCAGAGCCGCTAAAACCGGCGCTGACGCCGCCTTTCAGAGGGCTTCACCATTGCTTTTCAAAAACCTCCGGTTCCGGAGGTTTTTTAATTGCCTTTGACGATGAGAAAGGCCTGCAGGGCCCCCGGTTTGTTGAGGATCCGCAGGGTGTATTTCCGGTTGTAGCCGTATCCTAAGCGTTGCATTAGTTCGATCGGAGGATCGTTCGAGAGGAAATTTATACCCTCCCCCGCGCAAGCGGGTTCTCGGGTTTAATACCAACTTCCTGTAAGCGTTGCTTTATTTGAGCCGCGGCTTGCCTGGGGCTGTAAACGAAGTACAAAAACGGCTGTTTTTTGAGGGTTCCGGCGGACAGCTTTCCCCTTTTTACGGTTCATTTCCGCGGCTGTCCCCCCGCTCCCCTCCCTGTCCGCTGTTTTA
>JAITIC010000262.1 GCA_031279635.1 Treponema sp. | reverse complement strand
AGGTTCATGGCGGACTGGTTCTGCGGGACGATTATGCCGATTTTCTTGCCGGGGCAGAGTTCCTTGAGCTTGGTGGTTACAGGGGCAAGGTCGCTGTCCCCGGAGAGGATAAGGGCGGTATCGAATTTGTCCGCCACGGCATCGGCAAGCAGGGTAACAGCGATATTTATGTCGGTTTTCTTCTCCTCATGGGCCTGGTAGCGGCCTTTGCAAAGAGGGCATTTGCGGTCCCGGAGGTTGAATTTCCCCAAAACGTCCTTTACTCCTACGGTTCGGAGGGCGTGGATATAGAGCAGGTGCTTCTTAGCCCGGTCGGGCAGCCAGGTGGTCAAGGCCGAAAAGTAGTAGACGGCGGCGATTTCCTCATGTTTGGGGTTAATGAGGCGGCTGGACAGTTCCCAGAGGTTAAGCCAGCGGCAGTCCGGGTGGGTATGCTGGAGGGTGCTGTGGTAGAGGTTAAAGCCGTCTATGTAGACGCTCACCCTGGTTTTGTCCATTCCGGGCGGTTCCTGCCGGGCCGCCTCATGAGGCTTGCCCTATCTGTAAAAAAAATGCCAGGCACACTGCCCGGCGGGGGCAAGCATCAATAGTGCTTGCGGGTACAGTTTGAATATACGGCAGATCCGCCCTGAATGTCAAGCGCTGAATTGGGGAGAAACACTTTCCGATTTCCCCGTGGATTTGCGCATTTTACGTATATAAGACCCGTCTCCCCGGCCTTACCCTGTATCCAGGATAGCCGGGAGTACCCATTGACACCCTCTGCCTATCCAAAACCATTATTGAAGGGAGATTTTATGAACGAACCCATTGGAGACGAGGCTATCTATCTGCGGATAGCGCAATTCGAGAAGGGGCTTATCCAGTTGACGGATACCACCAACGCCTACCGCCTGTTCGCCAAGTACGGGCCGGACATCCGTTACAACGCCCCCTGGAAAAAATAGCTGGTCTGGAACGGCGCTTATTGGGAACTGGACGATGGGCGCCTTATCCATGACCGGGGCCTCCGCATGATCCGGGAAATTTACCGGGAACTGCTGCAAACTTCCGACTACCGGGACCGGCAGGAGATCGAAAAACACGCCGTACAGAGCGAATCCCTGCGGCGGCGCAAGGCGTTTATCGAGCTGGCCCAGGTGATGCCCGCCCTCAATATCAAGACCGACAGGCTTGACACTAACCCCTGGCTGTTCAACGTGGAGAACGGCACGATTGACCTGAAAACCGGGGAACTGCGGGAACACCGGCAGGAGGACATGATCACCAAAAGCGCCAACATAAGGTATGACAAAGACGCCGGCTGCCCTATCTGGAAGAAGTTCCTCATGGAGATTATGAACTACAACGCCGAACTGATACGGTTTATCCAGACGGCGGTAGGCTGGGCCATCACCGGAGATACCTCGGAACAGTCCATGTTCATTTTGTTTGGAACAGGGGCCAACGGAAAGAGTACGTTTCTCAATACGATTATGAACCTGCTGGGGGACTACGCCATCGCCACGCCCACGGAAACCTTTATGAAAAAGAACGGTGAACAGATCAGCAACGACATTGCCCGGCTGTGGGGGACCCGGTTTGTTACCACCACGGAGGCGGAGCAGGGGCGGCGGCTTTCCGAACCGCTTATCAAGCAGATAACCGGGAATGACCGCATGACGGCGCGGTTTCTTTATGGCGAGTTTTTCAACTTTGTTCCCACGTTCAAAATCTTCATGGCGACGAACCACAAGCCGGTTATCAAGGGAACGGACTATGGCATCTGGCGGCGCATTAAGCTGATACCTTTTACTACCCGCATACCGGAGGAAAGACAGGACAAACACCTTGAGGAAAAATTGCGGGGGGAGGCGAGCGGGAGTCTCAACTGGCTGCTTGAGGGGACCCGTCTCTGGCGGGAGGGAGGTTTGAAAGTCCCCGCCGCTATCCTGAACGCCACCGACGAATACCGGAGCGAGATGGACGTTATCGGGAACTTCCTCAAGGAGTGCTGCGTTCAACGGGAAGGGGCGACGATACGGATACGGGAGCTGTTCAAGGCGTACCAGGACTGGTGCGGGGAGAACAACGAACACGCCTGCAGCGAACGGTTTCTGTCCCTGCGGCTCAAGGAACTGGGTTTTGAGAAGGGGCGGACTGCCGAGGCCCGGTTTTGGTCAGGGCCTGCCCTGCGCTGTTAGCATTTTCCCCGTGCCCCCTTTTCAGTTTGGCGGTAAAAACACCGGCTGTTGAGATTGCGCCTGTTCCCGTGTATCAGATGTATGCGGGAATAGGCTTTTTTTATGTTTACGGCACGGGAAACACAGCGGATTTTATCAAGAAAATTTAGTTTGGCATGAGAAAAAAATGAAATCGATAAAAACTGGCAATTTTTGAAGGCCGTACGCCCGCGCACGCTCCCCCTGTTCAGAAAACATAATGACAAATACCGGGGAAGCGATGACTATTAAAACATCCGAAAGGCAGGCGTAATTGTCATTATCAAGAGTATGCGCTATGTACTCTTTATTACTTCTTTTTCTATTATATTTTTCTATTTTCTTTTTTCTGACAAAGAAATAAAATAAAAAGAATAAATAAAGTATATATAGGGGAAAAGGAAAAATCGGGGTATTGACAGTCATTGGTCATACTGAGTTGCTAGAATCTATTATTTCGGCAAAGCGTTTCATCGGCTTGCCCCGGCGCAATGATTGAAAAGTCTTGCGCCGGAGTCTTGCCATTGCTCTTCCTGTAGCGGCCTCCCTCCCTTCTGCAAAGATGGGCGGGTCTTAGGAAGTGTTTCATCAATGGCAGTTTGTTTCCCCCATTCTTGACGGGGGATGTGGCGGTGTTTTTTCCCTTGTTTCATCATTAAGGAGCAGCCTCCTGTCCGCTTTAGCGGTTAGTGCCGGGAAAATTTTCACCACGGAGTTTCGGAGAGATTTCATCATTTACGAAGCCGTGGGGCTTACTGCACTGTTCGTGATGGGAAGACGAAAAGCCGGGCGGGCGGGGTACGCCCCGCTGTGGCGGTGTGGCGGCGGGGGAGGCAGGAA
>JAITIC010000233.1 GCA_031279635.1 Treponema sp. | reverse complement strand
ACCTTTACCCGCCGCCGGGTTCCCCTTTGTACCCCAATCTCCGCCGCAACGCGGCGGCTTCCGGCAAGCCCTTTCGGTTGATCACCGGTTATAGAGAATATAGATTGTTTTTTTTTTTTGTCAACAATAATTTTATGGAAACGATAAAAACCGGCGTTTTCCAGCCTTCCCCGCGCGCGTCTTTTCCGTTTGCCTTCAATGCGCGTTTATGCCGCCTGAGGCGCGTATTTAGAAAAAAAAACGAAAAAATCGCTAAAAAACAGAGGTTTGGAGGGAGAAATACGGGAATTTTTCGGATTTTTATCCGGTAAACGCCTGGCCCCGGGCACTATAAAACCATTGCGGGGAACGGCGGCGGAAGGGGGATTTTTAAGAGCCGGAAAAAAGGGGAGCAAAGTTGTTCATTTTATGAACAACTCGCGGAATAGGGGAGGGGATAAGGCCCGGAGCGCGCAACGGAAGCGCCGGTATCCCTCAACCAAACCATTGTTGACGAATGGTCCGCTTTCGTCACCTTTGAAGAAATCGCCTTTTCGGTAGATACACTCTCTATAACGATCTCGCACGGGATTGAGGACATTACCGGCGTTCAATTCGCCGGCTTGTTTGACGGAGACGATGCCGTCAAAAGAGAAGGGGTTTTCCGCATTTGACGCGCCGGCAAAGCGTCCGCCCGTACAATAACGGCCGATAGCTGTTTCAAATTATCCAAACATGCTACCATTCTCCGGACAAACCATGCCGTTTTTTGAACATCAGGAATTTTTTGTGGGTTTATCGGTTGTAGCCGGCGGGGGGCACGCGCCCCACGCCGCGCTGCACAATGAAGGCAGGCGTATTCTCGCCCTGCTGGACGCCCAAAAACCAAAACGCGGCGCTGACGGGCGTATTCAGATTGCGGCTTCGGGAAGGCCTTATTTCGCCGACGGTCACGCGGATTTCAGCGTCTCTCATTCCCGAAAGGCCGCGGCGGTTTCCTACCTCTCAGCCTCTTCATCCGGCCCTTTGCGTACCGGCTGCGATATTCAATACGCGCCGCCCTCCCGCCGTTACGACAATATAGGCGCCCGTTTCTTTGATCCGCGGGAACGGCGCTATATTGCCGCCGCCGAAACCACCGCCGGGCAATCCCTGCGCTTTTGCCATATCTGGGCTCTGAAAGAAGCCTTCCTCAAGCTCTACGGCCTTTCAGTCGCGGAGATAGCAAAAACGCCCGTTTTTTCCCTCCCCGACTGGAAACCGGAAGTACAGGGGCCGCGTTTCTTTCTGTACGAACTGGGCGGCAGGACCGCGGAGCGCTATGTTCTCGCGGTAGCGGCGGAAATTCCGGCGGAGTTTTCACGGGAAACCCCTGAAATCCGCCCCGCCATGAAGGAACCTGAGCTGTTCTGGTTTTCCGGGGAACGAATGGCTGTTACGCAGATTTACCCCTGAATTCGAGGATCGCCGCAATCACAGGAATTCCGAATTCAACCACGGACCATCACGGACAGAACGGACAAAACCGATATGACAGCATGTAAGGCGAAAAAATTGCTCCCTCAATTCGTCCGCGGCTGTCCGTGTAGTGTCCACGCAAGCGCGGGCTTGTGGTTGTTCTGAATTCGGAATCGCCGCCACAATTATGACCGTAATTGAACATCTAAAAAAAATACATTACTATTTAAGAAGATCGGAAATTCCGGCGCTTGTTCGCAGATAAGGGGGAATTGTGGTGTTTAAGGGTTTAACTCAGCGGGTGCAGCGAATCCTTTCCATGGACGCGCAGGAGGAGGCGCGGCGCTTCAATTCGGACCAGCTCCTGCCGGAGCATATTGTCGTCGCTCTGCTCAAGGACGGGAAAGGGACCGCCTGCAAGGCGTTGTTGTTTTTGCGGATAGATATCGTCGAATTCAAACATACCCTGGAAGACGCCATCCCCCGGATACCGGGGACTTTGATCCGCGGCGATGTGCCCCCTTCAAAGCGTACCAAAAACATGCTGGAAACGGCCACCGAAGAGGCCCGTTCCATGGGGAGCGAATTCCTCGGTTCTGAGCATCTGCTGCTGGCGGCCATGCGGGAGCAGGATTCCAGCATTCAGGCGTATCTGAATCAGCGGGCGGTTGACACCGATATGCTGCGGGTGGTGGTGCAGACCACGTTTAACCGTTCCCCGTACCCGCGGACCGAAGGGGAATATGTCTCCGCCGACGGCTATCAGTCCTATTATGTCCATCGCGAGCGGCAGCGCCCGGAGCAGAAGACCGGCGACGTCTCCCGCATAAAGCCCGCAACTTATCCGGTGCTGACCCCGACGCTGGACAATTTTTCGCGGGACCTGACCGCCCTGGCAAAGGCGGGAAAGCTCGATCCGGTGGTGGGCCGCGGGAAGGAAATTGACCGCGCCGTGCGGATTCTTGCAAGGAGGACCAAAAACAACCCCATCCTGGTGGGCGAGCCGGGGGTGGGAAAAAGCGCCATTGTGGAAGGCCTGGCCCGGTTCCTGGTATCCGAGCGGGCGCCCGAGGCGCTTTGTGGCAAGCGCATTCTTTCCCTGGACATGGGGGCGGTGGTGGCGGGAACCAAGTACCGGGGCGAGTTTGAAGAACGGCTGAAAAAAATAATGCGGGAGATTACCCAATCGGGTAAAGTGATTCTCTTTATCGACGAGATCCACACAATTATCGGGGCGGGCGGCGCAGAGGGGACCATCGACGCCTCCAATATGCTCAAACCGGGCCTTTCCCGCGGCGAAATCCAGTGCGTGGGGGCCACTACCCTTGGCGAGTACCGCAAACACTTTGAGAAGGATGCGGCCCTGGAGCGCCGCTTTCAGGCGGTACTGGTGGAAGAGCCGGGCCTTGAGGATACCCTGGAAATACTCACCGGCATCCGGAAAAAATACGAAGAGCACCACCACGTACAGTACACCGACGGCGCAGTGAAACTGACGGCAAAACTGGCCCAGCGCTACATTTCGGGCCGCTTTATGCCCGACAAGGCCATCGACATTCTGGACGAGGCCGGGGCCATGCGCAAACTGGAGAGCCGCGCCGATCCCCCGGAAATCGCCGGCATCGGGCGGGAAATAGAGCGCTTGACCGAAGAAAAGAACGCCCTGGTGTCCGCGCAGAATTACGAGTCCGCTGCCGGCGTCCGGGACCGGGTACGCGCTTTGCGGGCAAGGCTTGAAGCGGCCCGTATCGCCTGGGAGCAGTCATACAAAAACGAGCCCGTAACGGTATCGGAAGAAGACGTGCGCCGGGTGGTGTCCGAGGCCACCGGCATTCCCCTGCTGCATCTGGAAGAACAGGAATCGCGGCGCATGCTGCGGATGGAAGCGGAACTGCACAAATCCGTGATAGGCCAGGACGACGCGATACGGCGCATCGCCTCGGCCATCAGGCGCTCGCGGGCCGGCGTCGCTTCCCCCCGCCGCCCTATGGGGTCTTTCATCTTTCTGGGGCCCACCGGCGTGGGCAAAACACTCCTTGCCAAACGGCTTGCCGAATACCTGTTCGGCAGCGAAGAATCCCTCGTGCGGAACGACATGTCCGATTTCATGGAGAAGCACAACGCGTCCCGGCTGGTGGGCGCGCCGCCGGGCTATGTGGGCTACGAGGAAGGCGGCGTACTCACCGAAAAAATCCGCCGCAATCCCTACCGGGTGATTCTGTTTGACGAAATCGAGAAGGCCCACCGCGACGTGTTCAACCTTTTATTGCAGGTGATGGAAGAGGGAGAGCTGCGCGACAATCTGGGCCACACGGTGAGTTTCCGCAATACCGTTATCATTATGACGAGCAACGCGGGCGTGCGGGAAATCTCCCGCGACTCGCATCTCGGCTTCGCTTCCGGTTCCGGCCTTATGAGCATGGGCGAAATTGAATCCCAGGCCATGTCGGAACTGCGCCGCCTCTTCAACCCCGAATTCCTCAACAGGGTGGATGATGTGGTGGTTTTCCATCCCCTTGACATCAGGCAGATTGAAGCGGTACTGGACATCGAACTCGGCGAACTTTCAGGCCGCCTCGCCGAGCAGGGTTATACCATCCGGCTTTCGCCCGCCGCCCGCCGCATCCTCATCGAAAAAGGCTGGGACCCCAAATTCGGCGGCCGCTCCCTGCGCCGTACTGTTCAGAAAGAACTGGAAGATCCCCTGGCCCGCCTTATCATCAGCGGGAACTGGCCGGCCGGCACGGCCTTTACCGCCGACGGCAGAAAGGGAAATATCCGGCTTTCGGGCAGGAAACCCGCCGCACGGGAAGCGGCGCCGCCGGCGGAAGAGTTAGTTGTCCTTGAAAGCGGCAATGGCGGGCAGCTTTAGTTGAGCCTGTGCGCCCATACAATTAATTTTCATTACAGGCAAAGTTCAGCGCTCCGCGTCGTTGAGGCTCATTTAAGTTTTTTTGTCCAGGCGCGCAGTTGATAGGCCGCCCAGTGGACGATGAGGAGCCGCAGGCGGTTCAGGGTTGACAATTCATCATCCAGCGCCGCTTCGGAGAACACGGTCTGTTCAATACTCTGGCCCTGGCAGAGATTATCGGGCAGTTCCAGAATCCAGCGGGAAAGGGGGACGCCGTTTTTGTCCCGAATAAAGGCGGAAGCGGCGGCCTGTATATTTTTGGCGTGACGGGCGATATGCGCCTGCTCCGGATTTTTCCGCCCCCTCCTTCGTTCTCTCATATTTGAATGGTAAAATTCAAAGGCCGATTCCGCCTCATCCATGGCAAGCGTAACCAACAGATCAGGGTCGGCCAGATACCGGATCAGGATGGAATAGAACTGGTTCTGGGTGTCCAGGATCGCCGACATTGCCAGGACCACTTCGTCCCGGAGGTAGGGCGGTGGATCGGCGACTCTGAGAATATCCATCAACAGCGAAAGGGAATTGGGGGAACGGTAAATGCCGAGGGCCTCCACCCCCATGATTTTGAGCCGGGGATTGTCCGTCTCAAAGGTGATCTGTTCAATCCGGGGCCGGAATGCCTCGTCGCGTAACTTTGCAAGGGCGATGACGGCCTCGCCCGCAAGCATATAATCCGTGGAAAAGGCAAGTTCCCGCAAAAGGGGGACGGCGGCGAAACATTGGTGGTTGCCCAGGATACGGGCGGAAATATAGGCGGTGGTAAAGGGATTGTTGATAATGTCGTTGATCAGCGTCTTTTCCGCGTCTTCGCTCAGTGTCTTCAGGGTTTCCAGGGCGCGGATAGATTCCAGGCGCGTAACAAGCCGGGGGGAACGGGCGCGCTCCAAAAGCCCGGTAATCGCAAGCTGGGACGGCGTGTCGTGCAGCGCGCCGAGCAGCAACTCCTCTTCACGGGAATCCTGGGTTTTGTTGAGCCTGTCCAAAAGGCTGATGGCCTTGAGATCCCTGAAAGAAAAGATCACTTCCAGCGCGCCCTTGAGCGGAAGCGATCCCAGAGGGGTGAGTTTTTTTTGCAGAAGCAGGGCAATTGCGGTAAACACGATCTGTATGGCAAAGAGAATCTTAAACGACATGAAGGGCGAAATCCCCGCGCCGGAAAACAGGTCCAGCAGAATGCCCGCAAAGAAGGAACCTCCCGCGCCGGCAACGCCGAATATCAGGAAATAAAGAATACCCAGGTCGAGCATTTTTTCCCTGGGGATAAGGCCCAGGAAATAGGTCTGGGCGATTCCCTCCGAACCGAGAAAAGCGAAGTTCAGCATAAAAAACAGAAACGAGAGAAACAGGATCGCGGTGGTCATATTGTCAATCGCCGCCCTGGGAAGAAAGACCGTGGGGATCATGCTCGCCAGGCCTATTATCACACAGACAATAAAAATCGGCTTTGCCCCGATGCGGTCCACGAGGAATTTGATGCACAGTCCGATCATCAGGTAACCGAGACCGCCGAAAACCGCGTACAGCGAAACCATGCCGTCGTTATGCGCAAATACTTCACGGGCATAGACCACCACAAAGGCCCGCGTTACGCCTGAAACCATGGCGACCAGAAAGAAGATCAGCATAAAGAGCCGCAGCCCGCTCTGGGAAAGGGCCTCCCTGAAAACCGCGATAAGCCTGATCTTTTCCCCGCCTTCCTCGCCGGGCGGCTCCGGCACCTTCTTTATCAGGGTTCCGCTCACAACGCCGCAGACAACGCCTGAGCCGAGCAGAATCGAATACAGGTAAATCGGCGGCTCCCTCCCCAGCGCCATGGCCACGAGGAAACTGCCGAACATGGTTACCGCGCTGTTTACAATCTGAACCTGGGTCAGGTAGCTGCCCCGGTCAGGCCCGGCGGCAAGCGCGCTTAAAACCGGATTGTTGGCGATCATCCCAACACCCCGAAAAAAATGAAAAGCAAATGCCCCCAACATGGTGAATAACAGCGCTACATCCCGCCGCCCCGCGTATTCGGCGAAGGGAGCCGCCACCACGAGGAGCATGCAAATCGCCCGCCATGTCCAGGCGAAACCGTAGACTCCGATTATCGAAAAGCGCCGGGCGAGGACCTTCCCCAGGGGGAGGAAAAAGTAGGACACATAGACCAAGGCGTTGATAAGGCCGATATAGGTCGAGTTAGCCCCAAGCCGCATGGCAAACAGAGTGATAATGCTGCCCACCAGGAGATTCCATGAAAGGGCGTTGAAAACATTAAAATAATTATATACATCGCGGGCCTTCCCTAGACGGTAAGGCGAAAGCTGCAAGCTCATATATTAAAAATACCTTGAAACCGCACTAACGGCAAGTTCTTATCTGTTTTTAAATAGAGTCTGTCCATAATGTAGACACATTATGGACAGACTTCCTTAAAAAACGCATTTTCGCAGCCGTTAGGCGAGAAAATGCAATGTCTGTCCGCAAAGTAACCGACTTTGTGGAC
>JAITIC010000230.1 GCA_031279635.1 Treponema sp. | reverse complement strand
GCGGGACGGCGCGGAATCAAGATCCGGTTTCGGCGGTTCCGGCATTTACGAAAACGGCGTCGCGGCGGTTATGCTCCCCGTTGAAAAGGAAATTGAGGAAGTCCGGGACGCGGCCTTTCAAACGGTGTATAAAAACAATTCCGGCGACCTTTTCAGAAACACCAGAAAGCGGGACGGCGCGGAGCGCCGGAGCAATTACATTATTGACGGGTATATTTTTAAATACGCTGCGACCGCTTTTCGAGAAGAGGCGGCTATGAGCGAGGCATTTACGGCCGGTATGCGGAAACACTATTACCGCGATGGCGGGTCTTTAAGGGACGGTTCAATGTTACGGGACAGCATGATGCTGTTGCCGTTATGATAGTAATTTTTCCATAGAGTGAAACCCGTTTTGTGGAGGAAACGCCGCTCAAAGGGACGCTCCGCTACACGGTTTTCAAAAACGGCGTGCCGGTTGAACAGGTTGAGGAATCAAACCTCATCGTGAACGGGGCGCGCCTCCAGATGGCGCACCTTATCGTCGGCGATGTCGCGCAAAGAAGCATCAACAGGATTTCTGTCGGGACCAGCGGGACCTCCCCTACGGTAGCCGACACGGCAATCACCGGGGCTTTCACGAAAGCGGTTGACGGCTTCACCTATCCGGCCAACGGGCAGGTGCAGATCAACTGGAAACTCCTGGTGTCGGAAGCCAACGGCATGGCGATCAGGGAGTTCGGCCTTTTAACCGCAAACGGAACGCTCTTTGCCCGGCGCATTAGGGCAAACCCGATTTACAAAGAATCGGACATATCCATCGAAGGCGAATGGATAATAATATTTTAAGGGAGGAGCAAGTACATGGCGGTTTTAACAGAAACAGGATTATGGGAACCGGGGGTCTACCAGTTGGAAGTTGAGGACGGCCCCCAAGTCGGCGCTGACGGGATAGACAATGTCCCGCTTCGGCACCTGGCGAACCGCGCTAAATTTCTCAATGAAGCGAGGCTGTCAGGTTATATCGCGGGGAAAGGGCGGAACCTCTTAACCGTGCTTGGGGTAACCACTATAGCCCAGGCGATGGCGGCATTGCGGACGCTCTGCAACGGCACCGGGACTCCCGATTTCTCGAAGCTCCAGATCGGGGACTATCTTGACGGCATCGATCTTTCGGGAATTGCGGCAAGAGCGGCAAATACCGCCGGGCAGTCGTGGAACAATACCTACAAAAACAACCGAATCGTAATTGCGGCGTTCAATCCTTACAAGGGTGTCGGCGACAGCGAAGTTACGAAAAACCACATTCTTTTTGCCTTTGCCAATGTGCCGCTTAAGGCGAGAATGAACCCCACGAATATTAACGCGGGGGGCTATACCGCGAGTGAAATGCGGGTGTTTCTAGACGGCTTGAACGGAGACGGCACCGGCGATTTTGCCTATGCCGCTCCCCCTGAAAATCCTGTTGTTGCCGAGGCTTTTCTCGCCGCCCTCGGTGCCCAGATCGGGGACTATATTATGCCGGTCAGGAAGCTGCTTGACGAATCGGTATTTGACGGGACGCAGACGTGGGCGTGGAGGACCTACCGGGTTTTTCTGCATAGTGAAAACGATGTGTTTGGGGCGAATGCGTGGGGCCGTGCTGGATACGGGGACGGGCAGAAGCCGCACATACCGCTGTATCGGGACTCTTACGCATACCGGATAAAGCGGTATAATGGGAGCCGGGACTGGTGGTGGCTGAATACCCCTCATGCTGGTTCTGCGGCCAATTTCTGTTATAGCAACCACACCGGTCTTGCCTACTCCAGCTATGCGTCTGCTGTGGGTGGCTGCGCCCCCGCTTTCTGTGTTGCGTAGCAACACGGATAATCCGGTATCCCGCCCCCCTGTGGGGCGGGAGTGGCAGGGGCTTTCTGATAAGGAAAACCCCGTCTTCCGCCGCGAAGCGGCGGTCGAAAAAATTTTGATTTTTTGATAGAGTGGCTTTTATGAGTGTTCTGAAAAACAAGCGGGGGCTTTCCAAGCTCGAATTTTACCACAACGCCCGGCGCATGAGAAAAGAAATCACCATGCTCACCCTCCGGGATTTCGGCATCCACAGCCGGGGCACGGCCTTTAAAGCCGCCACAGGCTTCCAGCAGCCCGAAGGTTTCTACGACGAGCTTATAGCCGAGTTCTCAAGGAATATCCGTAACCTGTTGCGGGACATGATGAGGAATATCACGGCGGGGAACACTATCTACCCGGTCAATGAAACGGAAATACAGGAAAGGCGGCGTTACCAGACCGCCGCCATAATAAACTGCGAGCAGTTATTGCAGGAACTCCTGTATTGCGAGGATGTTATGCCGGTAAAGGCTTCCAGGTTTATGCCGTATATTGAACAAATAGAATTTGAAATAAAGCTGTTAAAAGGCTGGCGTAAAGCCAACAATAAAATAGAGGAATTGCTTGACGAAAGAAAAGCGAAAAAAGAGGGGAGGGAACAAGAGAGTAAATGAACCCGCTATGCGGGTT
Source organism: Treponema sp. (assembly GCA_031279635.1). Taxonomy (GTDB): domain Bacteria; phylum Spirochaetota; class Spirochaetia; order Treponematales; family Breznakiellaceae; genus WQXQ01. The sequence continues at coordinate 761 of JAITIC010000230.1, read as the reverse complement.
TAGGGCGTTTTCTACTATGCTGGTTCTGCGGCCAATTTCTGTAATAGCAACAACAACGGTAATGCCAACAACAACAATGCGTCTGCTGTGGGTGGCTGCGCCCCCGATTCCGTGAGGTGTGACACGGTAGGCCGCTTGCGGCCGATACACCCGACACAGAAGGAGAAAACGTCCTGTTGTAAAACCGCGAGGTTTTACACAAATATCCGCCTTGATACATCCGGGCGGACGCTGAGGAACCTTCGGTTCCTTAATGCATGGCAGGCCGTGGCTTCGTAGAAGCCTTTGCGTTAAGCCTGTTTCATGCCCGGCGATGTTACGCGGCATACTACGCAAAGCCCTGAAAAACAGGGTATGCCGTACAAGGCTTTTTTAGTATCTATGCTTCTGGAGGATATAGTGACGAGCGTTGAAAGAAAAGCGGCGCGGTTCCAAAGACGGAAAGCCGCCCGCGAAGCGAAAAGAAATGACCGCCTCATGCTGTATGATGATTTTAGCCGGATCATCGACACCGACAACTTGTACGCATCTTTCAACAGGTCAAAACTCGGCGTGTCCTGGAAGGAATCAGTCCAGAGATACGAGGCAAACGCCATGCGCAACATCTCCGCGACCCGCAGGAAGCTCATCGCCGGGGAAAGCGTCCAGTCAGGCTTCAAGGAATTTACGCTGAACGAGCGGGGGAAAACAAGGCATATAAAAAGCGTCCATATCTCGGAGCGCATCGTGCAGAAATGCCTGTGCGATTATTGCCTTAACCC
>JAITIC010000174.1 GCA_031279635.1 Treponema sp. | reverse complement strand
CGGTTACTTTGCGGACAGACCTTGCATTTGCTCCCGTTTTGTACCAAAACGGTGCGCAAAATGCCTGTTTTAAGGTAGTCTGTCCATAATGTGTCTACATTATGGACAGACTCTATTTAGTGTCATAAGAAGGTCCGCTTGTTTTCCATGTTCCCGTTAATGTTAAAGCAGCTTCCAGTTTTGTGAACGTTCCGTTCATGCCGCTTATAAGATTTCTAACGAGCAGCTTTCCGTCCTCAAAAACCGCAAGCCCGGTATCGCCATTCGCTGTAACTCCCCACGCCCCGGCTGTTTCTCCAATACGAACATACGTTCCGCTATCACCGGGGGTTCCGTCAGACTCCCAGGATTCCCATGTAGAATCCTTCACTTTAACATATACTCCTCCACTATTTTCCATACCCCATATAAAGGGAGTTGTATCATTGCCAAAGGGATTTGACCCTCCGTCATTGCCGGCATCATAAACCTTGATGTTGAAAGTCTGAGTGTAAGAACTTGACGCCGACGCTCCGTTTGCGATTGTGGCGGTCACAGTCCAGGTTCCCGCAGATGTCGCGGTTAAGCCGCCGTTACTGACACCGCTGCCGCTCCAGGCAATTGTCTTATTGGCAGCGTTAGCGGGCACAACCGTACCACGGAGTGTGAGCGGAGTATTCATTATGGCTATAGTCGGCGCATCGGTAATATTCGTAACGGTGACAAAAGTATTGCCTCCAGGATTGGTTCCAGTGTTGGTTCCAATGTCGCACCCCGTCGAAATTAGTCCGAATGTCAGCGCCGCCGCCAGCATTCCCAGTACAAAAAATTTGCCTTTCTTCATGGAAAGTCTCCTTTGCGGTTTTATTGTCCCGCCAACAAAATTCGTATGATTAACCGCCGTGGCGGCTAATTCCTTTGTTACGGAATGAGCGCGTTTACCAGCGGCCCCCACGGGCCTTTCTTCCCCTCATTCTCTATCTGCACGGCAAAATGCGCCGTCTTCCCGCTGTCCCCAAACTCAAACTCGATCACGTCTTTTTTCCGTTTGGTATAAAATGATTTGCGGAGGTCATCGGGGTTTGCGGGCGGGGTTTCTCCCTGCCCAACTACGCTGTACCATATCCTGAAGCCTTTGTTGGCGGGGTCTGTGGGGCCGCCGATTACATAGACGAGCCTTACGCCGAGTTCGTGCCGTCCCGGCAGGTAGGTTTCCACAGTTACCTGCGCCGTGGGGGTTCCGCTGACGGTAGGGGTAGTGTCGCGGGGCTTGAGTCCCAGCGAGATGTAGTCCGAATCGCGCAGGGGCGGGGACAAGAAATACCGGCGCTTGAAATCCCGCATAAAGGCGGTTAAGGCGTCAAAGGCTTCTTTGCATTGGGCGGTGGCCACGGGGGTGCGGGTGGTCTCGTTTTTGGCGGTTTCGAGTGCGGCGGCGGCGGTTTGCTTACGGGTGGCAAGCTCCGTCATGGCCGGATCGGGGATATTCCAGTTGATTTTTTTGCCGGTACATACTGAAATCCAGTCGCCGGCCATTGCCAATATGCCGTCCCGTGTGGTAGGGAGCCAGTCTTTTGTTGCTGCCATGACACTACTCCTGATATGGATATGAATTGGGGCTGTTTTGCCCCCTGAAACCGATGGATCCGCGCCCTATTGGATTAATCGGGCGCCCTGATGAGTTGATCCGGCTCCCTGACAGACTGATCGGGCGCCTTAATGGGTTGATCGGGAATCCTATTGAGTTGACAGGGCGCCCTATTGGGTTAACCGGGCGCCCTAACGGGCTGATCGGGTACCCTGACAGAGTGATAGGGATCCCGATTTGGTTGATCGGGATCCCTGTTGAGGTGATCGGATACCCTGGCGAATTGACAGGGTTGCCGGCCGGAGAAGTTTTTACAAAAAAAGGGAATTCAGGAGTTTTGTTTAGTAGACAAAGAGGCCGCTTGTATGTATAATATAAGCCGTGAACCGTGAGCCGTTTTTATGCCCGCCTTTGTCAAAAGCATGGAAATAGTGTAGCCTGTTTTGAAATTTTGCGCAAGCATTTTGTTAAGGGGTCCCTTGACTATTCCGCCCTGTTCCGTTACCGTATTTCCATGAATCAGGCTTTGCCGCATCATCACCATGTTTTTCTACCTCCGGAGTCCGGTCCCCGTTAAGGGGCCTAAACGGCAAAGCCGCCGTGGACTCCCGGATTGTTCCGGTGGAGTTCACGGCTTTTTTTTGGAGCGGATATGAGCGATACATTGAACATTTCAGCGCCGTTGAGGGTACTGATCCCCAAGGGGCGGATTTTCGACAGCGTGGCGCAGCTCTTTGCCGAGGCGGGCTTTCCCATCGCGCTGGCGGACCGTACGTACCGGCCGGTGATCGGCGCGGACTGGCTTGACGCCAAGATCATGAAGCCGCAGAACGTGGCCGAGCTTTTGGAACTGGGGAGCCACGACGCGGGCTTTACCGGCATCGACTGGATTCGGGAAAGCGGCGCTGATGTGGAAGAGATTATGGACATGGGCTTTGATCCTGTAAGGATAGTGGCGGCGGTTCCCCGGGATCTTGACGAGGCGGAACTCCGCTCCAAAAAACTCGTAGTCGCTACCGAGTACGTGAACCTTGCCGGGGAATGGCTCAAGTCTTCCGGCTGCCGTTACCGCATTCTCCGCACTTACGGCGCCACCGAGGTCTTCCCGCCTGATGACGCGGACATGATCATCGACAACACCTCGTCGGGCCAGACGCTGCGGGACAACGGCCTTAAGATCATCGACACCCTGCTTGAGTCTTCCACCCGCTTTGTGGCTTCCCACGCGGCCATGGCGGATACGGCAAAGCGGAACCGCATTGAGGAACTTGCCATGCTGTTCCGCGCGGTCCTCGACGGTAGGGAGCGGGTTATGCTGGAAATGAACATACCCAAAGATTGTTTCGAGGCGGCGGCCGGGAGGCTTCCGGCGATGCGCAGTCCCACCGTGGCTCCGCTCTACGGCGGCGAAGGTTACGCGGTGAAAATCGCCGTCAAGAAGCACGAGGTTCCCGACATTATTCCCCGGCTGAAAAAACTGGGCGCGCTTGATATTGTGGAATACGATCTGCGGAAAGTGGTACCATGAATTTGAAGTACCGGTGAATGAAAGGAGGCGGACATGCGCTGCGCGGAGATTTTCAGGAAGACAAAAGAGACGGATATTACCATTACGTTGAATCTTGACGGGAAGGGGGAAGCGAAACTTGATTATCCCGTCGGCTTTATGGTTCACATGCTCAACACATTCGCCCGCCACGGGCTGTTCGATCTGGATATTAAGGCGGCGGGGGATCTTGAGGTGGATCAGCACCACCTGATAGAGGATACGGGAATTGTGCTGGGACAGTGCTTTGCCCAGGCGTTAGGCGACAAGCGGGGTATCCGCCGGAACGGGAACTGCCTTTTCCCCATGGACGAGACTCTTGCGCGGGCCGCAGTGGATATTTCGGGGCGGCCCTTTCTCGTGTTTGACGGACAGCTTTCCGGAACGCCGCTGATTTCGGCTAACGAGAAATACCCGGCGAGATGCCATTTTCAAACCGATACGGTGGAAGATTTCTGGCAGGGCTTTGCCGCCGCGGCGGGCTGTACGCTGCATCTGGAGATTCTGCGCGGCAGAAGCGATCACCACAAGATAGAGGCGCTCTTTAAGGCGGCGGCCCGCGCCTTCCGCGCCGCCTGTGAGATTGACGGGCGCGCGCGTGACGCCGTTCCTTCTACCAAGGGAACGCTCGATTTTCCGGGCATCGGCGACAGGCCGGGAGTGCTGGTATGAGTGATTTGGTCGGGGTAATTGATTACGGCGCGGGCAATCTCGGCTCGGTGATGAACGCTCTGGGACTGCTTGCGATACCCGCCCGTTTCGCCGCCGGCCCCGGGGAGCTTTCGCTTTCGGCTTCCCCTTTTGAGAAGATCATTTTTCCCGGCGACGGCCATTTCGCGGCGGCTATGGCCTCGCTGGAACAATCCGGCTATGCCCAGGCGCTTAGCGAATGGATACGGGCGGACCGGCCCTTTCTGGGAATATGTATCGGTTTGCAGCTGCTTTTTGAATCCTCTGAGGAAGCGCCGCCCGTCGGCGGCAGGGAAGTGAAAGGGCTTTCGCTGATCCCCGGTACGGTACGGCGCTTTCCCGGGCGCAAGGTTCCGCAAATCGGCTGGAACCAGACGCGGGCGCGGCCTGAATCGGCAATGTTCCGGGGCCTGGCGGATAACACTTTCTTTTATTACATTCATTCGTATTACGCCGATCCGGCGGACAGCTCAATATGCGCCGCCGAAGCGGAGTACTATGTGCGTTACTGTTCGGCGGTGGAGCGGGGCGCTCTGGCGGCGGTACAGTTTCACCCGGAAAAATCCGGCGCGGCCGGTCTTGAGCTTTTGAAAAATTGGGCGGAGCGCGATTATGCAGGCTAAGCGGATAATTCCCTGCCTTGATGTGGACGACGGCAGGGTGGTAAAGGGGATCAAGTTCAAAGGCATTCGGGACGCCGGAGATCCGGTGGAACTGGCCCGGCGCTACAACGACGACGGAGCGGACGAACTTACCTTTCTGGACATCGGCGCTTCCTACAAAAGCAGGGCGACCCTCCTGGACCTGGTGCGCAAAGTGGCCGCCGAGGTTTTTATCCCCCTCTGCGTAGGCGGCGGAATCCGCAGCCTGGACGACATGCGCCAGGCGATGAACGCCGGGGCGGATAAGGTTTCTGTGTGTACTTCGGCCCTGCGGCGGCCCGAATTGTTAGGCGAACTGGCCCGCGCTTACGGCAGCCAGTGCGTGGTGCTTTCGATTGACGCCAAAAGAGCGTCGCCGGCCGGGCCGCCGCGATGGCACGCCTATTCCCACGGCGGAAGAACCTGTACCGGAATAGACGCCGTCGAATGGGCGGTGCGTGCGGTGGAGTTGGGCGCGGGGGAAATACTGCTTAATTCGATTGACGCCGACGGTACAGGCGGCGGCTATGATCTGGAACTTACCCGCCGTATCCTGGAGGCCGTGCCGGTTCCGGTGATCGCTTCAGGCGGCGCGGGGAATCCGGACCAGATCGCCGGTGTTTTGCTCAGTACCGCTTCGGCGGAGTCAGGTGACGCCCCCGCTCCCGGCGCGGACGCGGCTTTGCTGGCGTCCCTGCTTCACTACGGAAAAACCACGATTAAGGAAATAAAAAAACACGCGGAATCAAAAGGAGTTTGCGTTAGATGGTGATAGCTTCAATTGACGTGCAGGGCGGCAGGGTGGTTCAGCTTAAGCAGGGGGCGGAACTGGTCTTGCAGCGCGATGATCCCCTGGAACTGGCGGAAGAATTCGACCGTTACGGCGAAGTGGCGGTGATCGATTTAGACGCCGCAATGGGCAAGGGTTCCAATTTAGAGATGATCAAAACGGTTTTAAGAAAAGCGGAGTGCCGGACAGGGGGAGGAATCAGAACGCCTGAACAGGCAAAGGAACTGGTGAGCTTGGGCGCCCGAAAGATCATCGTCGGGTCAGGCGCTTTTCGTGACCCGGCAAAAAAAGAGGCCGGCGGCGGGGAATTCGGGGTGAACATCCCTTTCCTTGAGGCCATGGCGGGGAAAATCGGCCGGGAGCGGCTCATTGTCGCGGTGGACGCCCGCGGCGGTGAAATTGTCGTGGACGGCTGGAAAACTCCCACCAGCCTTGATCTTATTGAGACAGCAAAAGCGGTTGAAACTTTTGCGTCGGAACTGCTCTTTACCTGCGTTGAGCGGGAAGGCGGCATGGCGGGGATCGATCTTGAACAGGTGAGGAAGCTGCGGGAAGCAGTTTCATGCCGGATTACCGCCGCGGGCGGCGTTTCCACGTTAGACGAAATTGGGGAACTTGCCGGGCTGGGCTGCGATGTCCAGCTCGGCATGGCTCTTTATACCGGAAAAATAAATCTCGCCGATGCTTTTATCAGATCACTTAACTGGAAAAAAGGCGAAACCGGCAAGGCCGCCGATAACGGCGGACAGGCTGCCGGAAGCGGAGGACAAAGCGCCCTGCTGCCCCTCATCGCCCAATCAGGCGACGGCCAGGTGCTGATGACCGGCTTTACCGACACGGAAGCGTTAGCTGAAACATTCAAGCGCGGCAATGTCTGTTTTCACAGTCGCACCAGAAACAAACTCTGGATGAAGGGTGAAACATCGGGCAGCGTCCTTAAGCTCAAGCGGCTGCGGGCCGACTGTGACAGGGACGCGCTCCTTGCCGTTGCCGAAGCGGCCGGGCCTGTCTGCCACACCGGCGCGTGGTCCTGCTTTTCAGCTAACAGAAACTACACCTGGGAATTTCTTCAGGGCATTATCGTTGGGCGTTTTCGCAGCCCCGCCCCCGGCTCCTACACCGCGACTTTGGACGATGACCTGGTCAGAGAAAAAGTGATGGAAGAAGCCGGGGAACTCTGCAAGGCAAAAACCCGCGGCGAAATTGTCTGGGAAGCGTCCGATCTGCTCTATTTTACCACGGTGCTCATGACGCGCGCCGGAGTTACCGTTCAGGAAATACTGGACGAGCTTGACCGGAGACACAGGAAATAATGAGCGTATACTGGAATAGCCGTACCAAGAATCTCAAGCCCTATATTCCCGGTGAGCAGCCCAGGGACAGGCATTTCATTAAACTCAACACCAATGAGAATCCCTATCCGCCTTCGCCTGCGGTTATTGAGGCCATACAAAATGCGGCGGGAGACCGGCTCCGGCTTTACCCTGATCCCGCCTGCAGCGAATTTCGGGAAGCGGCCGCGGCCCGTTACGGGGTACGGCCTGAGCAGGTGTTTGCGGGTAACGGTTCCGATGAAGTGCTGGCCTTCGCGTTCGGCGCTTTTTTTGAGACAGGGCTTAACTCTGAATCCGCCGTACTTTTTCCGGACATTACGTACAGTTTTTATCCGGTGTACGCCGCCCTGTGGGGAATTCCGTTTCGTACCGTTCCGTTAGACGATAATTTTTCAATCAGGACCGCCGATTATAAGATCCCGTCGGGCGGCGCTGTATTTCCCAATCCCAACGCCCCTACCGGCAAGGCGCTGCCCCTGGCCGATATTCTGCCGCTGGCGGAGTATCTGGGAAAAAACGGCCGGGTTTTTATCCTTGATGAGGCATACGCCGCTTTCGGCGCGGATTCCGCGGTTCCCTATATCAACGAACATCCGAATCTGCTCACGGTACACACCCTTTCAAAGTCGGCTTCCCTGGCGGGGCTGCGGGCAGGCTTTGCCATCGGCAGCGCGGAACTTATTGAAGGACTCTGCCGTATCAGGGATTCGTTTAATTCCTACACGCTGGACCGGCTCGCCCTTGCCGGCGCGGCCGCAGCGGTTTGTGATCCCGCTTATTACGACGGTATCAACCGCAGGGTGACGGCAAGCCGTGAACGGGTTTCCGCAACGCTGCGGGGACTGGGCTTTGAACTTCTGCCCTCGGCGGCCAATTTTATTTTTATGAAACATCCGTCCATAAGCGGCGCGGCCTTCTTCAGCGCACTGCGGGAACGGGGAATATTGGTACGGCATTTCAACAAAGGCCGGATTGCCGATTACCTGCGGGTTACTATCGGAACGGATGAGGAAATGGACGTGTTTCTTTCCGCCTGCCGTGAAATTACCGGCAGTTAATTTTTTTCCACTTAAGATTTGAGGAGTTAATAGTGAAAATAATAGACGGCATTGCATTTGATTCGTACTGGAAAAATATCGCGGTGCGGAATGAAGAGGAGGCGCTTGAGGCGGCGGTGAAAGAAATAATAGCGGCGGTACGGGCCGGGGGTGATGATGCGGTGCGCCGCTTCGCTGCCCGCTTTGACAAAAGTTCCCCTGAACAATTTGAAGTGTCCCCGTCCGTGGTGAAGAAGTCCCTTGACTCGTTACGCGCAAATGATCCCGAATTGACCGCCGCCCTGGAACTGGCGGCGGATCATATCAGCCGTTTTTCGCTGAAACAAAAAGAACAATTTTTTGATTTTGAATACGAGATGGACGACGGCCTTGTTACCGGCCAGCGGGTAATTCCCGTGGAGCGGGCGGCAATCTATGTTCCCGCCGGCAGGTTTCCCCTGATTTCCACCGCGCTCATGGGACTAATCCCCGCCTTCAGCGCCGGGGTGAGGGAACTGATCCTCGCCTCCCCGCCCCTGGAAGACGGCCTCCCTGACCGGAGGATTATGGCCGCCGCCGCTATCGCCGGGGAAATTGCCGGGGCGTCCCCCGGCGGGAAAGCGGTTTTGCCGGAGACAGCCGGCAAGAGCCGGCTTCGGGTATTTGCCCTGGGCGGCGCACAGGCGGTGGCGGCCCTCGCGCTGGGGACGGAAACGGTTCCCATGGTTGACGTCATCGCCGGGCCGGGAAACAAATACGTGGCCGCCGCGAAGCGTATGCTCTTTGGCGAAGTGGGGATTGATTTTGTCGCCGGCCCTACCGACGTGCTCGTTATTGCCGGCGAGGGAAACGGCGGCGCGCGGGCCGTAGACTTAATAGCGGCGGACATGCTTGCCCAGGCGGAACATGATCCTGACGCCCGCGCCCGCGCCCTGGTTCCAAACAGGGACATGGCGGAACAAATCGCCGGGGCCGTTGAACGGCGGCTTGCCGCCCTGCCTTCCGAAGTGGCCCGCTCTTCGCTTGACTCAGGCGGGCTTATCATCGTTTACGAAAACAGGGAAGAGGCGATTCGGATCGCCAACACGATTGCGCCGGAGCACCTTGAACTACAGACCGCCCGCGCCGGGGAGTGGACGCCCGCTCTCAAAAATTACGGTTCCCTGTTTATCGGCGGCCTTTCCGCGGAGGTCCTGGGGGATTATTCGGCGGGGATCAACCATACCCTGCCCACATCGGGAAGCGCCCGTTTTTCGGGCGGCCTTTCGGTCCGTCATTTTCTCAAAACCCTTACCACCCTTCGCTGCGCCGGCGGCGCCGGTTTTGAAAAATCCAGGCGGGCGGCGGAATGTATCGCCGCAGCGGAAGGACTCGTCTTCCACGCGGAAAGCGCCCGGAGCAGGGCGTTATGAGCGTTTCCCCTCTCGTCGGCCCCGTTGAAAACCACCGGGAAAGGGAAAAAGGGTTTCTCGTATATCCGGTGTATTCCCGCCGTTCGGGCGGCCTTTCAATGGGGATCAACCTCTTCCCTGATCGGAAACGCTGTTCGTTTGACTGCCCCTACTGCGAAGTTTTTCCGTTTTTGGCAAAGCCTGAATTTTCGGCGGAGCGTATGGAAATTGAACTTCGGGACACCCTCGCGGAGGCGGCGGTGCGGGGCCTGCCGGTTAGAGACATCTGTTTTTCCGGAAACGGCGAGCCGTCCCTGTCGCCGTATCTGGCCGCGGCCCTGCGCCGTGCCGGCAATGTCCGCGAAGAGATGGTTCCCGGCGCGGAACTCGTGCTTATCACCAACGGAACCGGACTGCTGCAAAAGGCGGTCTTTGACCTGCTTCAAGACGCCGCCTGTTCCCTGCCGCTGAACATTTGGCTTAAGCTGGATGCGGGGACTCCCTTGTGGTATCAGCAGATGAACCGCTCCGCCGTTCCCTTTGAGGAACTTACCGCGAAGATAAAGGAGTTCGCCGCCTGCACGCCGGTGATTATCCAGACGATGCTCTGTAGCGTGGACGGCAAAGCCCCGCCGCCTGAGGAGGGGCAAGCCTGGGAATCGCTGCTGGCGGAATTGGCTGCCCGCGCGAAAAACGGTAAGGCCGGCGTCCGCAAGGTGCAGATTTACAGCAAGGCCCGGCCTGCGCCGGAAGATCCGAAGGCGCAGGCCTTTCCCCTAACGTATCTTGAATCCAGGGCCGCATCGCTCCGCCTCGCCCTTGCCGGGGTCTCCGCGCCGGTCCCGGTGGAAGTGTACCAATAGCGCCTGGCAGCCTGCTGCGCTTCGCGTATTACAATCCCCAAAAATTACCTTCAGGCGATTTTTTACCCTGCAAACTGCAAGCTGCTTTAGCGGCAAAAAGTATCATATCCACTCAAAGCGCGCGGTAAAATGCCGCATGATGACGGGGGCGTAGACGAGTCTCAAGCCGCGAATCTTTTCCTTGCGGTCCATAATACGGCCCATCGCGGCGGCCACCATGTCCATGTGGCGATCCGTGTAGACCCGGCGCGGAATGGCCAGTCGCATAAGTTCCAGTTCGGGAAAGTATTCTTCCCCTGTGACGGGGTCCGTGTGCCCGAAAGAGCAGGTCCCCAGTTCCACCCCGCGGACGCCGCCTTCCTTGTAAAGTTCGACCGTCAGCGCCTGGGCGGGGAAAAACCGCTGCTCAATATGGGGAAGGCATTTCTTCGCGTCGATAAAAACCCCGTGCCCGCCGAAAGGAACCTGCAGGGGGACGCCGAGCGCTTTCAGACGGTCGCCCAGATACCGCACCTGACCGATCCGATCCTCAAGATAGTCTTCGTCCAGTCCTTCGTACAGTCCCGCCGCCATTGCTTCCATGTCTCTGCCCGCAAGGCCGCCGTATGTCTTAAAGCCCTCATATTGGATCTGCCGCTGGGAACACAGGTTATACAGGTTCTCGTCGTCCCTGACGGCGACAAAACCACCGATATTGATGATGGCGTCCTTCTTTGCGCTCATCGTGGCGCCGTCCCCGTAAGAGAACATCTCCCGGGCTATCTCTTTGACGGATTTGTCCGTGTAGCCTTCCTCTCGCTGCTTGATAAACCAGCAGTTTTCCGCGAAGCGCGCCGCGTCAAAGAAGAAGGGAAGGCCGAATGAATGGGTGATTTCCGAAGCGGCCCGGATGTTCGCCATTGATACAGGCTGGCCGCCGTTGCTGTTGCAGGTGACGGTCATCATGACAAAGGGGACGCTCCCATCTTTCGCGCCTTTTTTCAGTTCCGCCTCAAGTTTTTCCAGGTCCATATCGCCTTTGAAGGGCGCTTCCAGGCTCGTGTTAAGCCCCTCGGCGCGGATCAGGTTCAGCGGAGAAGCGTCGCGCATTCGCACATGCCCTTCGGTTGTGTCGAAGTGCATGTTGTTCAATACCCGCTGTCCCGGTTTTACCAGTGTTCCCATGAGAATGTTTTCCGCGGCGCGTCCCTGGTGGGCCAGCACAAGGTAATTGTAGCCGAAGATGTCCCGTATCGCGTCCCGGATTTTGAAAAAACTCTTCGCGCCCGCGTAGCTTTCATCCCCAAGGAGCAGGGCCGACCACTGCCGGTTACTCATGGCGCCGGTACCGCTGTCCGTCAGAAGGTCGATGTAGACATCCTCCGCCTTAAGATTAAACACATTCAGCCCGGCTTCCGTGACGGCCTTTTCCCGGTACTCCCGGCTCTTCAACTCAATGGCTTCCACCATCTTGATCTTGTAGGGTTCCGCATAGGATTCCCGCTCTCTTCCATAAAAATTGTCCGCTTTCATTTTGTCCTCCTCGAAAAAATGGTGGTATTGGTAACTAACGTGAATCGGCAAGGGGAAAAAAGAGGCCGCAAATTACGCGATTGACGCGAATGGATACGAATTATGGCTGAAAACCAGCGGTAATTCGCGTTCATCGCGGCCCCATTCTTCTATCGAACTCATGCCGACCAAGAACAGAGACCCCGTCTGCGGGGTCTCCGCCAATCTTACGGGAACAGACCCCGTGTATTCTGCGCCTTAACCAGCTTGGAAACAGCAAGCATGTACGCGGCAACCCGGAAAGTCACATTACTTTTCTGTACGATGTCCAGCACCTGGGCGAAACTGTTAACCATGATTTTTTTCAATGTCGCGTTTATCTGGTCTTCATCCCAGGTAAGTTCCTGGATGTTCTGCACCCATTCAAAGTAAGATACCACCACGCCCCCCGCATTAGAGAGGATATCCGGCGAAATGATGACGCCTTTTTTGTTCAGGATTTCGTCCGCTTCCACGGCGGTAGGGCCGTTGGCGCCTTCAATGATAAGCCTGGCTCGTACCGCTTCCGCATTGGCATCGGTAATCTGGTTTTGCAAAGCGCAGGGAATCAACACCTCACAATCACATTCGATAAGCTCATCGTTGGTGATTTTCCTTCCGCCGTCTGGGGCGTAGCCTGCAAGCGTTCCGTTCCGGGCTATATACTCCCGTACAGCGGGAATATCCAGGCCGTCGCCCTTGTATATGCCGCCTGATACATCGCTTACCGCTACAATTTTGTGTCCCTGTTCATGGAGCAGTTTCGCGCTTATGCCCCCCACGTTGCCCATGCCCTGAATGGCGATACGAACGTCCTTTTCCGGCATCCCCAGATATTTCAGCATTTCCTGGGTGATAATGCTCACCCCCCTGCCGGTGGCTTCCGGGCGTCCCAGAGAACCGCCGATATCCAGGGGCTTGCCGGTTACCACGCCGGGAATGGCGTACCCGTGCAGCATACTGTAGGTGTCCATAATCCAGCCCATTACTTCCGCATTGGTATTCACGTCCGGCGCGGGAATGTCTTTTTCGGGGCCGATAATCGGAATTATCGCCGCGGTAAAACGGCGGGTCAGCCGTTCCAGCTCCGATTTGGAAAGCTGTGAAGGGTCTACCTTGACCGCGCCTTTCGCGCCCCCGTAAGGGATGTTTACCACCGCGCACTTAAAAGTCATCCAGGCGGCAAGGGCCTTGACTTCGTCAATATCCACTTCCGGATGATAGCGAATACCGCCCTTGCAGGGACCCCTGCAGCTTGAATGTTGTACCCGATACCCCTCGAAAATTTTTTTTCTCCCGTTGTCCATTCTGATTGGTATGGAAACCTTGAGTTCCCGCTCCGGATACTTGATGTTCTCGTATTCATCCGGATCAAGTCCCAGCTTGTGAGCCGCTAATTCCAGTACCTGCAACATGTTCTCATAGGGATTATATGCAACTTCCATGAAAATCTCCTCTTGCGTACTTAAGCTCTTTCAAAACTTCAGTTTTGAAAGAGCCTCCGGTTAAAACTGTGGTTTGCTAAGGTTTTAGCCTGAAAACCACAGGGCCGCATTAAAATTACCCGGATTTTGAAAGCGGCGCTAGCCCGCGAAAAACTGGATATACCCCATGATGAAAATCGCCAAAACGATGAGGGGAAGGATGTACTTGAGATAAACCTTAAATTTGACCGGAAACTTGAGTCCTTCGCCGCTGTTGGCTTCCGCCACAAAGCTGTCCCAGCCCCAGCCTTTCTTGTACAAACAGAAGAAGAGATACACCATACTGCCCAGAGGCAAGAGGTTATTGGAAAGGATGAAATCTTCCAGGTCCAGGACGCCGGATCCCGGTCCAAAGGGCTCGAATCCCGACCAGACGTTAAAGCCCAGGGCGCAGGGAAGCGACAGCAGCGGCAGGGCGATAACATTGATCAAAACCGCTTTTTTCCGGCTCCAGCCGCCCAGATCCATGCCGAAGGCGACAATGTTTTCAAATACCGCCACCACCGTGGACATGGCCGCAAAGAGCATGAAGATAAAGAACAGAGTCCCCCAGATCTGGCCGCCCGGCATCCCCGCGAAAATATTGGGAAGGGTGATAAAGAGGAGGGTGGGGCCGGCGCCGGCGTCTACGCCGTAAGCCGCGCAGGCGGGGAAAATGATAAGGCCCGCGGTAATCGCCACAAAAGTATCCAGAACGGTCACATTGAGCGCTTCCCCAAAGAGCCTCCGGTCTTTTTTAATATAGGAGCCGAAAATCGCCATGGAGCCGACACCCAGACTTAACGTGAAGAACGATTGGCTCATCGCATTGTAGATTACCGTCCACAGCCCGTGCTGCCTGATCCCCTCCATACTCGGCTTCAGATAGAATTCCAGTCCTTTGGCCGCGCCGGGAAGCGTAATGGAGCGGACAGCCAACAGCGCCATTATTCCAAGGAGCGCCAGCATCATGATTTTGGTGATCCGCTCCACGCCCTTTTGTACGCCGCCCAGGCACACCGCCATTCCGATTAGACAGACAAGGAACATAAAAAGCACATTCGTTCCCGGACTTGACACCATCGCGCCGAACTGCTCTCCCACTCCTTCGGGCGTTACCCCCATAAAATCGCCTTTCGCTGTTTTAATGAGGTACGACAGAATCCATCCGGTGATAGTGGTGTAAAACATCATCAACAGATAGTTACCCGCCATGGCAAACCAACTAAAGATGTGCCATTTCGTTCCCTTGGACTCCAGCACATGGAAGGATTTGGCGACGCTCTGCTGGCTCCCGCGTCCTACGCCGAATTCCATGGTCATAATCGGAATACCAAAAATAATCAGAGAGGCGATATAAATGAGCACAAATGTCGCCCCGCCATAGACACCGGTGACATACGGAAAGCGCCACACATTTCCCAGCCCGATGGCGCAGCCGGCCGACAGCAGGATGAATCCCAAACGGGACCCCAGCTTCTCCCTTGTCTGATTGTTGTTTTCCATAATTTGACTCTCCCTTTCCATTGATTTTTACCCCGCTTTCCGCAGGGCATGTATACTCAGGGACAACTGTCCCCTAATGCCTGAACCCTGGACAATGAACGGGCAATTGTATCATGAGGCGTACAATAGGCCAAGAGGACATCCTCCGCGGCCAAATACCCTGCCGGTAAGCGGCTCGCCGGTACCGGGGCATGTATGCTCAAAGGCAAGCGTCCCATAATGCCTGAAACTTGGGCAGTGAGCGGACGATTTTATCATGGGACGTACAATAGGCCAGGCGGAAATACCCCTCGCAGCCAAATACCCTGCCGGGGACAATGGCCAGTTGAAATTCCTTTGCCTTGCTGCAAAAAGCCAGATCGTCCGCCACCGGTGATTCGACAAAGAGATAAAAAGCGCCTTCAGGTTCCACACACTTGTAGCCGATGCCCGCAAGGCCCTGGAACAGGGTGTCCCGGTTTTTCCGGTAATTTGAAATATCCACGCTCAGATCCACACATTCGGCGATTACCAACTGCATCAGGGACGGCGCGTTCACAAAGCCCAGCGTCCTGGTCATCACATTGGCCGCGGCCGCTATGCGCTCGCTGTCCGAGGCGGCATCGGGCACGGCCAAATAACCGATCCGCTCCCCGGCCAAAGACAGGGATTTACTGTACGAATAACCGACGATGGCGTTTTCATAGTAGTTCGTCACAAAGGGAACTTTTTTACCGGTGTAAACCAGTTCCCGGTAGGGTTCGTCCGAAACCAGATAGATATCGACGCCGAATTCCCGCTGCTTTGCCCTGAGTATATCCGCCAGTTTCCTCAGCGTGTCTTCGCCATACACAACCCCGGTGGGATTATTGGGGGAATTGATAATAACCACTTTTGTCCGCGCCGTAAGCAGTCCTTCAAACGCATCCAGGTTCGGCTCAAAGGCGGGAGGCGCGGGAGGGACAATCACCATCTGTGCGTCCACGTTGGCGGCGTAGTTGTTGTATTCGCCGAAATAAGGGGCAAACGCGACAACTTCTTCTCCCGGATTAACCAGCACCCTGAGAATCGTATTCAAACCGCCCGCAGCGCCCACGGTCATAACAAGATTGTCCCGGGTAAAGGATGTCTGAAACCGGCGATTAAGCGAGGCCGCGATTTTTTCCCGCACTTCAGGATAGCCTGAATTGTTCATATATCCATGCACATACACCTGATCCGGCTGCGCCAGCCATTTTTCGATTGCCGCTTTTACTTCCGGCGGCGGCGGGAAAAAAGGGTTGCCCAGGCTGAAATCAAAGACATTTTCCGCGCCAAACTGCCGCGCCATTTTTTTGCTTTCCTCAAACATGGCGCGGATGAGGGAACTGCCTGTTACATAGGCCTCCATTTTTTTTGCTATCATGATACCCTCTCCTCCGTGCGGCCGCATGGCCGCACAATATAATCAAACAGGAAGCGCCGCTTCACGCTGTTTCATCTCCATAAATATGATACCGCTCTCCGTTCAACAAACGGATTGCGCCCAGAGCCAGCGCTTCCATTTCATTCTCACCGGGCACGATCACTACGGGAGCGATAAAGGAAACCCGCTCCGTCACCATTTTGGTCATACGCGCGGAGTATACCATGCCGCCGGTAAGGATGATATTGTCAAACCTGCCGTTCAGCACCGGCGCCATTTCGCCTATTCCCTTGGCAATCTGATACGCCTGGGCCTCATACAGCGCTTTTGCCTCGGCGTTTCCCGCGTCGATCATCTTTTCTATCTCGCGGCAGTCGGATGTGCCAAGGAAAGATTTAAGCCCCCCGTTTCCCCGGAGGTATTTAATCATCTCTTTCCTTGTATGCCTGCCCGAGTAGCACATGTCGATCACATAGAGCAGCGGAATGCTCCCGGCCCGTTCGGGTGAAAAAGGTCCCGCGTCGTCGCGGATGGCGTCCACAATTTTGCCGTGGTGGTGAACGCTGACGGTAATGCCGCCTCCCAGGTGGGCCACAATAAAGTCCATGTCCTCGTATTTTTTCCCCCGCGATTCCGCCACTTTGCGGGACGCCGCTTTTGAGTTGAGTACATGGCACATGCTTTCGCGCCGTACTCCGGGCATGCCGGTAATCTTGGCAAGCTCGGTGAATTCATCAGCGGTTACGCTGTCGTAAATGTAAGCGGGAATGCCCAGGGACCCGGCTATGCTGTGCGCCAGCAGTGCGCCCAAATTGGACGCGTGGGGCGAGGCCTTTCCCGCCCGCAGCGCCTCAAGCATGTTTTCTTCCACGAGATAACCCCCGCCTTTCATGTGGGGCAGCAGATTGCCCCGCCCCATCACGACGGAAAGATCGGCGAGATTAAAGTTCCATTCCTTTACCGCTCCGCGGATTACTTCCGAGCGGTATTCCTCCTGATCCAGAATATCGTCGAACCTTGCGAGTTCGTCCGCTTTATGTTCAATGTTCTTGAGGTAAAGCTGCTTTTCATCTTCATAAATCGCGATCTTTGTGGATGTTGAACCGGGATTGATGACCAGGATGGTATAAGCCATACACGCCTCCTTATTGGGTGAGCGATGCCGCAAAGACCAGCGACCAGTATTTTTCCTCTGCGGCAGCGCCCCGTGACACAAGGACAATGGGAACCTTCGCCCCCACAATAAGCCCCGCCATCATGGCTTTAGCGGCGCAGATAAATGTTTTTGCCACTAAATTTCCCGCCGTCATGTCCGGCATGAGCAAAATGTCCGCGTCTCCCGCCACCGGGCTTTCATACCCTTTGATCTTCGCCGATTCTTTATCGTACATAAGGTCGAAAGAAATCGGCCCCTCCACAACGCAGTCTTTGATAATCCCTTCGGCGTTTTGCTTTTTGAGCAAAGCCGCGTCCACGGTTGCCTGCATCTTGGGATTCTCCACCTCGGCGGCGCAGAGGACGGCGACTTTGGGGTTGGTGACGCCAAGAGCCGCAAACACGCTGACCGCGTTACGCAAAATCTGCCGCTTCTGTTCGGCGTTGGGGCTGATAACCATACCGCCGTCGGTTAAAATCATCAGCTTGTGGCAGCCGGGGATCTGGAACAAACCGGCGTGGGACATGATTTCCCCGGTCAGCAAACCAAGCTCTTTGTTGACCACTTCCCGCAGCAAATCCGCGGTTTGCAGCTTGCCCTTCATCAGCACGTTTCCGTATCCCGACACGATGAGCTGCGCCGCCTTCTTTGCCGACTGAACATCGTCAGCGGTCTCAATAATTTCCGCGCCGCTTATGCCAAGCCCCTCGGCGTCGATAATCTCCCTGATCTTCGCGCCGTTGCCGATAAGAACCGGTTCAATCATCCCCTTGCCGCAGGCTTCATTAACTCCCTGCAATGTGTGCGCGTCGTGGGCCGCCGCTACCAGGACCCGCACAACGCCGCTTTTTTTCCGCACGATTCGTTCAAGATCGGAAAACGAGGTAAGCATAGCCGCTCCTTAGGAAATACCGTAACCGGCCTGAAACGCCCTGATGTTAAGTTCCGCAAATCCCTTTTTGACGTTTTTGCGGATTCTTTCCTCCCAGTCGATGCCTTGAATGTTCATGGCCTTGACCAGCGCGCCCAACAGTACGATGTTCATCACCCTGGAATTGCCCAGCTCTTTGGCGATGTCCGCCGCTTTGAACACGAGAATATCGGCTTTTTCACCGAGGCTCTCCACAATGGCTTCGGGATACACCGCTTTTCCCATGAGAATGGGCGCGGAGGGTATCTCAAAGTCATTGATGACGATTTTGCCGTCTTTTTTGAGATACTCAACCCAGCGCAGGGCTTCCATCTTTTCAAACGCGACAATAATATCCGCGGCGCCAAGCCCGATGATGGGACTGTATACCTTGCCGCCGTAGCGGATTTGGGTGCTTACATTGCCTCCGCGCTGGCTCATGCCGTGTACTTCCGACATTTTGACATCATAACCGGCTTCCACCAGGGCTTCAGAAAGGATTTTACTGGCAAGGATCGTACCCTGACCGCCGACGCCTACCAACAGAATATTTTTGACTTCGCTCATTTAGCGTACCTCCTCAACAATGGAGTCAAAGGGGCAGACCTGCTTGCAGACCGTACAGCCCGTACAGGCCGTCTCATCAATGACAACGTCGCCGGCGCTGCTGATTGCCGGACAACCGGTGCGGACGCAGGACTTGCACTTCTTGCAGGTCTCCTGAACAATCCGGCATTTTTTCCCGAACATATCAAATTCATCCTTGTCCTGCTGACTGAACCGCTTGAGGATGCACGGCCAGCGGGTGACAATGACCGTGGGTTCGTTTTTGGCGAGGGCGTCGTCCAGCGCCCGGCTCACCTCGTCCAGGCGCAGGGGATTGACGGTATAGATATTTTCTTCCTTCATGCCGATAGCCAGACACAGTTTTTTTATGTCCACCTGCACCGTGGATTCCCCCATAAGGGTAAAGCCGCTGCCGGGATTTTCCTGGTGGCCGGTCATGCCGGTGATGCGGTTGTCCAAAATCACCGAAACGCTGCAGCCTTTGTTATACACCACGTCAATAAGGCTGTTGACGCCGGTATGGAAAAAAGTGGAGTCGCCGATGACCGCCACCACTTTTTCTTTCGCGCCGGTAAAGCGGAGCGCCTGCGCCGCGCCGTGCCCCGCGCTGATGCTGCCTCCCATACAAAAGCAGGTATCCATAGCGGAAAGGGGCGGCGCGCTGCCCAGGGTATAGCAGCCGATGTCGCCGGTGATAACGAGGTCCTTTTTCTTGCTGAGGGCATAGAAAAAGCCCCGGTGCGGACAGCCGGCGCAGAGCACCGGAGGCCTGTCCACGGCTTTCTTTTCAACCGTGAGATGTTCGTTTTCTTTTTCGAATACGGCTCTGCGTACAATATCCGCGTTGAGTTCGCCGAATTTAGGAATAAGGGACTTTCCTTCGCAGGCAATGCCCATCCGCTGTACATGGCGTTCAATATAGGGGTCCATCTCCTCCACGATATACAGTTTGTCCACTTTGGACGAGAACTCGCGGACAAGATCCCGGGGCATGGGGAATGTCAAACCCAGTTTTAATATTGAGGCGTCTTCGCCAAAAGTTTCCCTGGCGTATTGATACGCGACACCCGATGTGATGACCCCCACCGCTTTTCCGCGGTATTCCGCCCGGTTAACTTCGGCCTTGTTGGAGTACGCTTCCATGGCCGCAAGGCGTTCTTCCAGATGGACCCGCATCACCTTGGCGTTGGCCGGCGTCGCCACATACTTGGCGATATTCTTGGCATACGGCACAGGCGGCGTTTCTTTGCGGTCTTCCAGCGTAACAATACCCTTACTGTGACAGACCCGCGTGGTCATGTGCAGCAGAACCGGCGTGTTAAACCGCTCGGACAGTTCAAAACCCAGCTTCAAAAAGTCTTTCGCCTCCTGGCTGTCGGAAGGGTTAAGCATCAGCACACGCGCCGCTTCCGCGTAATTTCTGTTGTCCTGCTCATTTTGAGAACTATGCATACCGGGATCGTCCGCGGATACCAGGACCAGGCCGCCGGTAACGCCCGTATACGCAAAAGTAAAAAGCGGATCCGCGGCAACATTGACGCCCACATGTTTCATCGCCGCCATGGCCCGCACGCCCGCCACGGACGCGCCGATAGCCGCTTCCAGGGCCACTTTTTCATTGGGCGCCCACTCACAATACAATACATCCTTGTATTGCGCCAAATTCTCCAGAATTTCGGTGCTTGGGGTGCCGGGATAAGCGGAAGCAAAAATCAACCCCGCTTCATAGGCGCCCCTGGCAATCGCCTCATTGCCGGACATTAGTTCACGCATCATTGTTTTTCTCTCTCCTCTGAAATGGTGAAAACGATAATATAGAAAATCTCCCCTTTTTGCTTATGATGTCACGGTTATGATAAACCACCTCTTCCGGAAACGCAAGCTTTCTTTTTCATTTTCTCCCCATAAAACCGCTCCAGCACCTCCGTCATGGATCGGGGCAGGCGCTTAAAGGCAAAGTCGCGCATGTCCTGCGGGATAGCGTCTGTGCCGTAAAAGGCTTCGGCGATGCCGCCCGCGATACAGGCGAGGGTGTCGGTGTCGCCGCCCAGGGAAATCGAAAGCCGCATACAGTGGGGAAAGTCGCGGCTTTCCAGAAACGCCGTAATCGCTTCGGGGACCGTACCATGACAGCTTTCGTTGAATTGGTAGCCGGGGCGAATTTCGGCGGCTGTCCGGTTTAGTGTATAGCCGTCGTCTTTCCGGCCCGGTTGGGAAAAACGCTCTACAATGAATTCCCGGATTGCCTCTTTTGACGCGCCGGTACGGGCCAGAAAAATTGCCGCCGCCGTTGCCTGCGCGCCCTTTATGCCTTCCGGGTGGTTGTGGGTTATTTCCGCGGAACGTTTTGCCTGTTCCAGGGTTTCTTCCATAGTGTCAAAGGCCCAGCCCACCGGGCTTACCCGCATGGCGGAACCGTTGCCCCAACTGTTGTAGGGCCGCGGATCATCGCTGCATATCCACCTTACAAAGGAACCGCCGTATCCCGCCCGCGGAAAACGCCGCGCCCAAGCGTGTACCGTGGTCTGGTAATCCCTGCCGCTTAAAATCGCGTCCGCGACCGCAACGGTCAGCACCGTATCGTCGGTATAATAGCAATCGGGATTGAGCAGATCGATCTTTTCCGGTTCGCCGGTTTTGAGATTGTGGAATTCATAAATCGATCCAAAAATGTCGCCAAGAATTGCTCCGTACATATATGCCTCCTGTTTCTTTTGCTTTTTTGCCAAAGACTTTCGTATAGGAGCCTGTTCCAAACCCCTTATAATGAACAGTTGAAGATACTTTAAGGCCGAAAGACAAACCACCGCAATCATCAAAACAAAGGATACTTTTTTGCAGCCCTTCACGTAAATTGAACGGAATAAGGCTGTCTTTCAAATGCGGGTTTGCCCGTTCTACCGTTATTCGAAAGTCTGCTAGCCTGCCACGGGTACAATGCCGAAGAGCAGCCCCGAAATCAGCATGACAAGACTCATCCCCCAGACCCAGAAGAAACTGGTTTTAATGTGTTCGTTAATTTCGACTTCTGCGAGGCCGCAGCCCAGGAGCGTGGCGGGAACCATGGGGCTGATAAAGCAGGCCAGGTTCCGGCAGACTACCATAGTGACGGCCACCGCCGCCGGGGGAACATTGTAGGAACCGGCCACGCTGATCACCACCGGCAGAACCCCGTAGTAATAGGAATCCGTGTCAAAGGCCAGGGCCAGGGGCGCTGAGAAGATGCCGATGATGATCGCCGTATAGGGGCCGAGAACGGGAGGGATAACGCTTACCATAAGAGTGCCCATGGAATCCATCATCCCGCTTTTCTGGAGAATCCCCAGCAAAACTCCCGCGGCCAGCAGGGTGGAAGACATCATCACCGCGCCTTTGGCATGCGCCCCGATACGGGCCGACTGGACCTTGTTGCCGGGGTAGTTCACCAGGAGGGCGATGGCGGTGGCTATCATAAACAAATAGAACGAAGGCACGCTGACAAAACAGAGGGCGGCGATGGTCGCCAGCGTAAGGGCCAGGTTGAACCAGAAAAGTTTGGGCCGCCTAAGGGCGGTTTTTTCTTCCGTGGGTTTGGTTTCTCCGCCGCCGGCGGTCAGGCTGGGCTTGAAATCCGGATCGTAGCCCGCGCCGTTTTTAATTTCCATTTTCCCCACAATAAAAGAGACGGCAAAAGCGAGAATCACCCCTACCCCCTGCATGGGGAGGATGCTCCGCCATAATTCGCCGGCGTCCATGCTGATCACCGAAGCGGCCCTGATCGTGGGGCCTCCCCAGGGAAGCAGGTTCATCACCCCCATAGCGGAAGTAACGATTAACATGAGGGAGGTGCTGCGCATTTTGAGCCGCTTGAACACCGGGTACATGGCGGGGATTGTGATGAGGAAGGTTGATGCCCCGGAGCCGTCCAGGTGGCCGATCATGGCGATGAGGGTGGTGAGCATACACACCAGGATCACGTTGTTGCCCGCTTTTTTTGCCAGACCGCCGATGATCCGTTCAAAAAGCCCCGCGTCGTCCATGAGGCAAAAAAAGGTGATCGAAAAAATGAACAGGGCCGCCGTTTCATAGGTACCCTGGACGCCCTCCCTGATAAACCTGCCTGCGGTAAGAAAGGAAAATGGTTCCAGAACATTGCCGTTCATCAGGGCGGCTTCGGGCAAAAATCCCATAAAACCCGCGATAAGGACCATTACCGTCGGAACCACGATAAAAGCGATGGCGGGGACGGTGATTTTTTTCAACAGCAGAAAAACGATAATACCGACAATGAGAAATCCGAATAAACCCAGCATTTAATGCCCCTTTTCTTGTTATTTGAGCCGCTTTCAGATCTTGCTTTTGAAATTGGTTCCTGTATTATAAGGTACTAAAACATGGGGAAAAAAGCAAAAAAAATCCAAACATACGATGAAAATTCAAATCGTTTTGCACGATACGGAAGAATTGGCAAGCAGCATTTTTGAAAAAACACAAAAACCAAATGTCACCGTTCACGCACAAAAATGTTCCGTAAAGGAACATTCAATTCCGGCCTAAATTCCATGCGCTTATCCTGTTCGGAACCTCACCCGGCGTTTTCTTTCGTCCTTCGCAGGCGCACATTCTCGATGTTGCAGCTGAAAAGTTCCCGGAGATCGTTAAGGCCCAGCGCCATCAGGGCCATGCGGTCTATGCCTAAGCCCCAGGCGGCCACGGGCACGTTTACGCCCAGACTTTCGGTAACTTCGGGACGGAAAATACCGGAGCCGCCGAGTTCAAACCAGCCCAGTACCGGGTGCCTGATGTGCACCTCCACCGAAGGCTCGGTAAAGGGAAAATAGCCGGGCACGTACTTTACCTCTTTCGCGCCGGCAACCTCTCTGGCGAACATATCCAGCATGCCCAAAAGGGTGCGGAGGTTCACGTTTTCGCCCAGAACAATGCCCTCGGTCTGGTAGAAGTCCGGCAGGTGAGTGGCGTCCACGCGGTCATAACGGAAACAGCGGACAATGCCGAAGTACTTACCGGGGATTTCCGCCCTGGGCAGGGTTTTGGCGGAGAGTACCGTGCCCTGACTGCGGAGTATGAGCCTGCGGGTAAAGTCCCGGTCAAAGGCGTAGTTCCAGCCCCGGCTGCCGGTTGCGCCGCCTGATTCGTGGGCCGAGGCTATGTTGGAAAGCCACGGCTCCTCAATGGCTTTGGCTCTTTCAGGCTCGGCGACGCGGTACACGTCGTGGATGTCCCTGGCCGAGTGAAACTGCGGCATAAAGAGAGCGTCCGAATTCCAGAATTCGGTTTCAACCAGGGGGCCGTCGAATTCCTGGAAGCCCAGGGAGGCGAGTTTGTCTTTTACATTTTCAAGAAATTGCGCGTAAGGATTCGCGCGGCCCGGGTTAAGCCGCGTGGGAGGCGTTTTGACGTTATATGATCTGAAGGCTCTGCCTTTCCAGCTTCCCGTCTCAAGCATTTCCGCCGTAAGAGTTCCGATTTCGTCGCCGGTAATGCCGGCGGCCTTGAGCGCGGCGGCTGCCGCTTCCGCGGGGACGGAGCCGTCCTCAGATACGGCAAAGCCGAAGAACACCGTTTCCCGGTCAATCTGGCGGAAGGCCGTATCCGCGGCTCCCCGCTTTTTGGAGATGCCCGCCATGACGCTTTTTTCCGCATCACTGAGGGAGGCTTCGGCAATCAGGCCGCCTTCCGCCGTGGCGGCCTTGTCCAGCAGACCGCGCAGGACTGTGAAATGTTCAAGCACGGGCCGGCCGTTTTCAAGCCGGTCCGGGGGCAAAGCCATAATCACTTTTTTCTCGCCGTCCATGGCAAGCACGCCGAGTTTGGAAAGACTGCCGAACGCGCTGCCTATATCCCTGTTTTCCAGTTTCAGCGTCCGGGCTATGTCGGGCAGGCTCAGGCCGCTTTGAATCCGAATCAGTTCGATGATCCGTTCTTCCGGGCTTCCCATTTCCTTCCATTCCCGGCCCAGGGCGGTCAGTTCATAAAAAACCGCCGTCACGCGGCGAATTTCGCTTGCAAGCCCCTTGTCCGCAAGCCAGGACAGAGCCTGATTGCCGTTGCCGGGCTTGAAGCCCAGTTCTTTTTCAACCTTTTCGATGGTCAGCTCGTCGCCTTTTGCATAGGAAAGGATGATCCGTATTTCCAGAGGATGCAGGTTTTTTACCGTGTTCTGAATATCAATCAACATAATTATAGTAAGAATAACAGGATTGAGAAATGTGGGCAATAGGAAATGTATAGGGCCAGGGCAAAAGCATTTACTTTCACGGCTTCCAGCGCCGAGGCCGTCACCGTGTAGCAGCGTTCCAGCGCCGCGAATTCGGTGATGCCGTTTACCGTCACATTGAGGCGGCGGAGGCTCCCCCGGCTGAAGATCATCGTGACGTCTTTATCATCGGCATCCGCCGCGCTGATCACGACGGGCCGGGGAAAAGCCCCGCCGCTCAAGCGCAGGCTTTGTATCGCTTCAAGCGGCTAGGGAAATCCCCTTGCCGGCACAACTTCAAAATTGATAAAACGTTTCAGCGGCTGGATAAAACGCATCACCCGGCTGCGGTCCATCAGGTATATGGCGTTGGCGCAGGACGCCATAAAGCAGCGGCCCCGGGAAACCGGTTCCTCCGCGCCGAAGATCAGGGACAGCGCGGAACCATCGGTATAACGTACCGTTACCGCGAAGCTTGCTCCGCGGAGGCTCATTTCCTCAATCTCACCGATCTCCCGCTCCGAAAGGATTCCCCTCTCTCCGCCGCGTTTTCCTCATCCCTAAAAGAACGCGGGAAAAAAAGCAAGCCCATAAGTACTAATAGTAATAGCAATAACAAAAGCCCGATTCGCTTTTTCATAAATTGTCCGTGTCGTCCATGTCCGTGGTTAAATTGTTCCAAAAACAGCTAAAACTGTTCACGGAATGCATAAATTATTTGACGAGTAAAATATAAGTTAAATGAGGCTGTTCCAAAACTTCAGTTTTGGAACAGCAACCTTAAAATCCGCAGTTTCGCAAGGCTGAAAGCCTGGGAAACTGCAAGAGCCTGGTCCAAAACCGTGCGCGTGAGCGCATAGT
>JAITIC010000164.1 GCA_031279635.1 Treponema sp. | reverse complement strand
CTGTCCATAATGTAGACACATTATGGACAGACTTCCTTAAAAAACGCATTTTCGCAGCCGTTAGGCGAGAAAATGCAATGTCTGTCCGCAAAGCAACCGACTTTGTGGACAGACACTATCTATAGAACATTTTCGCCGGAAGCGCCGGCTGTTTCGAGCCGCATCTCGTCTCCTGCTTTGATAACGCCGCCGTGGAGTACCCGTGCGAACACCCCTTCCCTCGGCATGATACAGTCCCCCATACGCTTGAATATGGCGCAGTGATTGTGGCACTCCTTCCCGATTTGGCTTATTTCCAGCGCCACCTCGCCGCAGCGGAGAACGCTCCCCACCGGCAGGCTTGCGAAATCAATCCCCTCCACCACGAGGTTTTCCCCAAAGTCGCCGTCAATTACCTCTGCGCCCTTTGAGCGGAACTCGTCGATTTTACCCAAAGAAAGAAGGCTCACCTGCCGGCGCCAGTCCCCGGCGTGGGCGTCCCCTTTGATCCCGTGCCGCGCCACAAACTCCGCCTGCCCCATGTCGCGCTTTGCCGTTCCCTTTTCGGCGCTGATGCAGACCGCCCGCACTATCCCCATACCAATCTCCTCAGCGGCCCCGCATAATTATGCAATCCTCACGGCTCAATTTCAAGCCGGTCCCCGATCCGTACCATGCCGCTTTTCGTTACCCTGGCGAAAAGGTTTTGCCCCGCCAGCATACAGCTCCGCCCCCGCTTGAACAGGGGGCAGTCCTCAAAACAATGTTTGCCTTGGACGCTGATCTCCAGCGCCGCTTCTCCCGTCCTCAGCCGCGTTCCGGGGGCGAGCGAAACGGCGGTTCCCTCAAACAGGATATTTTCCCTAAAGCGGCGGAAACAAAGCCCCGGTTCGGTCTGCGCGTCTATCCAGCGCCGCAGTTCCAGCGGGAGCAGGCTGATCTGCCGCTCCCCGCCCGCGTGCCAATCTCCCTCCATCCCCATCCCTTCCCGCAGCAGGGCACTTTGCAAAACTTCGCCGCAAGCACCCTTTTCGCCGTAGCGGATAAGACCGGCAACGGCGCCGCTAAATCCGGCCGGGGGGCCTCCCTCTTCCTGAACAGCCATATCTCTTTATAGCATAAAACCGCCGATTTTCGTGCCTTTGGCTTTAAAGACCGCCAGGCGGGCCCGATCAAGGCTGATAAGATCAAGCGTCAAAGCGGCTTTGCACAGATAGCCCCAAGGACCGTTCCCATTGACCCGCGCCGTATACCGCGATTTCCATGCCGCTCCTGTCATTTGACATTTCCGCCCCTCTCTTGTTATTATACCGTATACAATAAATTTTTATGAAGGAGCCACATATGGCACAACACCAGTTTCAGACCGAAGTGAGCCGCTTGCTGCATCTTATCATCCACTCCCTCTATTCCAACCGGGAGATTTTTCTGCGGGAGCTTGTCTCCAACGCCTCCGACGCACTGGACAAGCTCAAGTACCTCACCGTGGCAGATGACGCTTTCAAAACCATCAATTTTGATCCCCGCATCGACATTTCTTTCAATAAAGACGCCAAAACCCTCACCGTTTCCGACAACGGGATCGGCATGAACGAGGCGGAACTCATCGATTCCCTGGGTACCATCGCCCGCTCCGGCACCAGGGCCTTTCTGGAAAAACTCGCCGAAGATGCCAAAAAAGATTCAAACCTTATCGGCCAGTTCGGCGTCGGTTTCTACTCGGCCTTTATGGTCGCCGACCGCATCGAAGTGATTAGCCGCAAGGCCGCCGGGGAAGCCGCGTGGAAATGGTCAAGCGACGGGAAAGAAAGTTTCGATATTGAGAGCGCCGAGCGGGACAGCCAGGGCACCACGGTGATTCTGCACCTGACCGATGAAGGAACCGAATACGCAAACCGCTGGTCTATTGAGGACATTATCAAGCGTTACTCGAACCATGTCGCCTTCCCCATCTACCTCACCTATGAAGAAAAAGAATGGGACGACAAAGGGAAAGAAAAAGGCAGTAAAACCAAAACCGACCGGATCAACTCGGGCACGGCGCTCTGGCGGCGGGCCAAAGCGGAACTCAAGGAAGAGGACTACAACGAGTTTTACAAACAACTGGGCCACGACACCGACGAGCCGCTGCACTACATCCATACAAAGGCGGAGGGAACGCTCGAATACTCGACGCTTTTTTACATCCCCCAAAAGGCCCCTTTTGACATGTACAACGCGGACTACAAGCCGGGAGTGAAGCTCTACGTGAAGCGGGTTTTTATCACCGATGATGACAAGGAACTGATGCCGGTCTGGCTGCGCTTTGTGCGGGGTATTATTGATTCCGAAGACCTGCCCCTCAACGTAAGCCGGGAAATCCTGCAGCAGAACAAAATACTCCTCAACATCAAAAACGCTTCGGTGAAAAAACTCCTTTCTGAATTCAAGTCAATGGCGGATAACGCCGCTTCCGGTTCCGCCGAGGTGAAAGAAAAATGGGAAACGTTTATCAGCCAGTTCAACCGTCCGCTCAAGGAAGGGCTTTATTCTGATTTTGCCAACCGTGACGCCATTCAGGAACTGGTCCGCTTCAAGAGCACCGCCGTTGAGGGCCGCACCAGTTTTGCCGATTACGTCTCCCGCATGAAAAGCGATCAAAAGCACATCTACTATATCTCAGGCAGCGATGAAAAAACCCTGCGGGCCTCGCCGCTTTTGGAAGCGTATCGCGCCAGGGAAATCGAAGTCCTCATCATGGACGACGAAATTGACGACATTGTGATTCCCTCGCTGCACAGTTACCGCCAGACGAAAGACGCGCCGGACGGCGGCGCGGACGGCAAAACCGAAAGCCAAAGCTGGGAACTCAAGGCGGTCAACCGCGTCGGCGCCGACGAGGAACTGGGCGAAAAAAAAGACAAGGACGCCGAGAAAGAGGCAAAGCCCGTTATCGAGAAAATCAAAAAGGCCCTGGGGGAGCGCGTCAAAGACGTAAAACTTTCCCGCCGCCTTCACGACTCGCCTTCATGTATCGTGGCCGACGAAAACGATCCTTCCCTTCAGATGGCCCAGATGCTCAAGGCCATGGGCCAGACCGAAATGCCCGACTTCAAACCGATTTTGGAAGTGAACGGAGAGCATCCCATTGTGGCGGGCCTCAGGGACGTTGACGACGAGGAACGCATCGCCGACGTGGCGGGCGTACTGCTCGATCAGGCTCTGCTCGTTGAGGGGGCGAAACTGAAAGACCCGGCGGACTTTGTCAAAAGGATCAACCGCCTGCTGGCGAAGTAGTTACACGAGGCTGTTCCAAAACTGAAGTTTTGGAACAGCCTCTATTGGTAATCGCAATTACCGATTTTAATGCCTGCCGCGGGAAAATATTGATAGCGGTTGTCAAGACCGAGATTCTCGAAAAGACTTTGGGATTGAGCCTTTACTTCGCTGTCTACCCTGATATTGATGTTGCTTATAGCCATTGGATTCCTCCGTTTTCAAAACATCGCATTGTGCGCATATTGAACACGCCGGCGGCGTCTTCGCTTGGCCCCTCTTCGTTTGTGTCATTCGCCATGAGCGCCGACGGCTTCCTGTGTTTTGGGGTGGATCAATGGTAGTTTCGTCCGGTTCTTCCATCCGCAGCCCCGGCTTTTCGCGGATTTTCTCGTTGATAACCAATGTCCACGCTCCGGTGTCCGCCACGGCGTTGACCGTGAGCCGCCGGACTTGTTCCTGTGGTATATATCCCAGATCCGCCGCACCCTGCTCCTTGATATTTACCAGGGTAATTTCCGTTCGTACTTCGCCCATAAGACCACAAAACGCTTTTGCCCTCTATCCCCTGCGCCCAGAAAGTGTCAGTCACCCCTGCGTCAACAGATTGGAAGGGCCGTGAGGGCCGCCCGCGGATTCAATCAGAAAGTGTCAGTCACCCCCGTAATGCCTCAAAATAAAATCTAACCCAAAAGGCCGTTGCCTCATAATAAGAATTCTAACCGCAGCTAGAATTGCTCAAGGGCGGCAGTGGCGAGGGACTGCCGCCGCATGAGGGTCTTTTGACGGTTCTGCTCCATGAGCGCATCAACCGCCCGGTGTACCTCCTGCTGGAGGAGGACCGGGTTGTACCGCTGATACCGCCTAGTCAGTTCCGCCTTGACT
>JAITIC010000136.1 GCA_031279635.1 Treponema sp. | reverse complement strand
ACGCACGAGACGATCCCTATAACGGCTATGCTTATGCCTAAACGTCCAAAGGCTTCTATCAGCCGCTGGGCGATTTGTATTTCAAGGCAGATATGGCAATTTTCACTGGAGGGAAGCCTTTGGCCCGCGACATCAATGTGCTCATGGTCATGTTCCTCTATGACAAAAATCCCCGCAAAAACAACGGCCAACGCCAGCCACGCGGCAGCGAAAGCGGTAAAAAAGACTGTTTTCCCCGGAACAGTTGCCATAAAGTAAGTCTACCCTAATAAAAAGATTTGTTCAAGAGGAATCAAAAAGGCGCGGTTTTGACTTTTTGGCGAGGATATTCAAGTAAGGCTCATAAATTTCAGGCGCCACTGATGGCGCCTGCGTAGATCAATTTGGGCAAAAAAATTCGCCTAACAATATGTATTGGACAGAATGCTAAGTGATGGACGGACGATCATGGGCCGCCATCGGGAACGCCTTGTCAGGTTGGAATTAACAGAATCCTCTAGTCCCATCATGACCGCCCCCCGCCGGATGATCCGCGGACGCCGGCCGTCTTGGGACAGCGGTAAGCGCTTTCGGTAAAATTACTCAGGGGTACAATGCGTTAAGCCATTCCTTGCTTCTTGCGATCCATTCGGCGCAAGTACGATTCACATCCCCGGGCCTGGTCTGGGTTATCCCGTTAGCCAGGGCAAGGCCGTGGAGACCCGTGCGGTAAATATGCAGGTCGAAGGGAACGCCGTTTTTCGCGAGGGCTTCGGCAAAAACGATGGAATTCATTACATGGACGGTTTTATCATCGACGGTGTGCCAGATGAAACAGGGTGATGTTGAAGGAGTCACCTGTTTCTGCAGAGCTGCCGAATCTTTCTGTGCGGCGTGGCGGGGGCCGTTTCCCAGAAGCCTTCTGAACATGGATTCGGTTTCTTTTTGGATACGACCCCGGAAATCGTCTTGTGGATAATGGTACTGCTGTTCCAGATCGATCACCGCGTAACAAATAATTGCGGCGTTAGGTTTGATGTTCCCGGCCTGGGTGTTTAGGGTCCCGTAAATTTCCTCCCGGTTCCATTCGCAGGCGAGGGAAGCGGCTATATGGCCGCCGGCGGAGAAACCGCAGACGCTTATCCGGGCGGGGTTAATATGGTATTCATCGGCATGTTCCCGGACATGAGCCACCGCCGCGGCCAGCGCCAAAAGCCCCTTGGGAAACTCGGCGCCGCTCTCTCCCACCGGATAATGCACCACAAAGGCGGCGCAGCCTTCGGCAAAATAGCTGAGGGCGACAGGCTCCGCTTCCCGGGGGGAGAGTTCGATAAAGCCGCCGCCCGGGCAGATGATCACCGCCGGGGCGAGGTAATCGTTCCTATATGCCAAGGGCGCGTCGTAAATGTAACAATCTAACCGGGAACGGGCGGGATCGTTGAGTATGGCGTTTTTAGTCAACATAATTTTATCCTTTCCAGGGCGTAAGGAAAGCGCCGTCTTTGATCAACGTTTCCCGCAGGGTCTTGATGTTGATGTTTTTTACATCGCCGTCATTGCGGGCCAGGGCCGCGGCGGTACCCGCGGCTTGACCCAGGGCCATCACCATGGGGGTGACCCGGATAGTACCCAATGCCTCGTGGGTTACGCTGACGCAGCGGCCTGAAACAATGAGGTTCTTTATTTCCGCCGTGATCATGCTGCGGTAGGGAAACGAATACCAACTTCCTTTTTTAAGTTCCCGGTAGCTGACTTCCTTTCCGTCCACCGGATGAATGTCAATCGGATAGCCCGCCATGGCAACGGCGTCACTGAACATAGTATTCGACAGGAGATCATCGGTGGTCAGTTTATACAGGCCGTTAATCTTCCGGCTTTCCCTGACGCCGATATTGGGGCCAATGGAGAGGAGTTTGCAGTTTTCAAAACCCGGAACATCGTGACGCAGCACCGCGAGGATCTCAAAGCACTGCTTCCGGCCTTCTATTTCCGCGGCGGTAAGATCAACGGCGTCAACGGCGCTTCTTTTTATGATGCGGCTCATGTTGATGATAAATTCCCCGGGGTTGTTGGTCTCAAAACAGAGGAAGTGCGCACGGTCCACATGGAAGCGGCCTTCGTCCTTAGCCTTCTGTATCACCGAGTACCCGCCCTGAAGACCGGTACGGGGGATGATCTCCAGCCGGTCGAAGGGGATCGTGGGAAGCATATCGGCCCGGTGGTCCTGTACGAATTTAATGAGTCTTTCCCGATCCACCCCGTAGACCTTCATGTTCATGGTCATGGGCTGAGCCAGGTTGTCGCTCTCCCTGCCGAACACCGTTGAAACTCCCGCATGGACGGCAAGGTCCGCATCGGCGGAGGCGTCAATGTAAACCGAAGCCGACGCGTCAAAAAAGCCGTTTTTGGCGTACAGTTTGACCTTTGAAATACTCCCCCCGTTAAGTTCGCAGCCGGTATACACCGTGTGGTAGAGCAGATCCACCTCCGCTTCCAGTACCATCTTTTCCAAAACCAGCTTGAGGCCTTCCGCATCAAAGGGGGTCACCGTGTAGGTGTATCCCGCGAAGTCCTCCATGTGGCCGGGAGAGAAACCTTCCTGCTGCATACGGCGTATAAGTTCGCCGGGGATGCCGTCCACTATCTGTACATCCCCCGCGTGGTAAGTCATCTGGGGGCCAACGCCGCCGGCGGTGAGCATGCCCCCCAGGTAACCGTACTGCTCCACGAGAAGAGTCCTGGCGCCGTTACGCCCTGCGGCGATGGCGGCCATGGCGCCCGCCGGCCCTCCGCCGATTATGATCACATCGTACACCAGTTTGCCGTTCATTGCTTTTCCTCCTCAATAGACGTACCGGATTCATCCGGCGTTTTCCCGCTCCCCGATAGTTCGTAATAAAAACGGGCGAAGCCGTGCGCTCCTATTTCCGATAAAGCCCGTATGCCGGTACGTCCAATCTTTAGGGGGCCCAGCATCAGCATAGGAACCTGGTACATCCTGCTGGTAAGCCCCAGGGAAGTACATTCCAGAAAATGAAAATACTCGTGGCTCAGGATGAGGTTCCCCGCCTCTTCCCGGTCCATACCGTGCCTTTCCGCCCATAGTTCAACGGATCTGGAATAGAGCAGGATCTGTTTTTTCGCCGAAAAATATTCACTAAAATAGCGGCGGCCGGCGATAACATAATCCTTGTCGATCCATTCGCAGCTTAGGCCGCTTTTTGCGGCTATCACTGAAAAGTCCTTTTCGCCGTTGAACTTTTCAAAAATCGCCGCCGCCGCCGCCGTACCCTTCTCCCAGGCTGCCTTCGCGATCACCGGCCGGTCGGCGGCGGGGATCTTCGCATAACAGTAATCGCAGCTCAATTCCTGCCCGGAAAGTTCAAAGCCGGGGAAAGGGAAATCCTTAACCATCCGCTTCCTACCCGTTCCGGCCAGTGCCGATGATGATGATCGGTTCTTCGGCTTTGTAACCGGCAAGTTCCACCGCCAGGAGACTGTAGACATGGTCTTCCCCCGAAAGACCCGAGAGATCAATGATGCGTTTTCCGGGAATAATATAAAGATTCGGCAGGGTGACGCCGCCGTCGTCGTATACCGTGAGTTCTTTCAGCAGGGAGGCGGTCACGTTTTTCCAGTTTCCCGCATCCGTCTCAAGGACTATAGCGTTCTCCTTCTGGAGCCTGACCACCCCTTCCTCATCAATGAGCCGCAAAAATTTTTTCTGTTTTTTGACAAGGCCCAGAAGTTTTTTTTCTGTCTTCTCACACTGGAACGCGTACATGGATCCGTTTTTTGCCGCCAGGATCATCTCTTCCGCCTCCGCTCCAAGGTTTTCGGCGGCCAATGCTTTGAGCTTTTCCTGGTCGAGTTTCCGGTCCATAAGGTTCTTGCTGCGCATCTCTGTAGCGCCTACCGCGATGGCGCGTACCAGGTTTCGCTGGGTGTCCACCTGTACGCTCACCTCAATGGTTCCCGGCGCCGCTCCCGAAGCGACGGCTTTTTCTTCCGCCTCCCGGCGTATAGCAAGGATGTCGTTATCCGTAGGACTGTGGATGGTACGTTCCACCATATCCCTGACCATTGCCAGGGCCACGCCGATAGTGGAAATAACCGGGGCATTCCGGGCAACGCGCCAGCGTTGTCCCAGTACTCCCGCCAAGTGGGGTACAACCGCCGCCGCGCCGCCGCCGCCGCCCACAAGGACCGTGGTGCGCCCTTCCATCTTGTAGTCCTTCATGAGTTGGGCCACAACTCTGCCGTTCTTCTTTGCCGAAAAGCCCAGAACTGTTTTCGCCGCTTCCTCCACATTCATGCCCATAGTATCCGCCAGGGGTTTCCATGCCCTGCGGGCGGCTTCAAGATTTCCCCGGGCATAGTCTCCCTCCGTCACAAAACCCGCGATGTTTGCCGCCCCTGCAAGGCTGAGGGCCAGACGGACACCACTGTCACATTCGACGCAGGCATAGGAAGGATCGTTTTCCTTTGGGTGAATTTCAACAAGCCGGGGATTCTTAACTTTTTCGGAGTCCGTGTAGACTTCATAATCGAGGCCGGCGATGTGAACACTCCGAGGCCCTACATCAACGGCTTTTCCGTTTTTTACCTGTACCATGCTGCCGCCGCCAATTCCCACAGTACGCACGTCAAGGGAGGTAAGGTAGGTTTTGTGCCCCCCCACTTCGGCGTAACGGATCATCACCTTGCCGTCTTTGACGCAGGAGATGTCCGTGGAGGTCCCTCCCACTTCCAGGAAGATCCCATCGGTAAGCTTTTCGTACATCAAGGCGCCGGCGACGCCCGCCGCGGGCCCCGACAGGATCGTCATGATAGGCCTGCGCCGGACTTCCTCAACGGTCATGACGCCGCCGTCGCAGCGCATTACCATAAGAGGGCTCTTAATGCCCGCGGCGATGATGCTTTTTTCCGTCATCATGGCGGCCTCAAGCATTTTTGGCATGATGCTGGCGTTCACCACCGCGGTGCGGGTCCTCATTTTGAGGCCGTAGAGTTTTGAGATGTCGTTGGTGGCGGTGCCGGGGATAGTTTTTCCGGAACATAACGCGAGGACCAGGTTTTCATTTTCCGGATCATCCACACTGAAAGCCTCGGCGGCCACGATGCTTCCGGCGCCGCCGGCCTTCAACCTTTCGATAGCCTTTAGGATGTTTGCCTCAAGGCCGCCGGCCGAATCGGCATAGGCATTGCGAGACTCCAGGTGCTTCCCGGGGGCCAGCTCTATCCTGCCTATGTTGGTATCGCTCTTGCTTTTGAATCCCTCAAGACCCCGGCCCACGGTGATGATCCCCACCAAAGCCACATCGCCCTCAAGGAGTGCGTTGGTGGCCTGGGTTGTCCCATGGGCAATAAAGCTCACGTCTTCGCTGCTGATACCATATTGCTCCATCACCTGCCGCAGCGCCTGTACTATACCGGCGGCTACGCCTTCGGGAGCGAAGTGGGTTGTGGGAACCTTGCAGGATCCGATGAGTTCGTAGGTATCGTTATCAATGGCGGCGGCATCCGTAAAGGTACCGCCCACGTCTATGCCGATTCGGACTTTCATTTAGAAATAAACCACTGCCGTGATGATGACCCCAATTACCGCGATGATCCAAAGATAGGGCAGTATCTTCCTGGTGATGACGTTCACGTCAACCTCCGCGAAACTGGCGGTCCAGGCATTCTGGGTATTGGTAGGATCTCCGCAGCCCTGGATACGTTCCGCCGAAAGAAAGGCGCCCATGACCGCCAGGGGGTTCAGGGTACCAAGGCCCATGATGAGGGCCGCGATGCCGGAGCCGAGGCCAAAAAGGTTGAGGGGTCCCCTGAACAGGGAGAGGGGTGCCAGGATGGAGAAGAAGATGACGAACACGATCCTGTTGGAAGGAACCACCGCCAGGAGGAAGGGATTAAGAATGGCCTTGACCATAGGATGGGTGACCGCCAGGAACAGGATACCGATGCCGACAAAAAGGAGCATCGCCGGGGCGACCATGGCGATGCCGTCATAGGCGGTTTTTATCAGCAGATTCATGGCCTTGGAAAAACTTTTGGCGGTAAAAATCGTGAGCCAGATAATGCCCACAATAAAGGCAGGATTTACCGGAACCTTGAGGAAAACCACCATGAATATGGGAATGATGGGGCTGAACATAGCCAACACGCCGGTAACGCCCTTGAGGGGACGGCTCTGGGCGGAATCGCCGTCCCGCTTTGGGATCTGGCTGCCTTCAACCGGGGCGGAGAAGGCGAACTTCCTTCCGTGGCGGAAATATTCGATAAGGAGGAACGCAAAGGTAACGACCGACGTAACCACCAGCATGTAGGTGTAGAATCCCTGGATAACGGGGATTTCCAGCGAGAAGATGCTCTTGTAGGTGACCCAGTTCGTCATGTTGAAGGTAAGACCGATATTGAAAGACATAAGGAAGAAGCAAGCTGCCAATACGGCGGGTATGCCAATGGAAATCAAAATAGGCATGAAGATGGAACCTACCATGATGACGGAGCCAAGGCCGCTCAGCGTGGTGAAGAGCAGGGAATTGGCGACCATGAGGATGAAGGCCACCGCCAGAGGACGGTCGCCGCCAAGCTCGGCGCTTTTCTTGATGATGGTTTCGGTAATGCCGGTCTGGTTCATGAGCTGCCCCAGCCAGGCGCCGAATATACTGGCCGCAAAGGCCGTGGCCATCCGGCTCGCGCCGGCTTCGATTATCGTCTGAAGCCAGCCGATTTGCGCGCCCTTATCATCGGTTCCTACCATGGGGACTCCGGTCACCACGCAGGTGAGCACAGCCATGATGAGCAGCGCCACAAAGGTAGGGATCTTCCTTGCCATCATCAGGATGGCGAGAAACACGAAAGACGCAATAATAACGATACCTTGAACCATAGAGATACTCCTTTTCTTCAGGACCGTCTCCCCCGGAAAAAGCCCTTCAGAATTTCAGGGCATAGCCCTGTTAAAATATTGAAACCGCTAAACGGTTTACCGCCGCCGGAATTTTTTAAAGGGCCCCTATGATCCGGGCGAATGCGGCAGTTGTCTTTTCCACATCCGCCGCGCCGGAATCCTTACCCATGACCACCGCGCCTATCATCACCGCCTTACAGCCCGCCGCGTACAGGCGCCGTACTTCCTCCGGGGCCATCCATTTCTGGGTTGGAACCAGGGTCGGGATTTTCACCTTTGACGAAATATCGGCGTAACGCAGAATATCGCCGTAACTGAGTTTTTTATGGTATTCGGTTCCGGGCTGGATGCTCAACTCAAGCACATCCGGAGGATATACGTTTATGCCGTCCAGGGTGTTCTGGGTGTAGGCGCTGTCAATGGCCACCATGCGGCTCAGTTTGGGAGCGTCCAGCATGTAGCTGGGAAGATGCGCGGCGTAGGAGGAAATAAAGTCAATACCCAGATCTTCCATCTCATCCCGTTCCTCTACGGTCACAAAGGCTTCATCGGCGCCGGGGACCAGCCCTGCGGGAACACCGGCGCAGATCTTGACCATCTCTTTAAGGAAGCTGCGATTCTCCGCAAAGGTCCCGAAGGTATGCCCCGAAGCCCGGTGCCAGACATTAACGTGTACCTTGACCGCCTGAGCGCCGCCGCGAAGAGCCGCTTCAACCAGCTCAATGCGGTTTTCCGGCAGACTGACTACCAGGGTAAATTTGTTTTCCTGCAATAGTTTATGAAACTTCATCTTCTTATCCTCCCGGAAAAAAATCCGCTTGCAGTACCATATCCCTCAACCTGGCGGCCATACTGCCCGCCAGGGAATTTTCGGAAACCTCAAGCAGCTCAACGGGCGGCAGGCGTTTGCATCCCGGCATGAAAGCCAGGGCCTGCCGCAGCTGGTCCAGAAAATTGCCGCGCCTGACTTCCTTGCCCGAAAAGAAAA
>JAITIC010000212.1 GCA_031279635.1 Treponema sp. | reverse complement strand
AATTACAAGTATTTTCCCTCCTCCAGAATGTCTTGATTGGCGCTCCGCCCTACCCTTATTTCCTTAATCTTTTGCTTCAATATTTGTATCTCCCATTGATCTGGCAAATATAATTTCTAGTTTTTTCACATCTTTGGCGCCAGTTTGTTAGACTCTTCATGGCAAATTTACTTTTCGCTGTTCGGATCACGATGGGACGGTATAACCTTTTCAAGTCTCACCGGCATAGCTGGTGGTTTACGTAAATAATTATTTTACTGGTACCAGGCGGGAAATACAGTACCGTTATTGTTTTGTTTGTCTGATTGGCCAGTTCCTGCAATTTCACTTCCCACCGATATACTTTATAGCCATTGCTTCCCCAGCAATCCGCGGTGATAAGAAGCCGCTTGGTATCCTTATACTATTTGCTCCCTGCAAAGTCCCGCCACCTTTTCAGACTTAAGATTTGTTAAAAAACAACATGACTTATTGTAAGAATATGATATGATAGTAGAGCCTATCCCAAAACTAATTGACTGTGCGCTAACGCGCACGGTTTTGGGATAGGCTCTTGCAGTTTTTTAGGCTTTCAGCCTTGCAAAACTGCGAATTTCAAGGTTGCTTTCCCAAAACTGAAGTTTTGGGAAAGGCTCAGTAGTATCTCAAATAACGGGGTACTACACAAATGGAAGACCGGATAAAAATGATGTTACCATTGCTGGACGAAAAGCAAAGGCGATTGTTTCTTGCAAGTGAGGCATTAGCATATGGTCGTGGTGGAATAACAATAGTACATCGCATCAGCGGAGCGTCTAAAAATACGATCAAACGAGGTATCAGAGAACCCGGAAGGGGCGGACATAGGAACAAAAGTGCGAGTGGTGGGGGAAGACACCTCATAGAAGAAAATCATCCTGAAGTCGTAGACAAGATTTTGGAAATCGTAAACCCGGTAACTTATGGCAATCCACAGAACGTATTGTCCTACACGACGGAAAGTTTGCGAAAAACAGCCGGCAAATTGAGTGAAGAGGGTATCAACGTGAGCTACGTGACGGTTGGTAAGATACTTGAAGATAATGGCTACCGCAAGCAAACCAATCAAAAAATGCTTCAGGTTGGCAAACCAAATCCCAATAGAAACGAACAATGCCAGTACATAAACCGGACTGCACAAGAGTATATTGACAAAGGAGAACCAGTCATTTCCGTTGACACCAAGAAGAAGGAAAACATCGGTAATTTCAAGAACAAACGGGCAGGAATACCGCATTTCTCAAAATACTCTTTTTCTAACAGTGTCTAGGGCCTGTTCATACTACGCGGAATCAATGAACAAACGGCGATAACACACAAGGCAAGATAGATAAATGTGGAAAATATCAGATCCCGCTTGTCATACCTTGTCCCTATCCGCCGAAACCCTTTTAACCGCCGAAACATCCGCTCTACTTCATTCCTCTGTTTATACAGTCCTTTATCATATTCCCAAGGCTTCTTCCGATTCTTCTTCGGCGGTACTACCGGACTTATACCCCCACTCAAGCGCAAGCATTGGGTCTCCCCGTCCTCATAGGCCCTGTCCATTAACAAACACAGCGGCCCTCCTGATCAGGATCTTTCATACTCCCTATGGTGTGTACAATGTCAATAAAAACATCGGGTTTGTCAATGTTGGCGCCAGCCATGACACGAGCGAATTTGCGGTTGAAAGCATATCGCGCTGGTGGGAAGCGGTCGGCAAACAGACGTATCCTGCGGCAACAAAACTATACATCAGCTGCCGGGTAAGAATATGGAAGTATCAACTTCACCAATTCGCCGGCAGAACGGGCATTACGATACATGTTTCACACTTTCCGCCCGGCGCGTCGAAATGGAACAAAATCGAACCGGGCTTCCGGTCGTGCGCTGCTTCCGGTTCACGTTCCGTTTCAGCTTCCCATCCAGCAACTTCACCCAACCCTCCCGCTTCCGCCCGACGGCTCTTGACCGCTTATCATCATCCGCTTACCGGACCACCTGATGACCCCGCTCTTCACGCATACCCTCAAGCCTTCTCAGGTATACGGTGCTCAATACCGGCGACCGGTTCCCGCCCGGCCGGTTGAGCTTTGGACATCCCGCCTTCAATACGTTCTCTTGTTCTCAGAGTAAACGCCGATGCCCTGGCAAAAAAGCTGCGATCTATCGACAAAACTCGCGTTTCATTTTATACTTAATTCGATAGACAGCTTGGCGGGTTTCACGCGCAGGCGGTGGATATTTCAGGCGGCTATTTTGAGGAGGCGCGATATGTCAGAAGTTTTATCCATAGTGTTGGGCGGCGGAAAGGGCACCCGTTTGTTTCCTTTGACCCAGTCCCGTGCGAAACCGGCGGTTCCCTTCGGCGGAAAGTACCGGCTGGTGGATATCCCCATTTCCAACTGTATCAACGCCAGCCTGCGGCAGATATACATAGTCACGCAGTTTAACTCCGCCTCGCTGCACCTGCACATCGGGCAGACCTATATGTTCGATGTCTTTACCAACGGCTTTGTGGAGATTCTCGCCGCGGAACAGACATTTGAACATTCGGGCTGGTACGAGGGTACCGCCGACGCGGTACGCAAGAATTTTCCCCATTTCCGTACCCAAAACCCCTCGTATTACCTGATCCTTTCGGGCGACCAACTCTACCGGATGAACCTTGAGAACCTCCTCAGGCAGCACGTCGATTCCGGCGCGGCGATAACCATTGCCTGCACCATGGTCAGCCGGGAAGATGCCAGCGCCCTGGGCATTCTCAAGGTGGATAAAAACGGCCGGATCACCGAGTTTATGGAAAAACCCGGCCCTACCAAGGACATTTCCGATTTCAGGGCGCCGCCTGAGCTGTGCAAAAACAAAAACAGGGACGACTGCTATCTGGGATCAATGGGTATTTACGTTTTCAACTCCAAGGCCATGGAAGATTCGCTTGCCAACGAGC
Organism: Treponema sp.; assembly: GCA_031279635.1. Taxonomy (GTDB): domain Bacteria; phylum Spirochaetota; class Spirochaetia; order Treponematales; family Breznakiellaceae; genus WQXQ01. The sequence continues at coordinate 3,314 of JAITIC010000212.1, read as the reverse complement.
TTACCGACTTCGGAAAAGAAATAATCCCGATGGCGATCAACACCCTCAAGGTAAACGCATACGTTTTTGACGGCTACTGGGAAGATATCGGGACTATCAGGAATTTCTACGAGACGAACCTGGACCTGACCACGCTGCGGCCCCGTTTTGATTTTTACGACGAGAAACGGCCCATTTTTACCCACATGCGTAACCTGCCGCCTTCAAAGATGAATTTCAGCAATATGAACCAGTCCATCGCCTCCGAAGGCTGCATCATCACCAACGCCAACATCACGAACTCAATTGTCGGTATCCGTACCGTTATCGAGTCCGGCTCAAGCCTCAACGGGGTGGTGTGCATGGGCGCGGACTTCTACGAGACCGAGATCCAGAAAGCCCAGAACGCCGAAGCGAGGGTCCCCAACGTGGGCATAGGCCGGGGGGCCATCATCAAAGGGGCCATCATCGACAAAAACGTCTGCATCGGCGAGGGCTGCCGCATCGGTGTGGACGACATGAAACGGGCCGACGGCAACTACGGCCACTACTACATCGTGGACGGTATTATCGTGATCCCCAAGAACACGGTGCTGTACCCCGGAACGGTGATTTAACCGGGGGAAATTCTTCCCCCGGTGATTAAATTCCCTGGGCTTGAGGCTTCCGAAAAGGCGGATTAACAATACCCTCTCGTTTTAAAGGTGTTTTCGAACTCTATATCGAAATTTTTCTTTAAATCTGAGCCTGTCCCACAACTAATTGACTGTGCGCTCACGTTCCCGGCATAGCCGGGGGCGCGGTTTTGGACCTGGCTCATTTGCCATATAATCCCCAAAAATCGCCTTCAGCCAATTTTACCCGGCAAACCGCACGCTGCTTTAGCGGCAGGCCGCTACCGCCCATAAATCCCGGTAAGGCGGCGGATATTTTCGGCCAGCGCGGGGTCCGCACCCCCGTCCGGCATTCGCCAGCGCCAGTTGCGCCCGCCCAGGGTCGAGGGAGTGTTCATGCGGGCGCGGTCGTCCAGGCCGAGGTAGTCCTGCATGGGGATGATCGCGGTGTCGGCGATGCTTGCAAGGGCGCAGCGGATAAAGGCCCAGTTGCCGCCGCGGGCGTTTTTGATACCGAAAAAATCCAGCGCCATTTGTACGTCATCGCTCCGGGCCGATTTGAACCAGCCCAGGGAAGTGGGGTTGTCATGGGTGCCGGTGTAGACCACGCAGTTGCGCCCGTAGGTGAAGGGCATGTAGTCGCTGGCCTCCCGCGAATCAAAGGCGAATTGCAGCACTTTCATACCCGGATAACCGGATGCCCGGAGCATGGCCCTGACCTCCGGGGTGAGGTAGCCCAGGTCCTCGGCGATAATGGCCGCGCCGGGCAGTTCCCGGTTTACCGCGTCGATAAAGGCAAGGCCGGGGCCTTTAACCCATTCGCCACCCCTGGCGTCGCGGGCATTGGCGTCAATTGAAAAAAAGCTCTCAAAACCGCGGAAGTGGTCGATACGGACCACATCGTACAGTTCGAGGCTCAGGCGGAGGCGGGAAAGCCACCATGCAAAGCCGGTTTGCGCGAGGAGGTCCCAGTGGTACAGGGGGTTGCCCCAGAGCTGCCCCTCAGCGGAAAAAGGATCCGGCGGGCAGCCGGCTACCCTGACCGGCTTCCGGTTTTCGTCCAGCTGAAAGTATTCGCTGTTCGCCCAGGTATCGGCGCTGTCCGCGGCGACATAAATCGGCATGTCGCCGATTATCGAGATGCCCAAACCGCGGGCGTATTCCTTGACTGCCATCCACTGGGTATAGGCCGTGTATTGCGTAAAGGAATGATAGCGAATATCATCGGCAAGGCGCTTCCGGCAGGCGTTCAGGGCCGCCTTGCCGCGGAAGCGGAGGCGCTCGTTCCAGAGGAGCCATGAGCGGCCCCTGTTTTTTTTCTTGAGGGCCATAAACAGGCAGTAATCCGTAAGCCAGGACTCGTTACGCACGCAAAATTCGTCAAAGGCGACGTCCGGCTTGAAGCGCCCGCAGGCCGTGCGGAGCAGCGGCTCCCTGCGGCGGTACAGGGCCGCGTAATCAACCCGGCCCGCGCTCCGTCCCCAGTGGACGGCGTGCACTTCTTCTGTGGTGAGCAGCCTTTTTTCAATGAGGGTATCAAGATCGATGTAATAGGGCGAGAGGGCGAAGGCGGAAAAACTCTGATAGGGGCTGTCCCCCCAGCCGGTAGGCCCCAGCGGCAGTATCTGCCAATACTTCTGCCCCGCCTCTTTCAGAAAGCGCAGCCATTCCCTAGCCGCCTCCCCGAAAGAGCCAATCCCGTACGGCGAAGGCAAACTGCTCACCGCCAAAAGTATCCCGGCCGCCCGTTCCCGCATGGCTCCTTCCTTATCAGCAAGTATAGACCGATCCTTGAAAAACCTCAACACCAGTAACACAAAGGTCTATTGCGTTTCTGTAATGAGGCTGCAGGGCGAGCGCATTAAAAAATTACGGTTTTAAACTATATGTTAGTATCTCGTCCTCTCTCTTACTAAAGACAGGATAAGCGCAGGGAAAGCATGCGGAGCATGTTTATGGAGAAAGGCAGCATGGCGTAAGGCCCGGAAGAGGCTTCTGCCGGGGGATAAGGCTCATGGCCGCCAGGGAAAGGGTTTGTCCTTGTTTTTCTCCTGCCCCTTGTATTATCGGATTTTCAATGCGCCCGCCCTGCTGCCAAGCTTCCCTTGACTATTTTTAGTTTTCTCAGCACATTAAAGTTATGTATCGTTGTCCTCCATGTATAAACCTTGCTATTCCGGATGAATACCGGAAGACTGCCGAGACTCTGTTTCCGGTCGGTGGTTTTACCGGGGATGAAATGCCCGATCTGAAAGCCGCTTCCGATTTTGCGGATGCCCTTGGGGTTGGCGCCGAATACCGCCGTTTGTTGAAGCTCAATAAAACCGATAAAGAGATGCATTCTTTTTTGGGACATTTTCAGAATAATCTTGATCTGTTGATTCAGAAAACCTGGGTTGAGAAAGCGGACGAGTCCCGCAAGGAGCGGCTGCAGGACGAGGTGCCGGATTTTGTAGCGGGAATCGAGCAGGGGAATTTTCAGCAGTCCCTGGAGGAATTCGGCGCTATTCTTGAAGAATTGGCCTATCTTTTTTTTGGCACCCAGAGTACAAAAGATGATTTTACCGAATACACCTTCCGTATTGATACCCAGATGGGCCTTTTCTGGTGGTACGGAGGCCGGCTCGGCAACCTCAAGGCCTGTAAATGCACGGATACCGACGAGAATGTCCTCTGGGCGATTTTGCTTATAGGGATCTGCTACCTTACAAATTTTTAGCG
>JAITIC010000089.1 GCA_031279635.1 Treponema sp. | reverse complement strand
ATTTTATTGGAGGATTGAGTTATGAAAAAGTTTCTTTTTGTGCAAGTGACGGTTTTCGCCCTGATCGCGCTGCTGTTTGCCGGGTGCAATCGGCAGAACGCGGCGTCTCAAGGAGGGACGGACGGAAAAGGAGGGACGGTTAAAATCACGGTCGAGGTCTTTGACCGGGGGACGGACGGCGGTAAGACTGACCCTACAAACAATGAGTGGACAAAGTGGATAAAGGAAAAGCTACTCAAAGACGAAGGCATCGAACTTGAGTTTGTGGCGGTTCCCCGCTGGGAAGAAACGCCGGCCATCAACAACCTCATGGCCGCCGGAAATCCGCCTGACATCTGTTTTACGTATATGACAGAGTTGATCGCCCAGTACCGCGATTTGGGCGGCCTGTTCGATATGGGGCCGTATATAGACTCGCCGCTCCTTGCCGACCTCAAAGCCTTTCTAGGACCTGACCCCGCGCTCCCCGGACGCGACCTGATACGCCGTTTTGAAGACCCAAAAACAAAATCAGTCTACGCGGTCCCCGCCCGCCGGATGAATACCGCGAACGCGAATATGTTCATCCGCAAAGACTGGCTTGACAAGCTGGGGCTGCCGATTCCCGCGACAACCGAGGAATTTTACCGGACGCTACTCGCCTTCAAACAGCAGCAGCCCGGCGGTCAGAACACTATTCCCTACAGTATAGGAAACGATCTTCTTTATATGATTACCCCCATTTGCTATCCCTTTATCAATCCGGACCTCAGTCTGGAGGAACGCTGGGTCAACAATGTTTTAGGCCGGCATTTTCTCCTGCCCGGTTATAAGGAGGGTGTCCGCTTCATGAACCGGATGTATAATGACGGTCTCATCGACCAGAAATTTGCGCTGATAAAGACCGAAGAAGACTACCTGAACCCGGTGCGCGCCGGAATCGTCGGTTCGTTTACCGCCAATTGGGACAAAATCTATTTAGAAAACGATCACATCTTCTCGGATCTCCGGAAAAATATCCCGAATGCGGAACTCATCGCGTTTGACCCGATTACCGGCTCAGACGGTCTTACCCGGAAACTCAAAAACGATGCCACCGGTGTCTTTATGTTTATTCCGAAAACGGCCAAAAACCCGGAAGCGGCGTTGCGCTATCTCAACTGGCTTGCCCGTTATGAGAATTATCATTTTCTGCAAATCGGCAGGGAAGGCGTGAATCACGACATCGTGGACGGTATCCCGAAAATCAAAGCCGCCGAAGGCCCGTGGATACAGAACACCCCGCATAATCTCGATTATGTGCTGGTTCTCAACGGCCTTGACTTGGGCGATCCGGAAAGTACGCTGCGCGGACTGGCGCAAGGTTATCCGTGGCCTGCCACGATGATAGAAAACGCCTACAATGTCGCGATGACCAACGCGGTAACCGACCCCGTTATCCCCGTAACGCTTTCCGCTGCCGGCCCGTACACGCAGACCCTCGTTGATAAGGGGAACACGCTGCTTGCACAGTCCATCACCTGCAAACCAGCCGATTTCGACGCTGTATGGGAAGCTGGCCTTCGGGACTGGCTCAATTCCGGCGCACAGGTTATCATTAACGAGCGGCGGGAGAAGTTTTATCTGCCGTAGGTGCCGGATTGAAATAAAACGAATGTTTTTTCGTCAAGACTGTCCGGTAGAGTTTGCCGGACAGTCCACTATTATCAAGTGCGGTCATGTCCTCTGCTCAAGGCACAGGCATCTGTTTGGAGGCGGTAGCGCAAAAGCCGCCGGAACTTAAGGAGTTTTTATGAACACACCGGTAAACGCCCGTATTCCCAGCGTACCGCTCATCACCTGCGACCCCTATTTTTCCGTCTGGTCCCCTGTGGATCGGCTTTACGACGGAAACACAGTCCACTGGACAGGGCAAGTACAACGGATAAGCGGTATCGCACGGATTGACGGCAAGATATTCCGCTTCATGGGACTTGGATCGGAGCCGATACTGCCCCAGACTTCGCTGGAAATCAGCGCCACCTCTTCCCGTTACGCTTTCGCGGGGGCGGGGATCATTCTGAAACTCGAATTTTTAAGCCCCCTGCTACTGGACGAGCCCGACCTGTTTTCCCGTCCGCTTTCATATATCGGGGCAAGGCTCATTACCACCGACGGCAAAACGCACGAGGTGGAACTGCATTTCTCGTTTAGTGCCGCCTTCTGCAAATATGGCGACGCGCCAGTCCCCTTAGTATGGGGAACTCACGAGTTGGACGGTTGCCAAGCTGTCTGGACAGGAAAACGAAATCAGGGCCCTTTGTGCCACAGCGGGGACGATGTAACTATCGACTGGGGTTACCTTTATCTAGCGGTATCTCAGGGTTTGGGCCGGGTGTTTATGACAGGAGAGGGAGAGAATCCGGGCGTAACGCTTCTTTTTCCCAAGCTGGAGGGCGTAAAGGACTCTTTTTTCGCCGCCGCCTATGACGATGTGGTGTCAATCAACTACTTCGGGGAATTCTGCCGGGGTTATTGGGCCCGCAACGGCAAAACGATACTCCATGTCATCGAGGAGGGAATTCGGGAGTATCCGGCCATCAGGGAACGCTGCGTGGCTTTCGATCGGGAACTAGCGGCTAGGGCAGAATCCGCCGGAGGGTCGGCTTATGCCGCTATCCTGAATATCGCCTACCGGCAGGCCGTCGCCGCCCATAAACTCATCGCCGATGAGCACGGCGATCTTGTCTTCATCTCAAAGGAATGCTTCTCCAATGGCTGCGCCGCCACGGTGGATGTGAGTTACCCGTCCGTTCCTCTCTTTCTGCTCTACAACCCGGAACTTGTCAAAGGAATGCTGCGTCCTATCCTCCGATTCGCCCGGCAACCGGTTTGGACGTACGCCTTTGCCCCGCACGATGCCGGACGCTACCCCCATCTTACCGGGCAGGTTTACGGCCTGTCGAAAGAACGTATGCGCAACACCGAGATATATCCCCCTTACTATGCCTTTCCCGCCAACGCGGAGCTTTACGACATTCGTGCCCAGATGCCGGTGGAAGAATGCGGTAATATGCTCATCATGATGGCCGCCGTTGCCCGGTCCGAGAAAAACGCGGACTTCTCAAAACCCCATCTTGATTTAGCGAAAAAATGGGTTCGTTACCTCATCGAATATGGGGCAGACCCTGGCGAGCAACTCTGCACCGATGACTTTGCCGGCCATCTGGCCCATAACTGCAATCTCGCCGCCAAAGCAATCATAGGAGTTGAAGCCTATGCGGTGGTACTCGGTATGACCGGAGACCGGAAAGCAGGGGAATATCACGCCAAGGCAAAAACTATGGCTACTGCATGGCTCGCAAATGCGGACAGAAACGGCCACACCGCTCTGGTGTTCGACAAACAGGAAGGCTGGAGCCTCAAATACAATCTGGTTTGGGACCTGCTGTTCAAAAGTGAGCTGTTTTCCCCCAGACTATTCGCTTCTGAATTGGCGTGGTATACCGAGCATCTATATGCCTACGGCGTTCCTTTAGACAGTCGGCGGGAATATACCAAGTCGGACTGGATACTCTGGGCCGCCGCGTTCAGCCCCGACAAGGCTGGACGGGAGACGCTGATAAAACCGATGGCCGCCTTCCTTGAACACACCCCGGATCGGGTTCCTTTTGCCGACTGGTACGACACGGTGAGTGCCAAACATTACGCTTTTCAAAACCGCACGGTACAGGGCGGCCTTTTTATGCCTCTGCTGGCAGACAAATGGGGGTCGCTGGTTCAGACGGTTATTCCGTAACAGGGACAGGCCCCGCACGGGGGACAGCCTCTGCGCCGTCCGAAAACGGCCACAGGGGAGGTCGGCCCAACACCACGGCGTACGGCCTTCGTGCAGGAGTGTCTGCGGTATATTGGGGTTATTCCGTGAGTCAAGTTTAGCCTATGAAGCGGGTTATGAAAGTCCGGCTCAGTTCAACCGGAAATACAAGCGGCGATTCGGCGAACCGCCTCGACGGGATATTGAGCGGCTGGTTAAGGCCGGGGCTGTTGTTGTTCTATAGGTTGCGAGAAAAACTTAAACGGGCGGGGTTTTAGGGGCGGTAGCCCCTAGGAGAGGGGGATAGCGGAAGACCGCCTAAGCCCGCTTGCGGGCGGCGCGGGCTGGAGCGAAGGGGGAGACTTCCCCCCACTGAATAGTTAACCCATGAATATGAAATACGGACAAACGGCACACACCGGGCCGATACGCGAGAAGCGCAAGGAGGGCCTCCCGCCGATTCGCCGCACAATACGGAAAATTCCACGCATCTTTCCTCAAAAAAGGAGCGGGGCAGTTCCGGCGTAAGCCGTGCCGCACAGGGTGCGTTTAGTATCACTATAGCGATAATTGAGTGTGTCAAACTGAGTGCCGTGGTTTTGTCCATTCCGCTTCTACAGCTTGTCCATCGTGTGCCCGCTCTTAAGCACATAATGAAACCGCTCTATCTGCCTCCGCCGCATATAATATCCTACGCGCGTATACGCTTCTCCCACCGTTTCCACCGGTTTACTGGCCGCCTCGGAAACAAGTTTCCGCAACCATTCTACCGGCACTTTCCCTTTGGGCGGCCTTTCTTTCTTCACAAAGATACCTTGTAATTCTATCGAGTCCGGCACCCCTTTAACCGGATTGAGGATAGGGTGCCGC
>JAITIC010000006.1 GCA_031279635.1 Treponema sp. | reverse complement strand
CTGTCCACAAAGTCGGTTACTTTGCGGACAGACATTGCATTTTCTCGCCTAACGGCTGCGAAAATGCGTTTTTTAAGGAAGTCTGTCCATAATGTGTCTACATTATGGACAGACTCTACTTAGTCCAATCAACCTGTTAGTCATCAAGACTTCGCCTGCCCCGCGGAGGCCCGCCCGCCGGTTAAAAGCATCGCGGAAACATACGCCGCGGAAAGTCCCGCAAAAACGGTGAGACCGAATGTATGAACCGGGGTAAAGCCGCTTAACGCAAGCGCGCCGAAGGACAGGGCGGTGGTGGCAAAAGACAGATGTACCGCCTGAATGGCGATGTCTCCTCCCCCAATGCCGCGGGACTTTTCGTTTTCCGTGATGTAAAACATGTAATCCAGTCCCAGGCCGAATACCAGCACAAGGCCGACCGCGGGGAAAAAACTCAGGGCTATATCCGCGCAGACAAGAACCGCGAGTGTTACCAGAATCAGCAGGAAGGGCACAAGACAGATCCGCAGCGTTTTGGACCAGGAATAAAACAGCTTGACCATCACGGCAATGCAGGCATAGGCCGCAAGGAAAAGGAGCAGCATGTTTTTGGTTAATGCGTCCAGTTCGTTCCCGATGTCCTCCACCTTGTTCACCAAAAACACCCCGTCAAACGCGGCGGCGCGAAAAGTCTCCGCGTTTTTGACGTGGCGGGGAAGTACGCAGGAATAGTAGCGGCCGTCCATTTCACCGGGGAGAGCGCCGATCCACAGGCTTGAAACAAGTTCCCGAAGGATACCGGGGATTTCTTCGCCGGGAAGGAGATAGCGGCCCCGCGCCGAGGCAAAGTCCCGGCGGAACTCCTCTACGGCTTCCGGCGGGAAACCAAGGGCTGCAAACTGGCTGTCCGCCAGGGGAAGCAGATTCCCGGCGGCCCGGAAGTTTCGCTCTTGCCGTGCCGTGGAGGGAATAAAAAGAGACACGGCCAGATAGGAACCGAGATTGCCCCGGGCCGTTTCGGCGTCCAGAAAGGCGCGGAGGGCCTCTTCGCGTTCCAGGGTTTCTTCGGGACTGGCGCCGGATACGATAAAGTACCAGGACGAAGAACCGTGGTTCAGTACCCTGGCGCTTGTTTTTTCCGATTCCAGAAGGGAAGCGGACATGGTATACAAAGCGGCGATATTGTTTTCCAGGCGGACTTGTTTCCGGTTGATAAAGATCAGGGTAAGGGAAACCGCTATCATTGCCAAAAGGCAGACACTTGAGGCTTTCCCAAAACTGAAGTTTTGGGAAAGCAACCTTGACATTCGCAGTTGTGCAAGGCGGAAAGCCTGAAAAACTGCAAGAGCCAGACCCAAAACCATGCGCGCTAGCGCACAGTCAATTAGTTTTGGGACAGGCTCTTTTCCAACCACCCTTCGACTTCGCGGCTGCTGAGCCTGCCGAAGTCCAGGGCAGGCATGTGCAACACGAATATTTTGTCCAAAATCCCGCTTTTGTTCGTGTGGTTCGCGGTTAATTTTTCCGGCGACTTCCTTTTTTTTGATGAGCGGATATAAACAGGTAACGGATAAAAAAGAACTCAGCAATCCGGCCAAAGAAAAAACCGCGAATTGTTTCAGGATAACAAAGGGCGCAAACAGGAGAACGGTAAAACAAACCAGGGATGAAACGCAGCTCAGGGAAACGCTCTTTATGATACGGCTCCGTATGTCCGTTCCGGTTTTCAGCTCCCCGTTGTATTTCCAGTGGAAAAAATAATGAACCGAATAATCAACGCAGGTTCCGATCAGGGTCGTGCCAAATACCAGCGTTAATATATGCACCTCACGGAAAAAAAGAAGCGCCGAAACCAGAGCCGTCAGAATCGAAACAAGCACCGCGGAAAGGGAAACAAAAACCGGAATGACTGACCGGAACACACACACAAACAGGCATATAATGATAATCAGGGTAATTGTGGAGATCAGGGAAATTTCCCGCTGGGCGCCGGAAGAGCTTTCGTAACTGTGAAAAGGAACGCCGGAATACACAAACCGCAGGCCGGGGTTTTCCGCGGAGGCCAAATCGCAGGCGGCGTAAATTTTTTTTACCGCGCTGTTTTTGTTGGTAAGGGCAAGCCCTCCGCTTTCCAGACGTCCCCTGATCAAAACATACCAGAGTTCCCCGTCCTGAGCGGCAAGAACGCCGTCCCTGGGGGAGAGATTTCCCCCGGAATCGCCGGAAAGCAGAAGGGGGAGGAGCGTGGTTTTTATCCCCCGGTCAACAAGAAAAAAGGGGTCAAGATCAATATAATCAAGGGAGGAAAAATTCACCGGCCCATAGGCTTCAGCCAAGGCGCTTCCGGCTATATCCTCCGCACCGCCGTTTTCAAGAAGATCACGGGTCGATTCATCCATCAGAACATACCGGTACCTGAACAGAAAATCCGTAAATTCGCCCAGGGTGTTTTCGCCGGCGTACAGGGAAAGAGTCTCAAAGACGCCGTCCCTTTCGCCGCCCTTGCCGCCCGAATCTCCGGCAAACAGCCCGTACAATGCTTCCGCGCCCCGCTTTGCCTCGTCAAAATCGGCGCTTCCCGCAAGGATATACACATTCCGCCCGTTTATATCCCCCAGAAACCGGTCCGCGGCGGCAACAGATTTGCGGAATCGGGAGTTGGGGAGGATGTCAAAAAAATCGGCGCTTATACTGACCGGCCCTGCTGCAAGGATGGAAAGGCCCAAAGCAGCCAATAAACCGGCGTGAAAAACAAGCCAAAAGACAGGCGGAGATAATGCGTGTCCCCGCGTTTTTATTTTAGTGGTTTTAATGATTCTATCAATCAGAAAAAAGGGCTTTTTCAATGGGACTTAACGCTCCGGGAAACACATGATTGGAAAGGATATACGTAATGGTATCGCCATTATTCTCGTAAAGGTTTATGGAACGGATCACTGAATCGCCGCGCATGACAATCCGGTTGGCAAAAGAACGGATCGATTGTTCAAACGGGACGAGGCCCACAATCCAGCCTCCTTCTGCGCCGGTAAAAAATATTTCAAAATTATCGAGAAGTTTTTGGGAATTGCCGGAGAACACGGCGCTTATGACAGCGGAAAGCCGCAGAAAAGTTTCATTCCCCAGAGCGTCAATTTTTGTCCGGGAACCGGAGGCGGCCTGCTGGATAATAAAATCCCTGCCCACCGTCATGGTTGAGGGAAAGGGTCTCAGGGTTTCCCACACCATACCCATATCCGCGGCGATGATAAAATTACCACGGGAAACAAGAGTGCGTTTCAGGCGGCTTAAGGTTTTTGTCTGCTCAAAATTTCCCTTGACAAAGGGATGTTCCGCAAGAGCGCCGCAGACGCTGTTAAAACGCCCGCGGGTTTCCGCGGAAAGGGGATAACTGAATGCCCCGGAAACGTCATCAGTCCGGGCGCTGAGCGGCCCCAGGCAAAGCAGCAGGACAAAAATAAAAACGGACGTTTTCATTGTCCGCCCTCCTGACGCAGCAAGGCTTCCACCCGCTCTATAAAAATCCGGGGACATACAAAACAGGATTTCTTCAAGGCGGCATCATAGGCCATTTGAGTGCTTTTTCCCTTTGTGCTTATTATGCCGGTTTCGGCATTTATGAGTTCATATTTTATCTTGATGCAGCTTTCATATTCTTCAAGGATCGCCCTGGCCCGAACCCTGTCGCCAAAATAAAAAGGTGCGATATATTTAACCGAAATGCCTGTTACCGGAAAGATGTATCCTGAAGCTTTCATCTCCTTGTAGCCATAACCGATTTTATTGAGCAGGGCGCAGCGGGCTTTTTCAAAATATTTTATATAGTTGCCGTGCCAGACTACCAGCATGGGATCTATATCGTAAAATTCAACGGTAAATGCAGCTTCGGCGCTTAAATAAAAATTTGAGTTCATATAATACTTATTCCTCCGCCGGCGGCGCGCCGGGAGTTTCCGGACACGTCCAAAAATCATAAAAATTATACCACTGATACGGATGTTGTTTACAGTAGTATTCGAGTTTTTCCGCGAACAAACAGGCCAAATCCCGTATCCTGTTTTCCCGCTCCCGGCGGGGACAGTCAAAAGAGACGCGGCTCCTGTGGACGTGCATCTCGTATTGGGAGGACAGGGACAGGTCTCCCCGCCGCAGGGCAAACATACAATAGGTGGGGGCATTGAGCAGGGCGGCGAGGAAGAAGGGGCCGTAGGGAAACGCAGTCTCTTCGTTCAGGAAAGGGAGGGAAATGTATTTATTTCTGGAATTTATCGAGGTTCGGTCCCCGGCGATCACCACCAGTTCCCCGGCGTTTATCCGGTCCAGCAGCAGTATCGCCGTCTCCGGACCGAGACTGCCGGTACTGACAATACCGTCTTCGGCATGGGGATTGAGTTCCCGGATCATCCGGTTAAACATGGCGGTTACGGAAACGTCAACCACCGGCGTTACCCGGATCTTACGCGAAACCCCGGTCCGGTTATAATTAGCAAGCGCCCGGAACATTTCGGTATTTCCCAGATGGGAGCATACTATCAACGCCCCTTCCCCCCTTTCAAGACGGTCTATGAGGTCGGCAATGTCGTCATCCTGAAAATGGACGCGGTTAAACAGCACCTTGCCGCCCCAGCCTTCGACCTTTTCTACCAGTGTCAGGGAAAAGGCAAGGATGTGTTTCAGGGGACTGAGGGCCGGGCCTTTCGGCATGTCTGTTTTCAGGGCGGCGATTTTTTCCAAATACCGGCGGGATTCCTCCCTGGCCCTTTTTGAAAAAAGCCAATAAAAAAAACTTACCGGAAACGCGCAGAAACGCAAAAAGAAAACCGGAAAGATCCGAAACATGAGCAGCAGCAGCTTTATGTGCCAATACCCTGCCGCCTCTTCTTTATACTCCGACCAGTGAATATTTTTTTGATTTAACATCGTTTACACCGCCCTGCGCCGGACAAGCCGGGGCAGCCGGATCAACATACCGAAAAAAAGCCGGGTGAATACCCCGCTTATGCGGATATTATCCAGCCCCGCACGAAAATGGGATATGCCGTCTTTGGGGTACGATACTTTGACCGGATGAAAAACAAGGGGAATCCCCAGCCAGTACAAACGGACCAGCATTTCAATATCAAAACCCATACGGCGATCCACATGCTGCCCGCGGCATACCCGCAGGAAAGGTTCAACCGGATAGACCCGGAATCCCATCATCGCGTCGGCAACGCCGCCGGAGAGGGTAACAATGTTCGCCCAGGCATTGGCAATTTTTCTGCCGTACTTGCGGCTCAGGGGAACGGAGTCGTCGTATTCAGGCCAGGCGCAGATTGCCGCTTCCGGATGGGCGGCGGATTCTTCCAGAAAAAAGCCCGAACGATCCGGGGCGTGCTGCCCGTCCGCGTCAATTTGCAAAACATGGGTAAGCCCCATTGCGCCGGCTTTTTCAATTCCGGCAATAACGGCCGCGCCCTTTCCCCGGTTTTTTTCCAGTGTTAGAAGAACCGTCAGTGGACAGCCCGCAGCAGCCGCGGCAAGCAGAGAGCGTGTTTCAGCGTCGCTGCCGTCATCCACCATGATGATGGGCAGGCCGCAGCGGGAGAGTTTTTCCACCAGAGGCCCCGCGGTCCTGCCATGATTGTAGACCGGAATAACAAAGCCCTGCTTTATAATCCTGTCCGGCATAAAGGTTCCCGACGAATAAACCTGTTTTTCATCGGGAGTGCTTATGGTGAAAGCGATTAAGCCGGAGCGCGGCTGCAATTCCAGTTTGATACGCAGTACGGCGCCGGGCCGGAGCAGCTTTGAAAATTTGATCCGTTTGACTTTTGATACGTGAACGCCCGTCCCAAAATAACGGGCAGCAAGACGGATCACCAGTTCAAGCTGGGCGACCGCGGGCAGGACCTTGATAACCGGAAAATGACCGTCAAAGTAATCGCAGTCCGGGGGAACGGCAATTTCCAGCAAAAGGGTATCGCCGTTTTTTTCGAGTATCTTTTCAGCGGGTATGCCGTGTCCGCGCAGGATATCCCCATTCCTATCGTTTTTGCCGGTCTCCCCGTTATCAGGGGGATCAAGAGGTATCCATTCAGACCTCTCCCCGGACCGCCGCCAGGCGATGCCGCCTGTACCGGCGCGTATCTCCACCGGCCGGAAACCGAAGAGGCCGCCGGCCTTTTCCGCCGTTTCAGCACTGGCGCCTTCGGAAGAAAAAATCCAGGGAGAGCGGGGCGGGTTTCGGAAGACTCCTTTTTCAGGGGATTGCGCTTCCGCCGCCTCTTGCAGAAACGCGGGCGACGTAATAAGCATACGGGAATCCTCCCCCGAAGCGCCGGCGCATTGTTCCCATTCCTCAAGCCTCTCAATCCGCTTCCGGCGAAAAGGAACCCCCGCGGTAAAAGGAATCAGCACGGAAAACAGCAGCCCGTATATATGATGCGGGTCTACGGTGGAACATACCTTGCGGGCAAGCCACTCCTCCCCCCATTTGGCAAGGACAAAGCGGCTGTCCCGCTCAAATTCGCTTAAGCGCCGGCCTGCCGCTTCACCCTTGCCGGCGGGGCCGCAGGTGTACGTTACGATTACCGCTTCTTCCGCGTTGATCCGGGGAAGGTCTTCAGCCGGCGCCGTGGACGTGACCGGGGAATCTCCCTCAAGCAGGGCGGGGATAAAAAGGGCGTCTCCCGTTTCTTCCGGGGAAAATTCCATGTCCGTAAGGAATGCGGTTTCGTTATCCCGAATTTCCGCTATACAGGCGGGAGAGGCGCCCGCGGCAAGGAGCACCTGTTTACCGCACTGGAGCAGGGCGGTAAAGGCCGCCAGAAAATACCAGTAATCCTCCGTACGGAGTATCCATTTCAGCGACGCTTCGGTCCGGATAAGGCGGCGCAGGCGCGCCGTATCGTCGAGAAAATCCCGCCAGGTCTTGCGCGGTCCCTCAGACCAGGTCTGCTCATAGCAGAGAACCGTATCCGCCGGCCGGGAACCCTCGGTAAACCGGGACAGGGGAACAGCTTTGGGCATTTTTTTATCGATCATCTTCCGTACAATGAATTCTCCGGCAAACAGGGTTCCCATCAGTATATATGAAAGGCCGGCGTTATATACAGACCACAGCCTTTCCGACGCAAAAAACACGGTAAACAGGGCCGTACCGCCGTTCAGGATAAAAAAGGCGCACCAAACGAGCGTCACTTTCCGGCAGTACTTTTCCACCCGTTTTTCGGCAAGGGAGCCCCGTATTGATTTGTCCTGAAGCAGGGCAAAACGGAACACCATAACCGGAGGAGAAAAAAGCGTGGCCCCAAAAGCGCATAACATCGCGGCGCTCACCAGAACCGGGTATAGTTTCAGAAC
This sequence comes from Treponema sp., assembly GCA_031279635.1. Classification (GTDB taxonomy): domain Bacteria; phylum Spirochaetota; class Spirochaetia; order Treponematales; family Breznakiellaceae; genus WQXQ01. The sequence goes on along the minus strand of JAITIC010000006.1, from coordinate 857 downwards.
CAGCCGGGAATTCGTGATAAGACACACGATTCCCACTCCTCCCAGGAGAAAGACGCTTACAATCCGGGGAAGGAATTTTTTTTTTCGTCCCTGCCCCCAAAAAGTACACCAAGGCCGCGGAGACAACAAAAAGCGAAAAGAACCGTACCGGTATCTTAAAAATCACCAGAAAAACAAACACCAGAACCGGATAGGCCCCGGCCAGAATATACAGAAAAATCCGCCCCATCAAACCGTTCAGCTCCGGGGAGCCGCCGCCTGTACCAGCGGATAGAGCATGTCCACCACATCCTGAACCGTCCGGACGTTTTTGAAAAGCACCGGATCAATTTTCTCCTGGGTAAACTCCTTCATTCTTACGATCATATCCACCGCGTCTATAGAATCAAGATCAAGGTCCGCATATAACTGCGATTCCGGCTTAATCGTGTCAGAATCAATCTCAAACTCCTCCGTCAGGACTTCTTTAAGTTTTAAAAAAATATCATCTTTTGTCATCTATCCATTTACCTCCGACCGGCACAGAATACTGTACTATTTTTCGATTATTTTGTAAACCCCATTTTTAAGGTAACAGGGAAGCGGCCTGTTTTAAGGTTGAGTACCCCCGATTATATCGTGGAGTCTCCGGTAACCAGTACGCCGGGAAAGATAAGCTGCCAGGGGGGCATTTTTGGATTGGCGATAAGCCGCATCATCAGGGAGAGGGCGCTGCGGCTTATGTCTTCAACGGGCTGTTCAATGCTGGTAATGAAACGGGGAGACAGCATCTGGTGGCTGAGGTTATCGAAGCTCGCAAGGGAGATATCTTCGGGAACCCGGATTCCGAGCGTATCAAATGAACGCAGTACCGACAT
>JAITIC010000266.1 GCA_031279635.1 Treponema sp. | reverse complement strand
GGGGTTCCGTTGGAATTCCCCCGGTTCTTTTTTGTCGTTAGGGTCTGGCCGTCAGGGCACAACCGGTCTGAAGCGGGCCGGCGCCCTCCCGCCGAATCGGGGACTTCTTTTACAGCCCCGGTATTAAACCCCAAGGGATTAAACCAGACTTTCGAATAAAGCCAACGAATACCTTGTCCCGCATGCTTGTATCGTCCTGAAAGCAGGTTTGTAACGTTGTGTTTGCTGCCCCCTGTCCATGACCAGCGTGAGCCGGTTGCCTTGTATGCCGAACGCAAGGGCCAAAGTACTCTTGAGATATACTTCATTTAGGCACGGATAGGCACGGAAATATCATCAGCGGCCGCTATAAAAACATCGGTAAACAGCCAAAAATTTTCCGAAACAAGGGCAGCGGTTTAGATGCCCCCAAACTCCTGTCGGCTGGGTCAAGGCGGATTGCTCCGCTCCTTCCCGCCTTAAGAACCTTCTGCCGGCCATTCCGGCATCCGACGCCTTCCCCTTGCCTAAGCGCCTCCCCTCCGCTACAGTAAATTATGCAATGGGGAACCTCAACGCTGCCGTGTTTTTTTTTCATGCTGCTGGCCGCCGTTTTTCCGCTTTGGCCGCAGGAAGCCGCCCGGAATCAGACGCGGACGGGCGATCCCCTCTCCTTCCTTGGCATGGGGCTTGCGGAGCTGATTGGCAGTCTCGGCCCGCCTGAGGCGGTGTACGCGCTGCGGGGGAACGAGGATTGGCAGGACGATGTGGTCTTTGTGTATAATGAGGGGGATTTCTATATTTTCAGGGACCGGGTGTGGCAGGTCGCGGTAAAGTCCGTGTACGGCCTCGCGCTGGGAGACCCCAAGGCGGCCGCGCTCATGGTACTGCCGGCAGTTGGGGAGGGGCTTCAGGACCGGGGGGATTATGCGCTGCTGGTCCTTCCCGGCGGCAGTTGGCAGCGGATGTTACGGGTCAATTTTTCAGGCGGCCGGGTGTCCGCCATTTTTATCTACCGTTCCGATTTTTAGGGAGAGCCTTGTGGCGAAAATCTGTCTGTGCCTGACCGCGAATACCATTGAGCGGAATCTGGAAATCTTACACAAATACCGGTACTATGCCGATCTGGCGGAGCTGCGGGTGGACTGTCTTGATCCCAACGAGCGGCTGCTTATCCGGCGCTTTCCCGAACAGGCGGCCCTGCCGGTGATTCTGACGATCCGCAGAGACATTGACGGCGGGCGTTTTACCGGCGGCGAGGGGATGAGGGTGAACCTGCTCGCGCGGGGCCTTGCCTATGCCGACGCCGACCGGCGGCGCAATTTCGCCTTTGTTGATATTGAGGAAGACCTCAACGTGCCCAGCCTGGAAGAGGCGGCCCGTACTTTCGGCACGAGGATCATCCGTTCTTACCATAACATTCACGGCGTTCAGGAGAACCTGGGCGCGAAAATCCGCGATATGGCCCGCACGGGCGACGAGTTGGCCAAGGTGGCGGTAATGGCCAATTCCACCTCGGACGTACTCCGCCTGCTCCGGGCGGGAAGGGACTACGCCCAGGAAAAAATACTGATCGCTATGGGACATTACGGCGTGTACAGCCGAATCCTCGCCGAAAGATTCGGCTCCTACCTGAGTTATACGAGCGCCCTTTCCGAGCCGGACGCCCCGTCGGCGGCCGCGGGCCAGCTTGACGTGCGGGAACTGGCGGAGTTCTACCGTTTCAGGAAGATCAGCCGGCATACAAAAGTGTACGGCGTGGTCGGCCATCCCCTCAAGGCCAGCGCCAGCCCGCAATTCTTTAACACCGTTTTCGCCCTTGAGGATATTGACGCGGTCTACGTGCCCTTTCCCGCGGATTCCATCGACGGCTTTATGGAACTTGCCCGGGAACTGGAGGTTTCGGGCATCTCGGTAACGGTTCCCTACAAAGAGGCGGTGCTTCCGTTTTTGAGCGAACAAGCCGCCGAAGTGCAATCCATCGGCGCGTGCAACACCCTGAGCCGCTGCCCGGCGGGCTGGTTCGGGAGCAACACCGATACCGGGGGCTTTTCGGATTCCCTGCTGGAATTCATTGGCAGGAAAAACCTCAGGCGGCGGAAGATTACGATCATCGGCGCGGGCGGCGTTGCCAGGGCGACGGCCTCCGAAGTGCACCGTCTGGACGGCAAGGCCCTGATTCTGAACCGTACCGTCCATAAAGCCAGAGACCTGGCCGCCCCCTATAAATTCGCCTGGGGCGGCCTGGACAACCGGGGAATCGAAATGATACATAAATATCAGGATATACTGATCCAGACCACCTCGGCGGGCATGGAGGGAAGCGGCGAAGACGATCCGCTGGAAAGCTATGACTTCTCCGGAAGGGAGGCGGTGATGGACCTGGTGTATAAACCGGAGGTGACGCCTTTCCTGAAGCGCGCCGCCGCCGCCGGTTGTAAATACATCAATGGGTATGATATGCTTATCCGCCAGGCGCGCTATCAGTACACCCAATTTATGGGAAAGGAATTTCCGGCCCAGTTGTTATCCCGTGTCCAATTCGACAGGAGTTTTTGAAGTATGCAGCAACAGACAGACGCCGTAAAGGCCGATGCGCTACGGATGAAAGAGGCCGCGGGCAGGGCGGCGGTTGACGCTTTGGTGAGAAGCGGCATGAAGCTGGGACTGGGTACCGGTTCCACCGCCGTCCACGCGATCCGCAGAGTGGGCGAGCTTATGTCGCGGGGAATCCTGAAAGATATCAGTGCTTTTGCCACGAGTTTTCAGGCGGAGATTGAGTGCGAAAATGGGGGGATACCTTTCTACCCGCTCAATTCCCGTGAGATGTCGGCGGGACTTGACCTGACCATTGACGGCGCGGACGAGGTTGATCCGCAAAATTATCTGATAAAAGGCGGCGGCGGCGCCTTATTGATTGAAAAGCTCGCCGCCTATGCCTCAGCGTCATACGCCATAACCGTGGATGAATCGAAACTCGTCGCCCATTTAGGCATGGGTTTTCCCGTTCCGGTGGAAGTGGTTCCCGAAGCCAGAGTGCAGGCGGGCAAGGCCCTGGAAAAACTGGGCGCGGCCGTGGCGTTACGCGAAGCGCTGCGGAAGGCCGGGCCGGTTATCACCGAACACGGAAACATCATTCTGGACATCCGTTTCGCTTCCCCGCCTGATCCGGCCGCGCTGGAAACAGATTTGAACCGGATCCCCGGTGTGGTGGAAAACGGGTATTTTACCCGTATCCGCCCCGTGGTATACATAGCCCGTTCAAACGGGACGATAGAAGTTAGAAACTAACGGAGAAAATAATGAAAGAAGACGTAAAGGAAATTACCGCGAGGGTGCGGGTATTGCGCGAAATAGAGGCGATTTCCTCTGAGACGCTGGCGCGGGAATTGGGTTTTGATCCGGCGGAGTATAACGCCTGGGAAACCGGGGAAAAGGATTTCCCCATCGGCGTATTGGTGGAAATCGCCGCCCGTTTCAAGGTGGACCTTTCCGAGCTGGTAAGCGGAGATACTTCCAAATTAAAAACCTTTTGCCTTACCAAAGCGGGACAGGCCCCGGAGGTAAGCCGCCGGCCCATGTACGCCTATTGGAACCTGGCCTACAATTTTCACCGCAAAAAAGCCGAGCCTTTCCTGGTGGAGGCGAATCCCGAAACGGAGCATAAACCCTTAAACCTCAACACACATTCGGGACAGGAGTTCGATTATGTGCTTGAGGGCCGGCTCCTCATTTCCGTCGGCGGCCACGAGATGGAACTCGGTCCCGGCGACTGCCTGTATTACGATTCCAATGAACCGCACGGAATGAAAGCTCTCGGCGGAAAACCGGCCCGCTTTTTGGCGGTGGTGCTGTAGCGGCAGTATCTTAATTGAGGAGTACATAAGTGAGTTTGCTTGACAACTATTTGCCCAAAACGGAATTTGACTCTTACGAGGATTTTTACGCGAATTTTTCGGTGAAGATCCCCGATCATTTTAACTTTGCCTATGACGTAATTGACGCGCTGGCCGCGGAAAAGGGCGGCGAAAAGGCCCTGGTCTGGTGCGACGAGAAAGGCGCGGAGGCCTCTTTTACCTACGCTGATATAAAAACGCTTTCGGATAAAGCCGCCAACGTCTTACGCGAAGCGGGCGTCGGCAGGGGAGACCCGGTGATGCTGATCCTGAAGCGCCGTTGGGAATACTGGCCGGTGCTCCTGGCCCTCCACAAACTGGGGGCCGTCGCCATTCCCGCCACACACCTCCTTACCACCAAGGACCTCGTGTACCGCTGCAATGCCGCCGATATTGCCGGCGTCATCTGTGTGGACGATCCCGAACTCATGTACCGGGTAGACGAGGCCAAAGCGATACTGGAACGGGACTCCCACTCTTCGGAGGGTTCCTCGCTGCGCTACAAAGCGTTTGTCCGTTCCGTCCATGACCCCGAAGGCTTTGATCCGGCAAAGCAGGCCGCGGAGCTTTTTCAGGCCCGCGCCGAACCAAAAAGCAGCGCCGACGATTTTAGCGGCAGCGTCACCGACGGAGCCGCCGGACTGTTCGGCGCCGGTGCGCCGCCCCGCCCGGTTCCCGTGCCGGGGACCGCCCTGTCATGGAATGATTTCAGCTTGCTTATGGAAAAAGCCCCCGCCCGCTTCGAGCGGCCCGCAAGGGCCAATGCCAACAGCGACATCATGCTGCTTTATTTTACCTCCGGCACAACCGGCATGCCCAAAATGGTCAGCCACGATTACGCCTATCCCCTGGGGCATATCGCTACCGCCAAATACTGGCACCAGGTCGTGCCGGGCGGCCTGCATCTCACCGTGGCCGACACCGGCTGGGCCAAAGCCGCCTGGGGAAAGATCTACGGCCAGTGGCTCTGCGGAACTGCGATCTTTGTGTACGATTATGACCGCTTCGCGCCCTCCGCCATGCTGGACATCATCAGCAAGTACAAAGTCACCACCTTCTGCGCTCCTCCCACGGTGTACCGTTTCTTTATCAAAGAGGACCTTGCCAAATACGACTTTTCCGCCCTTAAAACCTGCACAGTGGCGGGCGAGCCGCTGAACCCCGAAATCTACGAAAAGTTCCGCGCCGGTACCGGCCTCAAACTGCGGGAATGTTACGGCCAGACCGAGCTTACCGTAACGCTCTGCACCTGGCCCGGCCTTGAACCCAAACCCGGCTCCATGGGAAAGCCTTCGCCGGGCTACGATATCGACCTGATTCGGGAAGACGGCTCTTCCTGCGGCATGGGCGAGGAAGGGCAGATCGTGGTACGCACGGACAGGCGCAAGCCCTGGGGTATGTTCGGCGGCTATTACCGTGACGAAGCCCTAACCTCAAGCGTGTGGCACGACGACATTTACTACACCGGTGACATGGCCTGGAAAGACGAGGACGGCTATTTCTGGTTCGTTGGCCGCGCCGACGACGTGATCAAAAGCTCCGGTTACCGTATCGGGCCTTTTGAGGTGGAAAGCGCCCTCATGGAACATCCGGCGGTGCTGGAGTGTGCCATCACCGGCGTCCCCGATCCGGACCGGGGCACGGCGGTAAAGGCGACAGTGGTGATCGCCAAAGGCTACATCGCGTCGGAGGAACTCAAACTGGAACTGCAGAACCACGTCAAGAAGACCACCGCCCCCTACAAGTATCCACGGATCATAGAATTTGTCAGCGAACTTCCCAAGACCATCAGCGGCAAGATCCGCCGGGTGCAGATTCGGGAAGAAGACGTTCAATAGGAGCCGGTATGAGCGGCATTAAAGATTATATCGCCAGTGTTACCGGGAACGACTATATAGACATTGATCTGTACGACAAGTACAACGTCAAGCGGGGCCTGCGAAACGCCGACGGCACGGGCGTGCTGGTTGGGCTTACCAGAATAGGCGACGTACACGGCTATATCATTGACGAAGGGGAGAAGGTCCCCGTGGACGGCAAGCTCTACTACCGGGGTATAGACGTGGAGGCCCTGGTCGCCGCCGCCGCGAAGGAAGGCCGTTTCTGCTTTGAGGAAACAATCTACCTCCTTCTTTTCGGCCAGCTTCCCGACAAAAAAGTGCTTGCGGACTTTAGCGCCCTTCTCGGAAACAGTCGTGCCCTGCCGAAAAGTTTCGCCGAGGACTCCATAATGAAGGCCCCCTCCAGGGACATCATGAATAAACTAGCGCGCTCAGTCCTCACCCTGTACTCGTATGACGAGGACCCTGAAAACCAGTTCCCGGAAAACGTCCTCCGCCAGTGCCTGGAACTCATCGCCCGCTTCCCGACCATAGTGGCCTATTCCTACATGGCCAAAAAACACTACTTCGATCACGAAAGCCTCTTTATACACCTCCCCGAACCGGGCTCTTCCAGCGCCGAAGCCATGCTCTCCCTGATCCGACCGGATCAAAAGTTCTCCCGTCTTGAGGCGGAGATGCTGGACCTTGCCCTGGTGCTGCACGCGGAGCACGGCGGCGGGAACAACTCAACCTTCGCGGTACACCTTGTTTCTTCCACCGACACCGACACCTTTTCCGCCATCGCCGCGGGGATAGGCTCCCTCAAGGGCTTCAAGCACGGCGGCGCCAACATCAAGGTCATGGGCATGATGGAAGACATCAAGCGGAACGTGAAGCGCTGGGAGAGCGAGGAAGAAGTCGCGGCATATCTGGCGGCGATACTGCGGGGGGAGGCCTACGACGGCTCCGGCCTCATTTACGGTCAGGGCCACGCCGTCTACACCAGGTCCGATCCCCGCGCGGTGCTGCTGCGCAACAAAGCCGCCGCCCTCGCCGAGGAAAAGAACCTCGGCAGGGAATTCAACCTCTACTGCCTTATTGAACGCCTCACCCCCGAAGTCTTTAGAAAGGTCAAAGGCTCGGTCAAGGACATCTGCGCCAATGTGGATTTTTACTCCGGCTTTGTCTACAAGATGCTGGGAATCCCCACCGACCTCTTCACCCCACTGTTCGCCGTGAGCCGTGTTTCAGGCTGGTGCGCCCACCGCATGGAAGAACTGGTAGCCGGCGGCAGGATCATCCGGCCCGCCTACAAGTGTGTGCAGCCCCGCCTGGAATACACGGAACTGGATAAACGGCGGCAGGATGATTAGGCTAAAACTCAAGATAATTCCAAAGAAAAATAAGCACGGAAATACACGGAGTTTTGGTTGCAGATTCGCCTGTTTGTCCGCGCCGTCCGTGGTTAGTTCTTTATTCGAAAGTCTGGTTTAACACCCCAAGGCAAGCTGCGCTTGCCAGGCAGGCAGGGCTTGCCCTGCGGAGGCTCATTCCAATTACAGAGAAATCACCAAAAAGGCTGCTTTCCTGAAACTGAAGTTTTGGGAAAACCTCTTTAAAACGTAAAAAACTACGGGATTATACCTTCACGTATACTAAACCATAAGTGTATACAAACTTATACATTCTTTTTTTAAACTTTGGCGCTTATTGAACAAAAACGTTTCGTATTTAAGAAAATTTTCATTGA
>JAITIC010000217.1 GCA_031279635.1 Treponema sp. | reverse complement strand
AGACGCCTGAGTACAAGTACTGCGCCTGCAAGGTCGAAAAGATACCAAACCAGGCGGAAGCCTGGGAAGCGGTAAACAAGACTTTAACGGATCTAAGAAGCAGTATGCGTATTAACGTGAAACGAAAGGGCGTATCAGTGTAAGAGTTTAAAAAACAACGGGATATTCTGTGTACACCTCCTGAACCTTGAAAACTGTACACAGTGGCAGGCGGATTTCTAAAATCCGCCTGCCTTTTCGTTTGGTCCGCCTGACTAGGTACGCAAACCGCTTGCGGTGGGCTGGCGCTACGTGTTAAGACAACCGCTGCGCGGTTGTCTTGGTAGCTGTGCTTCGCAAAACTCCAGGCAAATGAAGGGCCTTTGTTCTTGACATTACCGCCGTTACTCTGATAATTTATTCAAGTTACTATCAATAGTAACGTTCTTTATCGGGCGTGTTTGACGGTATACTTTTTAGTTCAAAGGAAAAGGAGTTTCAAATGAAAAGATTTTTTATGGTTATCGGTTTATGCCTTACGGCGCTTTTGTTAATGTCCACTGGGGCGCGGGAGCAGCCGTCCGGGGAAACGCAGCAGGTACAGATCGGGGTTGCGAAGATTGTACAGCATGAGGCTCTGGATGCCTGCGAGAAGGGGATTGTGGACGCCCTCGCGGATCGGGGTGTAGACGCGGTTTTTGACTTTCAGAATGCCAACGGCGATATGAATACGGCCGCCCAGATCGCCAACAAATTTAAGGCCAGCCGTGTACAGGTAGCGGTGGGAATAGGCACCCCGATCGCGGTGGCGCTGGCCAATACGATCACGGACGCGCCGGTGGTATTTTCCACGGTAACCGATCCGGTAGGGGCGAACCTAGTTTCGACGTTGGCTCACGGGGAAAAGAACGTTACCGGGCTTTCCGACGCGATACCCACGGGAGATCATATCGCCCTGTTCAAGGAGATCGCCGGCATATCGACGCTGGGATACATATACACCAGTTCCGAAGCTAACTCAATTTCCGCGCTGGCTCTGGTGGAGGATGCCTGCCGGACCTTGGGCCTCAGGCTGGTTACCCAGGCGATCAGCACCTCCGCGGAGCTGCGGCAGGCGTCGGAAGCGATCGTAAACCGGGTGGACGGCATATACCTTACAACGGACAATACCGTCTTTTCCGCCCTGCCGGCGCTGATCCAGGTCTTCCAGTCGGCGAAAAAGCCCGTTTTCTCCGGGGCTGTTACCAGTGCGCTGAACGGCGGCTGTATGGTTGCTTCCGGGTTCAACTATTATAAGGCGGGGATTGCAACCGGAAACATCATCGCTGACATTCTGGGAGGGAAAAAGCCGGCGGACATACCGGTCAAATTCCTGACAGATCCTTCGGAATCGGATCTGTTATTCGATCTGGACGCGGCAAAAAATTGTGGGATCACGATCCCACAGCGCTACCTTTCACAGGCGAACTATATTTTTGAAAACGGTGTGCTGACGAACCAGTAAGGGAAGGCGGCTAAAGCGTCGGTAGCGGCAATGTTCGAAGGCATTTTTATCGAGGGTCTCATCTACGGCATCATGGTGCTGGGGGTATTCATTACCTTCCGGGTGCTGAATTTTGCGGACATGACTGTGGACGGCTCCTTTCCGCTGGGAGCGGCGATCATGGCGGCCATGTTGCTACATGGGTTTTCCCCTGGGGCCGCCCTGGGAATCGCCTTTGCGGGGGGCGCCCTGGCTGGGTTTGTTACCGCCCTGATCCACACCCGGCTCAGGATTCCCGATCTCCTATCGGGGATACTGACGATGACGATGCTCTATTCGATCAACCTCCGCGTGATGTCAAACCGCGCTAACCTTTCCCTGCTGAGGGTACCCACCCTTTTTTCCAGGATCGAAGAGATGGCGGGGACCTTCATGCCCCCGGAAATCGCCGTTGTAATCTTCTGTGCGTTGGTGGTAGCGCTGATCAAGACGGCGCTGGACCTGTTTTTCCATACCGATTTTGGCCTTTGCATGGGCGCTTTGGGGGCAAATCCCCAGCTCATTATATCGCAGGGGATGAACCCTGATGTTATCAAAACCTGCGGAATATGCCTGGCCAACGGACTGACGGCGGTATCCGGTTCCTTCGCCGCCATGTACCAGGGCTTCGCGGACGTAAGCCTGGGGAGCGGCATGATCGTGTCGGGTCTGGCCTCCCTAATGATCGGGGAATTCATTGTACGTTCCAACCGCATCAGCCTTTTGACCCTGCGGGTGATTCTGGGCTCCATCCTGTACCGCGCGTTGATGTATTTTGCCCGTAACTATGGCTACTATATCAACATGACCGCCAATGACCTCAAGCTCATCACAGGAATCCTGATCATCATCTGCATCATCATTTCCAAAAAAGGATTCTTTCCGGGCAGACGGAAACGAACGAGTCGCCTACCATGATACGGATCGCCGACCTGAACGTGGTTTTTGCACCGGGGACTCCGGACGAAAACGTCGCCCTGCGTAAGGTGAACCTCAGTGTTAGACGGGGGGATTTCCTTACCATCATTGGCTCCAACGGGGCGGGAAAGTCCACCCTGTACAACGCGATCGCGGGAACGGTACAGCTCGCCGGAGGCCGGATTTTTATCCGGGAGGAAACCGCGGACGGAGGGAAGCCCCTGGAACGGGATATTACCCGTGAGGCGGAGTACAAGCGTGCCCGCTACATCGGGCGTATCTTTCAAAATCCGCTTCTCGGTACCGCGGGCCGGATGACGCTGGCCGACAACATGATGATCTGCCATAAAAAGGGCTACAGGGGCCTTACGATCAGCCTGAACAAGGCCATGAGGGACCATTTCAGGGAAAGTCTGCGGAGCCTGGGAATGGGCCTTGAGAACCGGCTAAACGACAACGTGGAGCTTTTTTCCGGGGGGCAGCGGCAGGCCCTGACTCTGCTTATGACGGTGATGAGTAAGCCGAGTCTCCTGCTGCTGGACGAGCATACAGCCGCCCTGGACCCCAGGAATGCCGAGATGATAATGGAGCTGACACTCCGCTTTGCCGCAGACTACCGCCTTACCGTGATGATGATAACACACAACATGGCGCAGGCGCTGGAGTTCGGGAACCGCCTACTGATGATGGACGGCGGAGATATTATCATGGATATCAACGCGGAGGAGAAAGCTAAACTGACTGCCCCGGATATTGTGCGGCGTTTCAAGGACATAAAGAAACGGGAACTGGACAACGACGAGATGCTTTTGGGTTAATCCAATCATCAATGGCCAATGAATACGGCCTTTAGGTATGTAAAAAATCGCCTTTATGGAACATAAACTGATGTTTTACAGGATTAGCGCCCACTCTTGTATATTCCGGCGTCTTTCGATACACTGATCCTATAATCATTTAACACTAAGGAGTTCTAACATGAGTGTACGTGCTACAGGTTCATTGATCGGGGACCCGGTATATGTTACCGCGCTTTCAAACAGCCCCAAGATGATCGTAACTTCGGTTGATGCCGATGCCAAACTTATTACTACTATCTGGTTTTCCAATAATCATGAAGCCCAGGAGGGTGTTTTTCCCGCCTCCTCTCTTGACAGGGTTGAAGTAAAGGCGCCGCAAACAAAGAAACCGGCTTCCACTATAAAAACAGCCAACAAAAAGAAGTAATATCGGCTACGACCTTAACCCGCCACAATTACAGGCTGTCGAGTCGATTGAGGGGCCGGTTCTCATAATCGCGGGCGCCGGCTCCGGCAAGACTCGTGTAATTACATACCGCATTGCGTATATGCTCGATAGAGGCATTCCGCAATCGGCGATTCTTGCTTTAACATTCACAAACAAGGCCGCCCACGAGATGGAAGATCGTGTAAAGGAACTTACGGGACGCTCACTAAAGGAGCTTACCGTAAGTACCTTTCACGCATTCGGCGCAAAAATACTTCGCGCCGAGTTTGACGCCCTGGGCTGGCGGCAGAATTTCTCCATCTACGATGAAAGCGACAAACTTGAAGCGGTAAAGGAGGCGTTGCGTGAATGTAAAATGTACGGCTCAGTCGATACGAACGACATCAAAGTTGTGGGACAGTTATTCTCAAAAATAAAAACCGGACTTCTGCGCTGGGAAGATAAAGGGATAAACCCGGCGCTCAGGGACGTATTCAACGAGTACCAGCATGGTCTAAAAGTGTACAACGCGGTCGATTTTGACGACTTGCTTGCGCTGCCTATAGAGCTTTTTGAACGGTTTCCCGATGTACTGCAAAAGTACCGCAACCGCTACCACTACATCATGGTTGACGAATTCCAGGATACAAACCACATTCAATACAGAATCATGAAGATGCTTGCCGGACGCAATGTTTGTGTGGTAGGTGACGATGATCAATCTATATATTCATGGCGCGGCGCGAATTACGGGAACATACTACAGTTTGAAAAAGATTTTCCCGATCTGCTGGAAATAAAACTCGAACAAAACTACCGTTCCACCACGACAATTCTGGAAGCGGCAAACGGCGTGATAGCAAACAACACAAACCGCAAGGAAAAGCGGCTTTGGACAGGCAAGGGCGGGGGCAAGGCGATAGAGTTTTTTTATCCTGATAACGAAGGGGACGAGGCCGACTTTATCGCTGAAAAAATCAGGGAAATAAAATTCACTGAACATTTGAAATACGATGATTTTGGGATTCTGCTGCGTACCAACTCTTTGATGGACCGTATCGAAGAAAGTCTCCTCGCGGAAAACATCCCCTACCGCGTATCCGGCGGTACAAGTTTTTTTGCCCGTAAAGAAATAAAGGATGTTTTAAGCTACCTACGTCTTATAGGGAACACGGACGACGACGTTAATTTATTGCGCATAATCAACACGCCGCGCCGAGGCATAGGCAAAATCACGATAACGAAAATCTCGGAACTTGCCCGCGCGAATCACAGTTCCCTCTGGGATGCGATGGGCAGGATGCGTTACGCTCAGAACACACTGTTCGAGGAAACGGCAAAGACGGAAATCGATCAGTTTATGACACTGATAGAAACACAGCGCGAGAAGATTTTTGGCAAAAAACCCTTGTCGCAAAAGGTAAAAAACCTTGTGGATGAAATTGATTACTGGTCGCACCTTGTTAGCGACAATATCAGGAATGAAAAGGTGGCGCGCTGGAAATTCCTTAACATACAAAGGCTCGTACAGTCGATAGAAACATGGGAAACCAACCCAGATAACCTTGACCCCACACTGTACCCTTACCTTAACAGGATAAGCCTTTTGACGCGGGACGAAGGCAGCGGTGAAGATGAGGCCGGCAAGGTGAACCTGATGACAATACACGCGTCCAAGGGTCTCGAATTCCCCATCGTGTTTATCGCGGGCGCAGAGGAGGGAATAATCCCTCATGAACGCAGCCTTGAGGAGGAAGCCGGCAGCATAGAGGAGGAGCGCCGCCTGTTCTATGTCGCGATAACACGCGCACGTGAAAAATTGTTTATAACAAGCTGCCTTCACCGGCGCCGTAACCAGAACCTTATCGAATGCAGGCCCTCCCCGTTCATGGAAGAGATCCCGCCCTCCCTAATCGAAAACAGTGCGGACAAAGAGGACAGGGCTGAAGAGGATAGTACCAGCGCCGATCAGTACTTTGCACAGATCAAGGCAAAGTTTGCCAAAAAATGAACCTCCTTAATCTGTAGATCTTTTTTGATGCCCATCGTTCACTGGTTGAAGACCTATGCGTCAAAAACAAGCGACAAGTCTATTTCCAGACCTTAAAATATTTCAGCAGAAGCCTTAGAACTGTACAGAAATAACACAACCGTTTGGTCATGTTATTTCTTAATTGTCTAAGCAATTGGACTTGTTCGACAAGCTTGTCGCTTGTCTCCCAAGTCTAATGAACCGCCCCGCCACAAAACAGCGTTAAGCTGTTTTGTGGCGGGGTATCTTTTGTAAACGTTGAATTATTTACACGGTTCGTTCTGTAAGACAAGCTGCTCTGCGGCTTGCCGCTGATTGGGTCGCCTGCGGCGCGCCAATCACGCGGTAGGAGGCAATGGTTTACTACCAATTTTTGTCGGTGTTGCCGATTCTAACCGCCCCAAGGGGCGGGGTATTAGACCCCACTGCGAATAAAATGCCCTGCATTTTATTTATGTACAGTTCTTAAGTGAAATGTTTTTTTATTTATTGCGGGGCGATCTGTAAATGT
>JAITIC010000216.1 GCA_031279635.1 Treponema sp. | reverse complement strand
CCGGCAGTAATATGATTTGATCGCGGCTTTCTCCGGTGATGAATTCCATGTCAGCCCCCCATGTCGGTATTTTACTGGTTTGACGCGGTTGTTTCTAGACTTTTGACACAGTCTGGCCCGCAAACTCCCAGGTATAGCTTCGGCTTATCGGCTCTTTGTCTTGTTCTCTTTAGCGGGCTTTAAATGCTTTTGCCCCTGAGAGACCACCCGGGGCCCTATAGTTATTAGATCGATCGTGGCGCAATGCGGGCTATTGCGGTGCGCTGCGTAATCCGTTACCCTTACACAAACGGAGGCAGGCATGAAAGTGATCGCTTTTAACGGCAGTCCCCATAATTACGGGGTAATTCAGAAAGCGCTCTCTCTTATGGGTAGGGAGCTTGAAAAAGAAGGGATTGAAATCGAGATAGTCCAGGCCGGAGGGGAAAACATCAGGGGCTGTATTGACTGCCGGAAATGCAGGGAACTGGGGAAATGCGTTTTTGACGATGATTTGGTGAACCGCGCCGCGGAAATGACGGCCAGGGCCGACGGTCTTATCATTGGTTCGCCGGTGTATTATGGCAGCATCGCCGGTAATTTCAAATGTTTTCTTGACCGCCTGTTTTTTCCCGGCCTGCGGCTTGACTTCAAGCCCGCTTCGGCACTGGTTTCCTGCCGCCGCTCGGGGGGCATCAACGCCTTCCACCAGTTGAACAATTACTTCAATCTAGCCGGGGCGCTCATCGCCCCATCAATTTACTGGGGCGTGGTACACGGCAACAGCCCCGAAGAACTGGCCGAAGACAAAGAGGGAATCTTCATTGCCGAAAACGCCGCCCGGAATATGGCCTGGCTCATCAAGGCCCTGGCCCTGGGGAAAAAGGAAATCCCCCTTCCCGCCGCAACGGGCCGGCCGAGGACCAACTTTATCCGCTGAGTTTATGGAAGGCTAAAACATAGAAGGGCAGGGCAACCGCGAAGGCGCAAAAGGCGAAAAGGAACAATGAAAGGTTTCGGCCCAAAACCTTATCCGCCTTTGCGGTACAATTTTCTTCAATTTTGGTGATTTCTCCGCAATTGGGGTAAATGCTTTTGCCCTGAGAAGGATGCGCTCTCTCGCGTAGACGTTCCGGCGTAAAATAAGGTACAATCTCCGTAAAAGGAAAACACACTATGCCCAAAATTGAAGTTAACGAGGAAGTTTTCTACGCACTGGCCGACCCGGAGGGCCGCAGCCGCCTGCAGGAAAACCGGGCAGCCTTTGAGGAAGCCCTGAGCTGCGCCAAGGCGGAGCTTGACGAAGACAGCGACAGAAGCCTCCCCGCGGCGGAGCGGATTCTCAAAATAGAACTGAACGATACCAACCGGCCCGATCTCTGGGGAACGGCGGGCTGCGCCCGGCAGCTGCGGGTATACGGCGGCGGCGGTATACCGGAGTATCCCTTTTTCTCGCGGCCCGGCGGCGTACAAAAAACGGAGCGGAAAGTCCAAGTCAAACAAACCGTCAAACACGTGCGGCCTTACATGGCGGCTTTTATCGCGGGCGGCAAGGCGATCACTGATCCCATGTTGCGCGACATGATACAGACCCAGGAAAAGCTGGCCTGGAATTTCGGGCGGAAGCGGCGGACCATCTCCATGGGCCTGTACCGTATCTCCATGATCGAATGGCCGGTCATCTACAAGGGCGTGGACCCGGACAGCGTTTCCTTTGTGCCGCTGCAATGGGACACGCCCCTCTCCCTGCGGGAAATACTCAAGCAGCACCCCAAGGGGAAGGAATACGCCTTTATCCAGGAGCATGAGCCTATCCATCCCCTGTTAACCGACTTGAAGGGAGAGGTCCTCTCATATCCGCCGATCATTAACTCCGCAGGCCTCGGCGCGGTGCAGGTGGGGGATACGGATCTGTTTGTGGAAATTACCGGCTCGGACATCAACTCGGTAACGCTCGCCCTTTCTATTGTGGCCTGCGATCTGGCAGACAACGGCTTTACCATTGAGCCGGTGGAAATCGAATACGAGTACGACACGCCTTTCGGCAGGAACGTCGTCACGCCCTGGTACTTCCAGGAGCCGGTGTTCTGCTCACTGGCCCGCGTCGCGAAATTCCTCGGCGAAAACTTGGGCGCGGACGAGTGCGTGCGCTCGCTCGCCCGCATGGGGGTACGCGCTGAAAAAGCCGCCGGCCTTGAACGGGGGAGCGCGTCGGGCGAAAGCGAGGGCGTGCGGGCCTGGCCGCCTGAGTACCGCAACGACTTTCTCCATGCCGCCGATGTTGCCGAAGACATAATGATCGGCCGTTCGCTTAATTCGTTTAAGCCCATGCGGCCCGGCGACTTTACCGTGGGACGGCTCAGCCCCGTCACCCTGTACAGCAGAAAGGTCAAGGAAATTCTCACCGGCATGGGCTATCAGGAGATGATCTACAACTATCTGGGCTCCCGCAAGGACCTCGTTGAAAACATGCGGGGCAACGGCGGGAGGATCATCCGCATATCCAACCCCATGACCGAAAACTACGAGTACGTGCGGGATTCGGTGCTGGCTTCTCTTATGGCAAGCGAATCCGTTTCGGGCCACTCGGCTTACCCCCACCGGATTTTTGAAATCGGCAAGGTAGCCTATAGGGACGAGGCCGAAAACTACGGAACCGCCACTCACCAGTACGCGGGTTTTCTGCACGCAGACAAGGACGCTAACTTTAACACCGCGGCGGGACAGCTTCAGACCCTCTTCTATTACCTTTCCCGCGAATACGAGGTGCAGGAATCAGGCGATCCCCGCTTTATACCGGGCCGGGCCGCCGCCGTTTTGTACCGGGGCCGCGAAATCGGCGTATTCGGCGAGATCCACCCCGAAGTGCTGGAAAACTGGGGCGTTACCGTCCCCTGCACCGCAGGCGAAATCGATCTGGAAGCGTTGATGTAGGTACACAGGGTAAAAGCATTTACTCCCAATCGCGGAGAAATCACCAAAATTGAAAAATGTATAACCACGGAAAGGCACGGACAATTTCGCGGAATTTCAGGTAAAACCCATGAAATTGTACGAATTATAGCGGAAAACTGTGTTTTCAAAGTAAAAGTCCGTGTCTGTCCGTGTGGTCCTATGTTATTTTGTCAAGCAGAAACCGCCAATTTGGGGCAAGCTTGGCAAGCGCAGCTTACCTGGGGCTGTAAAAGAAGTCCCCGATTCGGCGGGAGGGCGCCGGCCCGCTTCAGACCGGTTGTACCGTAACGGCCAGACCCTAACGACAAAAAAGAGCCGGGGAATTCCAACGGAACCCC
>JAITIC010000162.1 GCA_031279635.1 Treponema sp. | reverse complement strand
TTGTGGACAGACCTTGCATTTGCTCCCGTTTTGTACCAAAACGGTGCGCAAAATGCCTGTTTTAAGGTAGTCTGTCCATAATGTGTCTACATTATGGACAGACTCTAATTAACTGTGCGCTAACACGCACGGTTTTGAAACACCCTCTTATACCTTGGTTTTTTCACCCAAACAACCTTTAGACATTCCTTGACACACTTTACCGATTTATGCTACATTGTCCCAGTTTCTTGAAAGAAAAGAAAGGAGGAAATCAAGAATGAAAAGAACTATCGTACTGGTAATGACGCTGCTCTGCGCGGCGTCGCTGGCTTTCGCCGGAGGCGGCAGGGACAGCAACACGGTCGCCATTGGGGCGGTTTTCCCGCTTTCAGGTTCAGTGGCCTTCTACGGCACCGAATCGAGGGACGGCGCGCTCCTGGCGATTGAGGAGATCAACGCGGCGGGCGGGCTTTTGGGCAGGCAGCTTACCCTTGTCCCCGAAGACGACGAAGGGGACGGGGCGAAGTCGATTAACGCCTTCACCAAGCTCACCACCCGTGACAAGGTTTCTTTCGTGCTGGGCTCCAGCACTTCGGGGGCCACGCAGGCGATGACCAGCCTGGCACAGCAGGGGAAAGTGATCCTGATCTCCCCCTCGGCGACCAATATCGACGTGACCAGGGCCGGCGATTTTATCTTCCGGGCCTGCTTTATCGATCCCTTCCAGGGCGTGGTGGGCGCCGACTTCGCCTACGGCACGCTGGGAAGCCGCCGGGCGGCGATTCTCTACGACGCGGGCGCCGATTACAACACCGGCCTTGCCGAGTCGTTCAGGAACCAGTTCAGGGCCATCGGGGGACAGGTTGTCGCCGACGAGGCCTACCAGTCCGGAGACGTGGATTTTAACGCCCAGGTTACCCGCATCAAGGCCGTCAACCCCGACGTGGTGTACCTGCCGAATTATTACAACGACGTGTCCCTCCAGGCCAAGCAGCTCCGCGATCAGGGCGTTACCTGCGCCCTTGTGGGAGGCGACGGCTGGGACGGCCTCATCGACAACGCCGGCGACGAGGTCCTCAACGGATACTGGTCCTCCGGCTTTGCCGCGGACACCACCGACCCCAAGGGCGTCGCGTTTGTCAAAGCATTCCAGACCAGGTTCAACCGCTCCGCTTCCCAGTTCTCCGCGCTCGGCTACGACTCGATGATGCTGGTCGCCGACGGGATCAAGGCGGCGGGAACCTTTGACACCGCCGTGGTAAAGAGCGCCATGGCAAAACTCAGCGGCGCCTACGTTACCGGCAATATCCGCTTTGACGCCAACCGTGACCCGATTAAGGGCGCCACGATTCTGGAAATTGTCAAAAGGGACGGCAAGCTCGCCAACACCTTCAAGACGGTGGTTAATCCCAAGTAGGGATTTTTGCTAATCACAGGCAGAGGGGGGGAAGTCTCCCCCCTGGCTACAGCCGCTTCGCGGCTTACGCCACCCCCTCTGCGGGGGGACGCCCCCCGCAACGCCCCCCGGGGCCTCTGTTGCGTGGTTTTGCGGAACGTTTGCGCCTTACACGGAGGATAAAGAGGAAGGGATTCTCTTCCTGCCCGGTGTAAGCGGCGTTTTGCGCTCCGTGGTTTTAACGGCGGACAAATGATTGTACTACAACAATTGATAAACGGAGTTTCGCTGGGCTCGATTTACGCCTTAATTGCCCTGGGCTATACTATGGTCTACGGCATAGTCCTGCTTATCAATTTCGCCCACGGGGATATTCTGATGGTGGGAGCTTACACGGCGTTCTTTGTGCTGGGCGCCGTCGGGGCGGGGCCTTTGGGGATGCTGCTTGCTTTCATCGTTTCAATGATTATCTGCGCCTCGTTCGGCGTAACCATTGAGCGCTTCGCCTACCGGCCGCTGCGCTCGGCCCCCCGGCTCAATTCGCTAATTACCGCCATAGCGGTCAGCCTGATTCTGGAAAACGGCGTGCGGGTACTGCCCTTTATCGGTCCCAATCCCCGCCAGTTCCCCCGGCCGGCCGTGGTCAATATCCAGTTCGGCGGGAGCCTTTCAATCTCCAATATTCAGATTATTGTGATTATCCTTTCGGCGCTTCTAATGCTGGCGCTGAATTACATTATCAATTATACCAAGCGGGGAAAGGCGATGCGGGCCGTTTCCTTTGACATCCGGACGGCGAGCCTCATGGGGATTTCAGTTAACGGGATTATTTCTTTTACGTTTGCGTTGGGCTCGGTGCTGGCCGCCGCCGGCGGGGTGCTGTACGCCTCGGCCTATCCCCAGGTAACTCCCCTCATGGGCATGATGCCCGGGCTCAAGGCTTTTGTCGCGGCCGTGCTGGGCGGCATAGGCTCCATTCCCGGGGCGATGCTCGGCGGCTTTATCCTGGGTATCGCGGAGACTTTTACCAAGGGCTTTATATCCAGCCAGTTCAGCGACGCGATTTCGTTTTCAGTGCTGATTATCGTGCTGTTAATCAAGCCCACCGGCATACTCGGTAAAAAGCACCGGGTAAAGGTGTAACCCGGTATGACAGGCAAATTTCCCTTCCGTTCAACGATAATACTGACGCTTATCGGCATACTGGCGGTGGCCGTCCCCCTGCTCCTGATGAAAGCGGGCCTTATTGATGCGTACACCGCCCGCATTATTTCCATGGGCGGGGTGAACGCCATAATGGCAATGTCGGTTAACATGATCGTGGGTATTACCGGACAGCTTTCACTGGGGCAGGCGGGCTTTTTGGCAATCGGCGCCTTTGCCTGTATTTTTTTCAATTTTGATCTGGGCCTGCCGCTGCCGCTGGCGGCATTATGCGCTGTTTTGCTTACCACCGCCGTGGGCTTTCTCATCGGCTTTCCGGTGCTGAAACTTTCCGGCGATTATCTTGCCATCGTTACCCTCGGCTTCGGCGAAATTATCCGCGTGGTTTTTATCAACCTAAAATCCCTCACCGGCGGGCCGAACGGCAGGCAGTTCACCACCGTAATGAAACTCAACGGCGAGCTGGCTTTCGCGGTGGTGACGGCAACGCTGGTCATTACGGTGGCCCTGGTGCAGAACTTTCTGCGCTCGACTTACGGCCGGGCGATCATGGCCTGCCGCGAGGATGAAATCGCCGCCAATTCCAGCGGCATCGACATTTTCCGCTACAAGATGCTCGGTTTTGTGATCGCCGCGTTTATCGCCGGCATAGGCGGCTCCCTGTACGCCATGGTAGTCGGCCTGGTGCAGCCCAACGCAGCCCAGTTTCTCCGCTCCATCGACTTTTTGATCTACGTGGTTTTAGGCGGCATGGGTTCCATGACCGGCGCAATTCTTTCGGCTTATGTGCTTACCTATTTGCAGGAATTTCTGCGATTCTTTCAGGACTACCGCCTGCTCATCTATCCCCTCATTCTGATTTTTATCATGCTCTTCCGTCCGCAGGGCCTGTTGGGGATGAAAGAACTTTCTTTTGTGCGCCTTGTTGACCGCGTCGCCGGGAAATTCCCCGCGCGGAAGAGAGGCGCGGAGGGAAGATCATGAACGCTCAGGATTTACGGCTGCGGGTTCAAAATCTTTCCATTGATTTCGGAGGCCTCAAGGCGGTCAGCGATTTTTGCTGCGAACTGTACCACGGGGAACTCGTGGGGCTTATCGGGCCGAACGGCGCGGGGAAGACGACGGTGTTCAACATGCTTTCCGGCGTGTACACCCCCACAAACGGGGAGATTGAATTTCGCGACAGGAAGGGGAATACCCACCTTGCGGGAAAACTTGATCCGGCCAAATTGAACCGTATCGGCATTGCCAGGACTTTTCAGAATATCCGGCTTTTTTCCAACCTTACCGTTGAAGACAATATCCGCATCGCCCTGCACGCGGGAAGAATCGCCAATCCTATAGACGTGCTGTTCAGGCTCAAGCGTTTCCGCGTCGATGAGGAGCGGATGGTCACTCAGGCAGAAGAACTGCTTTCCCTTTTCAGGATCGGAAAAAAGAAGAACGAACTGGCCCGCAACCTTCCCTACGGTGAACAGCGGAAACTGGAAATCGCCCGCGCTCTGGCCTCCAATCCCTGCCTGCTTCTGCTCGACGAGCCCGCGGCGGGGATGAACCCCCAGGAGACCGAGGAACTGATGAAACTCATCTGTTTTATCAAGAAAGAATTTCACCTGACGATTCTGCTTATTGAACATGATATGCGGCTGGTGATGGGGATCTGTGAGCGGCTTATGGTGCTTGACTATGGACGTACCATTGCCGCGGGATTGCCGGAAGATATCCGCAAAGACCCGGCGGTAATCAAGGCATATCTCGGATCGGAGGCCCTGGTCAATGGCTGAGTCGATGTTGAAGGTGGACGGCCTTACCGTTCATTACGGGGCAATCCGCGCCCTGCGGGGCATCTCCTTTGAGGTTGCCGCCGGAGAGATCATCACCCTTATCGGTTCCAACGGCGCGGGGAAAAGCACTACCTTACACGCCATTTCAAACATCATCAAGAAGACCGCGGGGAAAGTGTTTTTTAACGGGAATGAGATCAGCGCCGTGCCGCCGGACCGCATCGTGTCTGCGGGGCTGGTGCAGGTTCCCGAAGGAAGGCGGATTTTCGCCAACTTGAGCGTCCGGGACAACCTTGAGATGGGGGCCTATGCCCGCCGGTCGGTAAGCTCCGCCGAGCGGCAGGCTGTCCGCGCCGACATGGAAAAAGTCTTTGCTATCTTTCCCCGGCTTAAAGAACGAATCAGGCAGGTGGCGGGCACGCTCTCAGGCGGCGAACAGCAGATGCTCGCTATGGGCCGCTCCCTTATGGCCAGTCCGCGGCTTTTGCTGCTGGATGAGCCTTCCATGGGCCTTTCCCCGATCCTTGTGGACGAGATTTTTTCGGTTGTCAAGGGGATAAATGAGACGGGAACCACTATACTGTTAGTAGAGCAGAACGCCTACAAAGCCCTGGCCCTGGCCTCACGGGCCTATATCCTTGAGACCGGGGAAATCGTCAAGAGCGGCTCATCGGGCGATTTGATGAAAGACGACGCGGTCAAAGCCGCGTATTTGGGAGGTTAGTATGATTGTATCGAGAGTTATGACCAGAAATCCGGTGTGTATTCATCCTGAAATGTCCCTTACCGAAGCCCGTTCCGTAATGGATCGGGAAAAAATCGGCCACCTGCCGGTGCTGAACAAGAACAACGCGCTGGTGGGGGTTATCACCAAAAAAGACCTGATTAAAGCCGGCCCGTCCCCGGCGACCACCCTTGACATGTACGAGATAAGCTACCTGCTTTCCAAACTCAACGTTGAAAAGGTGATGGAGAAAAACGTGATCACCGTCGCGGAAAACGAAGTGGTGGAGGAGGCCGCCCGGATTATGGCGGACAGAGGCATCGGCTGCCTGCCGGTGATGAAAGACGCTCTCCTTGTGGGTATTATCACCGACACCGATCTGTTCCATGAGTTTATCAACGCCTTTGGCGCGCGGCATCCGGGCATCAGGATCACCATCAACTTTTTTGAAAAACCCGGCCAGCTTGCCAAATTTACCGGTTTTGTGGCCGAAAAAGGCGGTAACATCGCGGCCTTTGTTTCAAGCGAAGGGGACGATGTAGCCCACCGCCGGGCTACCCTGAAAATTACCGGCATCAGCCGCGCCGACGTGGAAGCCGCCGTGAACGCTATGGACGACGCCGAGGTGGAAGACATCAGGGAATAGGGCGCTGCAACGCAAGGCCTGGAACCGTTTTGTCAAAGCGAGGGACCGTTACCGCTCCGCCCTTGAAGACCTGGGTCGGAGTCTCCCGAAACTGAGGAGGGTGCAGCAGGAACTGGTGAACAGCCGGGCCGGAGGGGCCGCCGGCAGTTCCGGCGTAGTCTACACTGTGGAGACACCCATCGTGTACAACGGCGCGCTGGACGACGTGAGCGCCGGCAGTGAAATCCGGCTGATCCTCGTGGCGGACAATCCGGGCCGGCGGGAACAGGCCGCGGTGAACCGGCGCTACCTGGTGGGGCCTTCGGGGAAAATTGCCGGGCGATTCTTCCACGACAATCCCTGTCTGGGCATAGATTTTCACGAAAACGTGATTATTCTTAACAAAACCCCTATCCACACTCCCCGCACCGCAGATCTGCGGGAACTTTGCCGCCTGGGAGGAGGCGTCCTCGCCAAAGCGCTCTCCGAATCCCAGCGGATCATGGCCCGCCTGCTCATGGACTTTCATCAGGCTCTCTCTCCCGTTCCGGTCTGGATCATCGGTTACTCCGAAATGAAGAAGAACGGAATTTTTGCCGCCTACACCGAAACCCTGGAGGAACTGTACCGGCCCCCGGCGGGCATCTCCGCCGCGGCCAGGCCTGCGGCGTCCCCGCTTTGGGAACAGATCTGTATATACCGCCATTTTTCCATGAACCAGTTTACCATTGATCTGCGGCAGCAGGCCTCCTCCGGCGAAAGCCTCGAAGCAAGTCTTGCCCGTATCGGCGCGGCGTACCGGCGGCGGGTTCTCGGGTGGTAGGACCGTAAAGAGAATGAACATCTTGCAAGGCTGCTTTCCCAAAACTTCAGTTTTGGGAAAGCCTCTAATGACTATTGGATAATTTGAGGATATGACCGGACATATCGGACCGGCCCGCCTAAACCGACTTTCCCGCCGATGGAAATCCGCTGCACGCGGCCTCCCTGTTTCAGTACCCGCGTCTGTATGGTTCCGCCCGGCTGGGCAAGGGCTGTTGTTTCCCCACCGTCATGTACATTTCTTGCCAGCCATACGCCGAGGGCCGCGGAGCCGGAACCACAGCTTGATTCAAACACCGTGGTTCCCGTTGCCCGCACCCACACCAGCGGCCGCATAAAACGCCGCCCGCTGTCGTAGAACATCACGCCCAAGGCGTCGGCAGGACGACAGGCGGCCGCCGGAAGCCCCGCCGGGGGATGCGCGTCAAGGCTTTTCCGCAGGGAATGGAGGAGCCGCTCATCGACTTGGATGTTTTCGGCTATGGCGTGGCTGATACCGTCGAACACATACACCGGAAAAAACCGGCCGCCGCACTCGGCGCTTGTTTCCGCCAGGGGGCCGCCCATGGCAAGCTCGGCGGTTCCGGCCACGGTATCGACAAACACCGGCAGGGGGCAGGGCGCACCGCTTATAGTAATCATCACCGTGCCCCTGCCCGTGACGCCGGTTTGTCCGGCGACATACAGGCCGAAACTGCGGGCGGCGTTTCCGCAGAATTCGCCGCCGGCCATTTCCAGATGCCAGAGGCCGCCGTCCGCAGGCGGCGTCACAAAGCCGGCCTGTTCCGCCCGCAAATCAGGGTCCGCAAGGAGCGAGGCGGCAAGGGCGGTCTGCTCCCGCCGGTCCGCGACGGGGCTTAACACAAAGACCGTTATGTTTCCCGCGGGGTCGGCGCGGACGATTTCCACTTCCACCGCTTACATCCTAGCAGTTTGTCGCGCTTCACGCATCATAATCCCCAAAAATCGCCTTCGGGCGATTTTTTACCCTGCAAACTGTGAAAGCTGCCCATAAATCGGAGATTTTTTTGCGTTTTTCCTGAAAGATTGCAAAAAAATCCACAAGCGCAACAGGCTGCTAGACCGCCGCCCGGTACGCGCCCAGAAAGTGAAATTCCCTGGTCTTGGTTTTAAGCTCCGCGATCACCCCGTCAAAAACTTCCGCCGAATCGGGCATGCTGACATCCACATAGAACAGGTACTCCCAGGGCTTGCCCTGAATGGGACGGGATTCCAGCTTGGAAAGGTTGATGCCCCGCTCGCTCATGATTTTGAGGCAGGCGAAGAGGCTGCCCGGCTCGTCGGGAACGGAAAACACGAGGGACGCCTTCGTGGGCTTGAGCGAACCCAGGCTGGGCGGAACCGGCGCTTTGTCGCCGACACGGCGGGCGATGATCACAAAGCGGGTGTAGTTGAGGGGGTTGGTCTCAATGCCCTCTTTCAGCACCCGCAGGCCGTGGGCGCGGGCGGCGGCCTCGCCGGCAATGGCGGCGACTTTAACCGCGCCGTCCCGCACTATGGAGGCGACCGCAGTGGCGGTGTTGTTGTAGGGTTCCAGAATCCAGGCGGGATGTTTGTCGAGGAATTCCCTGCACTGGGCAAAGCCCTGGGGATGGCTGCGGATGACGCTGATTGAATCGATGTCCGCGCGCTCGTCGGCGATGAGGCAATGCACGATGCGGAGTTTAAGTTCACCCACTATGGCGATATCCGGATAGCGCAAAAAGAGGTCGTAGTTTTCGTGCACCGAACCGGCGAGGCTGTTCTCTACCGGAACGACGCCGGCGCTGGCGGAGCCGTCCAGTACGGCGTCGAACACCGGCTTGAAACCATCTGTCTGTACGCGCGCGGCGTCGTCGCCAAAGGCCCGCATCAGCGCCTGCTCGGCGTATGCGCCGCTTTCGCCGGAAAAGGCCACTGGCGCGCCGGCGTCGAAAAAGGCCGCGTCCGCTGCCGCACCGATGCCGGGCCCTGTACCGAATACCGCGTGGTGGTGCGGACGGGGGGTGCGCAGCAGTTCTTTCCCCACTACCGGAGAGAGGGCTTCCACATCCCGCATGAGCTTTTCAAACTGTTCAGGATACAGGGACTGGGGGCCGTCCGAAAGGGCCTCGTCCGGCCGGGGATGGACCTCCACGGTGAGACCGTCCGCGCCGGCGGCAATCGCGGCAAGAGCCGCCGCGCTTACCTTGGCGCGGATACCCACCGCGTGACTGGGGTCGACGATTACCGGCAGATGGGAGAGGCTCTTTATTACCGGAATGGCGGATATGTCCAGCGTGTTGCGCGTATAGGTCTCAAAGGTGCGGATGCCCCGCTCGCAGAGCACCACGTCTCTCGTGCCCGACGCGAGCAGATATTCCGCCGAAAGCAGCCATTCCTCGATAGTGGCCGAAGGTCCCCTCTTCAGAAGCACGGGCTTTCCCAAAGAGCCGGCCTTTTTCAGCAGCTCAAAGTTCTGCATGTTCCGCGCGCCGATCTGGAACATATCGGTCAAATCCTTCATTTGGACCGCCGTTTCCGGGGAAACCACCTCGGTCACAATGGGCATACCGTACTGTTCACCGGCGGCTTTCATAAACTCAAGACCCCGCATGCCCAGGCCCTGAAAAGCGTAGGGACTGGTACGGGGCTTGTACGCGCCGCCTCGCAGCATCACCGCGCCTGACTCCCGCACACAGGCGGCGGTTTCCATTATCTGGTCTTCACTCTCCACCGCGCAGGGGCCGGCGATAACCGTGATTCGGGAACCGCCGATCTTGACGTTCCCCACCATCACGATGGTGTCTTCGGCTCTGGTCTCCCTGGACGCCAGTTCGAAAGGCTTGGAAGTGGCCGCCACCCGCTCGACGCCGGGGAGCAGCCCAAGCTCACGGACATCCACCACGCCTTTGCCGGAAGCGCCGATAATCGCATCTTCTCCAAAGCGCTGCTCCCGAATGGCAAAACCCCGGTCTTTCAGGTATATCCGGACCATTTCTTTGTCATGGCCGCTAATGCCCTTCGATAATACCACAATCATGTGAACCTCTGTTTGGTGTGTTAAAGCTGTTTTTCGCACTTCACTTGTATCGAATCTTACAGTTGCACTTTGGCAGTGTAAGGCATATATTTTTTGTCCGAATTGGCAATATGCTCCAATATCCAGTGCATCAGATACTCGACAAACGCTGTAGGATTGGGATTGTCCTCGCTTTCAAAAACCCGTATCTGGGCGGCTACTTCGGCGACAAAATCCTCATGCTGCTTTTTATGGGCCGCAAAGAGCGGGTAACGCGCCTTGCGCATAAACTCCTCCTCGGTTGCGAAGTGGGTTTTCACATACAATACCGCGCCCTGAATGGCCTTCAAAAAGGAAACCTTCGCAACCACCCCGCCTATCCGGCAGCCCGCCCAACATTCATTGGTCATTCTGACCAGTTCCTTGTGCTGCCCGTCAATGACACTGTTCCCCACGAGAAAATCGTCACTCCACGCGATCAGTTCATTCGCCACATTCCACTCCTTAATACGCAAAGCGCAACAAACTCACAGGCATTGTACTACATCAGGGGGGAAAAAAAAAGACGATGCGCCTGGACGTCCGGGCCTGAGCCCGCTGCGCACCGTCTGATTATGAGAGGTGATCCCTCCCGCTACTACAGTATCGGTCCGGAAAGAACGGAGCTTTAGGGGAAAATGAAGCGGGGCGCCGCCTGGCAGCCTGTTGCGCTTGCCGCTACAGCAGCACACAGCCCACATAGGTCAGGGTGTTGGGGCCGTAGTAGTAGGGCAGGTTGTTGGCCGTACAGACATCGCTGACTACCATGCCCATCGCTTCCATGGAGACAAACATCCTGTTCGGGAAACAGCAGGGGGAATCGGGATAACTGCACTGTTCGCAGTTTTTACAGGCGCCGGCGCCCAACAGCAGATACGGCGGCAGGGCGTCTGTCTCCGGCGCGGGGTACAGGGCCATGAGTGTTTCCTGAAAAGCCCGCATATACTTTGCGTGGTTCGCCGAAATTTGGGTCATCCCCTCATAATCCAGGGAATCCTCCAGCGCGCCCGATGTTTGGAGAATAAGCCCGCCGCGGTAGCGCCTGATCCGCTGTTCGCACTCTTCCAGGCTGCCGCAGGCCGGCGGACAGGACCAGTTTTTCCCATAAGAGTTGCATTTGCCCGTGGCGCAGGTATCCCGCACTTCCGGCCGTACCCGTATGGTATCCGTCCACAGTTCTCCCGTATAGGTAAAACCGCAGCCCAGGGCCAGTTCCCTGAGCCGGGACAGGGACTCAGTTGCCAAAGAGTCCGCTCCTGAAGGCGTTGATGTATTCAAGGCAGTAATCGTCCAGTCCCAGTAGTGCCTCGGTTGCGTAGAGCAGACCCATCATGTCCTTGTTAAGCGGGTCCAGAATGGCGCTGTCCATACCGGCGTTCATCGCCAGGATAATAAAGGCCCGGTTGATGTATTTGCGGGCCGGCAGGTTAAAGGAAATATTACTGGCCCCGCCGGTAACATGAATATCGGGGTACTGTTCTTTCACTTTTTTGATGGTGGTGACCACCGTGGTTATCCCGTCTTCAGACGCGCCGAGCATCTCAATAAGGGGATCGATGTGGAGCCGTTCGGGAGCGATTTTGTATTCGGCGGCTTTCTTCATTATAAAATCAAAAACCTCAAGCCGCCGTTCCACGTTTTGGGGAATCCCCTTGTCGTCCGACAGGAGGGCCACACATTCCCAGCCGGTATTGGCAATCACCGGGAATATCCGGTCGATTTTGTCACCCTCACCGGACACGGAATTGATAAGCCCCGGCTTTTTGCAGAACGGGATCGCCTCGGCGCATACCCGGGCGCTGGGGCTGTCGATGCAGATGGGGGTATCGCTTGCCTCTTGTACCAGGCCGATGAGCCATTTCAGTATTTCCAGTTCCCCTTCTTCGGGAACCGATGCGCAGACATCCAGAAAATGCGCCCCCGCCTCAGACTGTTTTTTTGCCAGATCGCGGATGTATGTTTCGTTTTTTTCCGCAATCGCCTTTGCCATGGATGGAATGGACCCGTTCAGTTTTTCCCCGATTATGATCATTTAGCGTACCTCACGAATAAAGAGTATAATTATATGATAACTTATATACAAGTAGACAAAAGCACCTGCCAGGACAGCATTTACTTTAACACTTTCTAAGTTTTCCTTAAAATCCTCTGTTCAGGAAGCAGAATGTAACCGCGAATGCGCAGAAGGCGAAAAAGGAATCCGCCAATTCGGCGGCGGTGTTCTTTAAGCGCCGATCCGTTTACCCAGGGCCTCGGCATGGGGGGGATTGAGCAGGATGTCGCTC
Source organism: Treponema sp. (assembly GCA_031279635.1). GTDB lineage: Bacteria > Spirochaetota > Spirochaetia > Treponematales > Breznakiellaceae > WQXQ01. The sequence goes on along the minus strand of JAITIC010000162.1, from coordinate 14,732 downwards.
CAGTTGATCATCATCCCTTCTTTTTCCATGGTCCGCATGAGGTTGGCAAGGGCGCGGCCGCTAAAGAGGCCGCTCTTTTTCACAAAGGCGGCGCTTTTCTTTCCCACGAGGCCGCTTCCGGCGGAGAGGATTTTGGCCGCCGCCTCTCCCAGCCTTCCGGAGAAAAAGGAAACCGGCTCCGCCGCCACGGCGATGTATTCGTAGCCGGGAAGGCGGAAGCCGTCTTCAGTCCAGGCGTCGATAAGGTCGACGCGGTGCCCCATGGATTCCATGCCCTTCGCCAAAGCCTTTACATAGTCCGGCGGAGCTTTCCGTACCGGGGGGACGCTGATTACCGCTATTCGCATGTTACTCTCCTGCCTTGTCTTCCCCGCTAACGCGGTTATTGGGGGTGTTGCGGGGGCGCAGCACGGTGCGCCGGGGGAGACTTCCCCTGTATCAAGCCTGTTTGTAAATTTGATCGATGTTTGGTTCCTTAACCAAAAGGACCGATCGTTTGGCGCTCACCATTATCTCCCGGTGGGCGTGGCTGATGATGTCGCGGGCGCTGCGATCCTTTTCCCATCCTCCCAGTACGATAAGGTCGGCCTTGCGCTCGTCCGCGGCGGTGAGAATCTCAGTGTATACCGCGCCTTTGCGGATTTCCCGCTCAATCTTGACACCTTTGGCCCGCGCAAGCTCTTCCACAAAGGAAAGGTAGCGCTCGCCGTTGGCCTCAAGGCTTTTTTCATATTCGGCGCTTTCTTCCTGGATGAAGATTTTGCTCAGGGTAAGCTGCCTGATCGTCGCCGTGTCCACCACGTAGACCGCCGTGAGACGGCAGCGGTAGGACTTGGCCATAACGATAGCGTACTTCGCCGCCAAAATGGAGGCGTCCGATCCAGTGACAACGGTTACAATGTTGGAGATGAGAGGTTTCATTTTACCGCGCCGGCAGCTCCTTTTCGTTTTAATAGTTTGCTGGTAAAGAAGGAATCCCGCTCCCGCTCCTCCAGCGCCGCTTCAATATACGCCACGGTCTCGCCGGCAGTGGGAATGACCATCTTTTCCAGGGCGTTCACCCGCCGCTGGGTCTTGCGCACTTCGCGCGCGAGCCTCCAGGCAATGGTCCTGACCGCCGCCAATTCCGTGCATATCTTGAGCAGCTCAAAGAATTCTAACACGGTTTCATCACATTCGGCAAATGAATTCACCGGCGAATATTTCAATTCGGCGTCGGGAAGGCGGATTTCCAGCCCCGGCAGCTTCATTCCTGCGGCCGTAACCTGCTTTTCCTTCAGTTCGAAGCGGTAAGAAATGTTCCGGGCCAGCCGTTCCGCCCGCTCCCGGCCCACCACCACCAGCAGCCGCTTGAGGCAGGGATAGGATGATGCGACGCGGGCGTCCAGGTCCCGCTCCAGCATTTTCACCTGCTCGACCTTTTGCATCAGTTCCATTACGAGGATTTCCCGCTTCTGCTCCAAAAGGTCGTAGCCTTCCTCCGCTATGGCAAGCCGTTCCTTGACCCGCAGGAGGTTGCTTTTCGTAGGGGCGATCTGTTCTCTGGCCATCTAACTCTGATAACTATACACCAGAAAGGCCGTATCGTCAAATGCGTTTCGCGTAGCGAAGCGATTCCGATTTCAAGAGGGACTGCCCGACAAGAGGAAAGCCAGCAACAGGCGGAAATACGAAACGGGCAACCAGGGGCGCCGGGCGCCGGTTTGTGAACACCGGCAGTCTTGCCAGGGCGGTAACCGGGGCCTGGCGCCCCTGCGTTTACTGATATAGCCTATATTGATTGTTCGCTATAGCTTATATTGATCCCTAACTCCGCTTAATTTAGGTAGTTTATTCGAAAGTCTGGTTTAATACCCCAAGGCAAGCGCGGCTTGCCAGGCAAGCTGCGCTTGCCAAGCTTGCTCCGGCTCAAATGACGCAATACTTACAAAGAGTTGGTATTAAACCAAGAACCCGCTTACGCGGGGGAGGGTATTATAAACTTCCTATCGAACGAGCCTCCGATCGAACTAATGCAACGCTTAAGATACCACGGAGCTTGCTCCGCGGAGGCTCATTCTTTTTGCCCTTGTGTAAATCATGAGTGCCGCAAGTTAAAAATATTTTGGTTTTTCGTAAAATAACAACAGATATTCATAAAACACAAAAAATTATTGATAAAAATAGATAATTTTTTTGTCTAGTCAAAATCTTTGTTTCACCTCCACAATAACTTAATGAGGCTGTTCCAAAACTTCAGTTTTGGAACAGCAACCTTAAAATCCGCAGTTTCGCAAGGCTGAAAGCCTGAGAAACCGCAAGAGCATGGTCCAAAATCGTGCCCCCGGCTATGCCGGGAACGTGAGCGCACAGTCAATTAGTTTTGGAACAGGCTCTAATGTCAATTTTATGTTTGCGCGAAACAGGCGCAGACGAAGGAGAAGAAGTAATGTTGAGGAAAAAAATCGTTTTGACCGCGGTACTGTTCTGTCTCGCCGGCATGGTCTTCGCAGCCGGCAGGCAGGATTCAGGCGGCGGTACCGCTGATTCCAAGGTAACCGGCGCATTCGACTGGAAGCGCTTTAGCGGTAAGACAATCACGGTCTACATGGTTGAGCACTCCACATCGACGGCGGTTCAGTCAAAACTGAGGGACTTTGAAGCTCAGACGGGCATCAAGGTTAATGTTCAGGTAACGCCGGAGGCAAATTATTTCGATCAGGTTTCCAATGCCCTGTCGAGCCGGTCCGGTACTCCCGACCTCTTTATGTCGGGGGTGTATCAGCTCTGGGACTATTCAACCGCCGGCAATGTTGAACCCCTGGACGAGTATGTCGCCAATCCCGCCCTGATCGCTCCCGGTTATGATTATGCCGACATTGTCCCCAGCGTTATCAACTCCCTGAAATGGGACGGCGTTACGGGGCATCCGGCCGGCAGCGGAAAACTTTGGGCTTTTCCGCTGGGCTGCGAAATCTACAGCCTCGCGTATAACAAGCGGGCCTTCGAGAAGGCGGGCATCACCAAGATTCCCGAAACCTACGATGAACTGCTCGCGGCCTGCGACAAGCTGAAAGACTGGAACGGCCCCGGCTCATACGCCATCGCCCTGAGAGGCGCCCGCGACTGGGGAACCATTCACCCTGCATATCTCAGCACCTATGCCAATTTCGGCGCCAAAGATTTTGCCATTGAAGGCGGCAGGCTGGTTTCCAAGGTCAATTCTCCCGAATCGGTAAGGATGAATCAGTTCTGGGTAGATCTGGTGAAACGCGGAGGTTCTCCCCAGTGGTCAAATACCTTCTGGTACATCGGGCAGGCGGAACTGGGCGCGGGCAAGGCGGCCATGCAGTGGGACGCTGACAACAACTCCATTCAGGTAAATCTGCAGAACATGGCGGAAGGCGGAAACATCGAATTCGCGCCCATGCCCGTGGCCAAGGCAGGGGATCCTATCAAGTCCAATTTCTGGATTTGGTCAATCGCGATGAACGCCAACTCGAAAGCCAAGGGTGCGGCCTGGCTCTTCCTGCAGTATTTCACCAGCAAGGAATTCCTTGAATCCGCTTCGGTGGAAGGCAACAATATGGACCCGGTCAGGACTTCCACCTGGAATTCCGCGGGCTTCCAGGCGAAGATGGCTTCCCAGAAGGGCTACATTGAAACTTTTAACAAAACTTCGCCCAACGCGGCCATTCTCTTTACGCCCCAGCCCGCGTTCTTTGAGACCACCCTTGACTGGGCCGAGACACTGCAAAATATGGTCGCCGGCCGGGTCACCGTTCAGGCGGGACTTGACGCCCTGAAGCAGCGCATGGACCGCGCGGTACAACAGTAAAAATCATCCGCTGGGACACGGACCTAATTCCTCCTGGAGGTCCGTTTCCTGGCAGTTCTTCCTTAATGAGGTGTATGTATGGCGAAGAGGCCAATTGCAACGGAAATAAATTATAACGAAATGCCGAAAAATGTCCGGATGCGTCCGTATTACATCATCGCGCCCGGAATGATAATCTTAATCGGCATCCTGATCCCTTTTATTACCGCCATTGTGTTAAGCCTTACCAACGCCTCATACCGAATCCCGATGGAACAATGGCGGTTTAACTGGTTTCGCAACTGGTTGAGTTTTGACCGGATCGACGGCAAGCTCATGCTGGGGGGTATGCTCGCAAATCCCGATTTTTATCAGGCCCTGCTTACCACATTTATATACGCTATTTCCGCAACCGGCTCGGAACTGCTCCTTGGTCTCGGCATAGCGTTTTTATTAAGAAAAGACACGGCCTACAGCCGTATCCTGAAAGTAGTGTTGATGTTTCCGCTCATGGTCGCTCCGGCGATAGCGGTGCTCATCTGGCAGTTAATGATTTCCAATTCCGTCGGTATTGTTGAAAAGTTTTTGAATATTTTTGGGATTTTCAATTTCCCCTGGGCGGCTTCCCATAACACCGCCATGTTTACCGTGGTGATGATCGACGCGTGGGTAAACACGCCGTTTATCCTGCTTCTGGTTCTCGCGGGCATTCAGTCCCTGCCGAAATCGCCCTTTGAAGCGGCCCAGGTAGACGGGGCAAGCGGCTGGTTCACGTTTAAGACACTGACCCTCCCGATGCTCAAGCCCTTTATATATATCGCCCTGTTGTTCCGCTCAATGGCGGCTTTGCAGGAATTCGGCATTATTTTCGCCCTCACCAAAGGCGGGCCGGGAAAGACGCTGATGAATATATCGCTCACCAGTTATCTTACCGCGTTTACCTACCAGCAGCCGGGAAGGGCGCTGCCCTACCTTTTGGTATTGTGGTTAATAGTGAATATTACCGCTAAAAAAATTGTTGAAAAACAGCGGAAGTACGCAAAAGAAGCGGCGGGCCTTTAAATAAAACGGAAAAGAGGATCTTATGAGTAACAACAGCGCTATTGAGCGGGCGGCGAACAACAAAAAAGTTCAGGGCGTACTGATAGAAGCGGGACGCAATTTCGGCCTTACCGTTTACGCGATCTTCGCGATATTTCCCATTGTCTGGATGCTGCTGATGTCTTTCAAATCGGACGCCGAGGTTGTCACTACGATTTTTAAATTTACCCCCACGGTATCAAATTATCAGGCGGTGCTGCTCCGCCCGGACTCGGATTATATCAAGGCCTTTATTCAGAATTTTATTGTTTCAGGCGGCGCGGTGCTGCTGACGGTTCTCGCCGGGGTACCCGCGGCGTATGCCCTGGCCCGCTACGATTTCAAAAACAAGGAGGGCTGGGCCTTCCAGATTCTCTCGTTCAAATTCGCACCTGAAATTCTGGTTATACTTCCCATTTTTTTGATCTTCCAGCGCATCGGCCTGTATGACACTTACTTCGGCCTTATCTGGGTGTATCAGCTCATTACCATGCCCCTCCTTATTTGGGTGGTCCGCGGTTACTTTGAGGACATCAACGTGGAGGTGGAGCAGGCCGCCCAGCTTGACGGCTATTCGTGGTACGCGGTGTTTTTCAAGGTATTGCTTCCTCTGGTAAAGCCCGGCCTGGTCGCTTCGGGCCTGCTGGCTTTTATTTTTGCCTGGAACAGTTTTACCTTTCCGCTGATTTTAAGCGGTATGAGAGTCCAGACTATCACCATAACGAGCCTCCGCTATATGGCTTCCGACGCGGTGCATTACGGGCAGGTGGCAGTCGCGGCGATTATCGCGGTACTTCCCGAAATTATTATCTGTCTTTTTATTCAGAAACATCTCGTCCGGGGCTTGAGCTTCGGCGCGGTTAAGGGATAAGGCAATGGCAAGAATCGAGCTTGAGAATATTACCAAACGGTATAAAAGCATGGCGGCGGATACCTTCGCGGTGGACGGCCTCAGCCTGGATATAAAAGACAACGAATTTTTTGTGCTCTTTGGGCCGGCGGGAGCGGGAAAAACCACCACGCTTAAATTAATCGCCGGGATTGAATTTCCGGAAGAAGGGCTGGTTAAAATCGGCGGTAATATCGTCAATTTGATTGAGCCTATGAACCGCAACGTGTCGATGGTTTTTGAAAATTACGCGCTCTATCCCCATCTTTCAGTGTATGACAACATCGCCTTCCCCATGCGCAGCCCCCTCCACAAAAAAGACGAGGCGTATATCAAAGAGGCGGTGGAACGGGTTGTTAAAATGATAAAGATTGACGGCCTTTATGAGCGAAAGCCGAGCCAGCTTTCCAACGGCCAGCGCCAGCGGGTGGCCATCGGGCGGGGCCTGGTGAGGGAACCCAATGTCTTTCTGATGGATGAGCCTCTTGCCCATCTTGACGCGAAGCTGCGCCACTTTATGCGCGGTGAATTAAAGGAAATGCAGAGCGCCTTTAACACTACAACCATTTATGTTACTCACGATTTTATGGAAGCAATGTCACTGGCCGACCGTATCGCCGTGCTGAACAAGGGGAAAATTGAGCAGCTGGGAACCTCGCTGCAGATGTACTACACGCCGGCCAATGAATTTGTCGCCCGGCTTTTCGGCGAGCCTGAGATAAATATTTTCCCCGCTGAAGCGGGCAGTGAAAACGGCGCGCTTGTCTTAAAAGCGCTTGGGCAGGAAGCGCCCCTTGTTCCCGAAGAAGATGCCGCCCAAATATTAAAAGAAAAAAACATACGCGCCGTTGACGTGGGGGTTCGGGGGAATGACGCCAGGTTCAGTCTGGCCCCGCGGGATTCGTCCTGGATAAAGGGGAGCATTTACGCCTTTGAGCCAATCGGCAACAAAGTTATTATGACCGTGGACGTGAACGGCGAAAAGATACGGATTGCCGCGCCGAACAGCACCAGCGCCGATCTGGATCAGGCGGTGTATATCAAATTCGATATGAAACACGCGATTTATTTTGACAGTGACAGCAAGGTTTTTATTACCCGCAGCGAAATCGAAAAGTACCGCTAGGAGCCTGTGGGACTTTGCGTAATTGTATAAAGAAATGCGCGTTTTTACGCATTTCGAGGCTCCGGCAGCTAAAGCCGCCTGGGAATTTGCAAGGTATATTTTTACAATAGAGGCTGTTCCAAAATCGTGCGCGTTTAGCGCACAGTCAATTAGTTTTGGAACAGGCTCAATTGTAAAAATATTTGATTTAGGGGGTAAAGCCCTACAAACTTCCGGGCGAAGGAGAGGAATAAAGTGTCAAGGCTGATTTTGAAAAACGTGTATAAGCGTTACGACAATACCGAAAAAAAACTCTTTGCCAAAAAGAAAGTGCAGAACGATTTTGCCGTAAAAGACCTGTCTTTTGAATGTCCCGACAATTCCTTTATAGGAATCCTGGGGCCGTCGGGCTGCGGGAAATCTACTACCCTCCGCATGATTGCTGGCCTTGAAAAGATAACCGGCGGCGCGATTTTTATCGACGACGTGCGCATCAACGAGCTTTTGCCCAAGGACCGGAACATAGGGCTGGCCTTTGAGGACTACGCGCTTTACCCGCCGCTTTCGGTCTACGACAATCTTGCCTTTAACCTGAAAGCGAAAAAGACGCCTCCCGATACCATAAAAGCGGCCATAAACCGCGTGGCGCCGCTTTTGAAAGTTGACGAACTTTTGACCATGAAACCCAGCGCCCTTTCCGGCGGGCAAAAGCAGCGGGTAAACATAGCGCGGGCCATTGTCCGCCAGCCCGGCCTCCTGCTGCTTGACGAGCCGTTAAGCCACCTTGACGGCAAGATGCGCCAGACACTGCGGCAGGAAATCAAGCGGATGCACCGCGAGATTAAGTGTACCACCATTATTGTTACCCACGACCAGATTGAAGCTATGTCGCTGGCGGACGTTATCATCATTATGAAAGACGGCGAATTGCAGCAGATGGGGACTCCCCTTGAGGTGTACGACAGCCCGGTAAACGAATTTGTGGCGGGCTTTATCGGTGAACCCCCGATGAATCTGCTGCGGAGTGTTATCGTTAAACAGGAAAATAATTTCTTCTTTGCCTTTGAAGGAAGCGATCTCAAGGTAAAGGTACCTGAGCGTTCCCGCCGCCTTGTTTCCGAGGGCAAAAAAGTCACCCTGGGGGTGCGGCCGGTAGACGTACTTATCACCCGTGCCGATACCAGTACGCCGGTTCCGGTGGCGGTGTACGAAAATTTCGGCGACGAGCGCCGCGTTTCCGTCCGGGTTGGAAATGAGCTGTTAAACATCACCACGACGGAAAACGTGTCTTACAACCGGGGCGATATTATTCAGCTTGATTTTAATTCGGAAAAAACACATCTGTTTGATCCTGAAACCGGGAAGGTAATCAAAATATAATACGGAGGAAAGTATGAGCAATTATCCAAAAACGATGAAGGCGCTGGTGGCCTACAGCAAAACCGATTACCGCTTCGAGGGCGCCTATCCCACGCCCGAATGCGGCGATGATGATATCATCATAAAAACTGAAGCCTGCGGTATCTGCGCCGGGGATCTCAAGTGCCAGCATGGGGCGGCGATGTTCTGGGGAGATTCCGTGCAGCCTTCCTGGGTCAAGCCGCCGTTCATTCCGGGGCATGAATTTCTTGGGACTATTGTGGAGACGGGAAAAAACGTAAAAGGTTTTTTCCCCGGCGACCGGGTAACGGCGGATCAGATTGTGCCCTGCGGCGAGTGCCGTTTCTGTAAAAGCGGCAAATACTGGATGTGCCAGCCCCACAATATTTTCGGTTTTCAAACCGAAAATTCGGGCGGCATGGCCGAATATGTCCGCTACCCCAAAACGGCGGTGATTCACAAAGTACCAAAGGATATGCCTCTGGAAAAGGCCCTGCTCATTGAACCCTTCGGCTGTTCAAAACACGCGGTGGACCGGGGAAACATCCAATGCGACGACGTGGTGGTAATTGCCGGTGCGGGCACCCTGGGCCTGGGCATGGTAACCTACGCCGCGCTGAAACATCCCAGGGCGCTGGTCTCGCTGGACATGGCCGATTCCCGTCTTGCCAAGGCAAAGGAATTCGGCGCGACTCATATTTTCAATCCCGGCTCCTGCGACGTGGCCGCGGAGATTATGAAAATGACCGATGGCTATGGCTGCGACGTCTATATCGAAGCCACGGGCCATCCGGCAAGCGTCATTCAGGGCCTGAGCCTTACCCGCAAACTGGGAACGATCGTTGAATTCAGCGTATTCGCCGAACCGGCCACGGTTGACTGGTCAATCATCGGCGACCGCAAAGAGCTGGACATATTCGGCGCGCACCTAAGCCCGTACTGTTTCCCCTACGTGATTGACAACATCGCTTCCGGCACGCTGAAAACTGACGGCGTTATTAGAACTACCTTTAAGCTGGAAGAATGGGAAAAAGGTTTTGAATACGCCACCGGCAAATACGGCGATCTCAAGGTGGCGTTGATACCATGACGGAAAAGTATTTACTCGGCCTAGATAACGGCGGAACAATTATCAAGGCGGCGCTCTTTACCCTCGCCGGTAAAGAAGTGGGCGTCGCCTCCCGTACTACGGAGATCAGCACCCCCCAGCCGGGCTGGACCGAGCGGGACATGGAAACCCTCTGGGAGCAGAACTGCGCCTGCGTCCGTCAGGTAATAACCTGCGCGGGGGTTAAGCCCGATTCGATAGCCGGCATCGCGGTATGCGGCCACGGCAAGGGGCTGTACGCCTGGGGGAAAGACAACAAGCCCGCCTACAGCGGCATCATCTCCACCGACAACCGCGCCTGGAAATTTCCCGAAAAGTGGAAGGCAGACGGAACCCACGCCGCTCTGTACAATCGGCTTTGCCAGCAGTTTATGGCCTGCCAGCAGGCCGCGCTTCTGGCGTGGTTCAGGGAGCATGACCGCAAGACCTATGACAATATCCGCTGGGCTTTTTCCGTTATCGACTATATCCGTTTCCGCTTAACCGGCGAAGCGTTTAGCGAGGCCACGAACATTTCCGGCTCAGGCCTTATCAACGTTCGGGACGCCCGCCTTGACACGGACCTGCTCGCCGTCCTTGGCATAGCCGAAGCCGCGGACATGATTCCCCCCATCCGCTATTCAAGCGAAAACCTGGGGACGATTACCAAAGCGGCAGCGGAAAAAACCGGCCTTGCCGAGGGGACGCCTGTTGCCGGCGGCATGTTCGACATCGATTCCTGCGCTGTTGCAATGTCCGTTACGAAGCCGGAAGATTTTTGCACCATAACCGGCACCTGGACCATAAACGAGTTTATCTCAAAAACGCCGGTAACCGGAACGGCAATTGCCATGAATTCTCTTTACGCCATTCCCGGCTTTTTTCTGATCGAAGAATCAAGCTCCACCGGGGCGGGCAATCTTGAGTGGGTAATCAATAATTGTTTTTTGAACGAGAAGCCGCCGGAGGGGAAAAAACTCTACGCCCATCTGGACGATATGGCCGCCGCTGTTCCTCTTGACGACTGCGACGTGTACTTTCTGCCCTTTTTGCAGGGCTCAAACCGACACCCCCTGGCGAAGGCAAGTTTTGTCGGCCTTACCAGCTTCCATACCAGGGCGCACCTTTTGCGTTCGGTGTATGAGGGCGTGGTGTATTCGGCGAAGAGCCACATCGACAAACTACTTTCGGTGCGGGAAAAACCCGCGGCGGTCCGTATGGCCGGCGGCGCGGCGAACTCGCCGTTTTGGGTACAGATGTTCGCCGATGTTCTGGAACTTCCCGTCGAAACGGTAACCGGCGTAAAGGAACTGGGCGCACTGGGCTGCGCCATGGCCGCCGCGGTCGCCGCCGGCATCTACCGGGACTACAACGAGGCCGCCGCCGCGATGGTTCGCATATCGCCGCCGCTCTTTCCGGATTCCAAAATGGCGGCGCGTTACCGGTCAAAATACGCACAATATGCCGCCGTCTGCGGGGCGCTGGACACGGTCTGGAACCGGTTCGAGGTATAATGGCGGCGTGAGAAGCCGGTTCTCCAATCCTCCCGCCCTTATGTATACGAATTCTTTCGTATATGATATGCTATTATCTACTAAATGGAAATGAAGAAGATATTAATCGTTGATGACGAGTATATTGTTCGTCTCGGATTAAAAACAATCGTAGATTGGGCCAAATTTGGCTATACGGTGGCCGGTGAGGCAAACAACGGGAAGGAAGCTTTTTTCTTTTTTGAAAACAATCCGGTAGATGTCATTTTAACCGATATTAAAATGCCTGTTATGGACGGGCTTGAACTTACCAGAAAAGTAAGAGCGAAAAATAAAAAAATACGGATTATTATTTTGAGCCATTACGATGAGTTTTCATACGCCCAGGAGGCGATAAAACTGGGCGCATTCCGGTATATACTTAAATCCGAATTAACCAAGACAAATCTTGAGAATGTTTTGAAATCCCTGTATTTAAGTTCCGATGTTCCGGAGCCGGCGGAACAAAAAGCCGGATGGAAAGAACAGTGGGAAGAATACATCGAAAAATATATGCTGCCGACTTTTTTGCGGCAAATAAAAGATGAAAACAACGGAACGCGGAAACTGCCGGATCCTCAACCGCCCGCGGTCCCAACATCTTTTTCCGAAACAGATGAATATATCGTTTTCAGCGTATCATGCAGAACCACCCTGCTGCCGGGTGATGCAAAGGAAAAGTTTCCCAGGACAATCAGGGTTTTGTTTGATGAAGCCTTTGGTAATCTGCTGGGCAGGGGGTATTATTATGACGATAATTTTCAATTTGCCGCGATTGTACCGATGAGAAAGTCCCGTGCCGGTGAAGAACAGTTCGTTGCCGAAAAAATCAACAATCCTTCCGTTCAAATTATAAAGAATGTCCGCCAGTATTACGATGTAAATCTTTTTATAGGCGTAAGTTCTTTTGGGAAGATAGAAGACTGCCACATGCTTTTGCGGGAGGCGCATATGGCCCGTACCGGCTGCTTTTTTTCCGAAAAATTATTTGTCGGTATTTTCAACAGGAAAACCGCCGTCATTGCCGGCAGGAAAAACGGTCTGGTAAACTATACAAAACTTGTTGACTTAATTGATACCAATCAAAAAGAAGCAATGCTGGAGTATATTCAAAACATTTTCCGTGATCTCCGCAACGGGAAAAACTATGCGGTGGTTTACGATGCCTTTATTGATTTTTTATCTGTCGGCAAACTTATTCATGAAAAATATCAGCTTGAAGAAGAAGCATCATTGAGCAAAAACAAATTCAAACATGATGTTTTTTTTGATCTGCCTTTTATCGCCGATGCTGAAATGTATGTTTATGAATTATATCTTGAACTGCTTTCCGCCAAGCGGAACGGCAAGGTAAGTTATTCCTATATAGTTAAAAAATGCATTGATTTTATTCACAGCAATTATCAAAACAACATCGGCCTGTCGGAAGCGGCTGAAAAAGCCGGGGTAAGCCACAGCTATCTTTCATTTATTTTCAAGCAGGAAACCGGCGTTAATTTCAACGCTGCCCTTACCCAATACCGGATAGAACAGGCCAAAAGGCTGCTTGCCGCCACCGGCCTGCGAATATACGAAGTCGCAGAAAAAGCCGGTTTTTCAAACCCTTACTATTTCAGCAAAGTGTTTAAGGAAATATCCGGTTACTCATGCAAAGAATACCGGGACTTGGCCGGGAGCTAAAAACGTATATTCCGCAGGTTTATCGTGCGGTTGTCTTTCCCGGCCGAATAGGCTACCATAAGGCCAGTGGATACCCTTCTTTTAACCGCCGAGGACGTAGCTAAACGTCTGCGGATAAAAAAATATACCGTCTACGAGCTTATCAAACGGGGAGAACTTCCCTCCACAAGGGTAGGCAAGCAGGTGCGGGTTTCCGAGGAAGACATAGACCGCTATCTGCGGGCCGGCAAAACGGGACCTTTTCAGGATGAGGATTCTCCAAAGGCCCGGCGCGCTGAGGAAGGGGAAGGCGGGGCGGACGGAATTGGGAAAGGACCGGCCGCCGTAAAACAGGCCCGGCAGGTGATTGTTTCCGGGCAGGACAAATGCCTGGATCTTTTGATTGCGAAAATCGGAAATGAAACCGACGGCCCGGTTTTCCGCTCCTATACGGGGTGTTATAGCAGCCTTGTCGCCCTGTACCTGGGAAAAATAACCATGGCCGCTTCCCATCTTTGGGATGCCGAGACCGATACCTACAATTATCCTTTTATACGCCGTCTCCTTCCGGGCCTGCCCGTGGGGGTTCTGCGCATGGCGGGCCGCATGCAGGGCTTTTATGTGAAAAAGGGGAATCCTCTAGGTATACATGGCTGGGAAGATTTGGCGCGGACTGATCTTGCCATGATCAACCGGGAACGGGGCTGCGGTACCCGTATTCTTTTAGATCAAAAACTCAGGCTGTCAGGCGTCAGGGCGGAACATATACGCGGCTATTCCCGTGAAGCCGCTTCCCATATTGCCTGTGCCGGTATCGTTGCCAGAGGCGGCGCGGACCTGGGCTGCGGCTGCGAAAGCGCCGCCTCTGATATGGCCGGCGTTGATTTTATCCCCCTCCAGCTTGAATGGTACGATTTTGTATTCCGCCTGGAGGACAGGCGTATTCCCGCGGTAAAGGCTGTCCTGGCCTATGTGGACTCAGGCGAATTCCGTAAGGACCTTGAAATGATGGGAACTTACGATCTTTCCCGGACAGGGCATTACGAGGAATTTTGATGCACAAGGAGTTTGCATGATCGTATCCGACGTTGATTTAGTTATCATCGGGGCGGGGCCTGCCGGTCTTACAGCCGCCCAGTACGGGGCCAGAGCCAGCCTCAGGGTTCTGGTAATTGAGCAGCTTGCCCCGGGCGGACAGGTTTTGTTAATCGACGCACTTGAGAATTACCCCGGCAATGTGGAACGGCGGGATGAGGAGGGCAGGGTAGTTGCCGGCCCCAGAACGGGCTTTGATTTTTCGCAGGACCTCCACCGTCAGGCCGAAGCCTTCGGCGCCGTTTTTCTCAGCGGGGCGGTGACCGCTTTGAAAAAAAAGGGGGAGCTTTTCACCGCGGAGCTGGCCGGCGGCGAAAGCCGCACCGCGCCTGCGGCGATCATCGCTACCGGGGCCGTTCACCGCTGCCTGGATATTCCCGGTGAAAAGGAATTCGCCGGCAGGGGAGTTTCCTACTGCGCCACCTGCGACGGCCCCTTTTTCAGAAATAAAAAAATAATGCTGGTGGGCGGCGGGGACGCGGCCTGCGACGAGGCCCAGTACCTTTCCCGGCTCAGTTCCCAAGTGATCCTCGTGCACCGCCGTGATCGTTTCCGGGCGCAGAAGGCCCTTGCCGAACGGGTGCTGCGCAACCCCAACATTGAGGTCCGCTTCAATACAGTCATCAAGGAGATCAAGGGGGAAAGTCCCGCCGCCGGCGCAATCGCGCAAAAAGTGGGCGCCGTGGTTCTTGAGCGCGGCGGCGAAAACGGCAAGGCCGGAGTTTACGAAGAATCCGTTGACGCGGTTTTTATTTTCGCCGGCACCGTTCCCCAGTCGTCGCTGGCGGCGGGCGAAAACGGCGTTAAGGCCGAACTGGACGTAAACGGCTATATTATCACTGATCAAAAAATGGCGAGTTCCGTGCCGGGCCTTTTTGCCGCCGGCGATGTCCGTTCCGGTTGTTTCCGTCAGGTGGTGGTTGCCGCCGGGGAGGGCGCGGTAGCGGCTCACAACGCCGCCGAATACATAGACAAATTGAACAACAGTGCGTATAATTAGAGTCTGTCCATAATGTAGACACATTATGGACAGACTACCTTAAAACAGGCATTTTGCGCACCGTTTTGGTACAAAACGGGAGCAAATGCAAGGTCTGTCCGCAAAGTAA
>JAITIC010000129.1 GCA_031279635.1 Treponema sp. | reverse complement strand
CTGTCCATAATGTAGACACATTATGGACAGACTTCCTTAAAAAACGCATTTTCGCAGCCGTTAGGCGAGAAAATGCAATGTCTGTCCGCAAAGCAACCGACTTTGTGGACAGACACTATTTAGCGCCAAAGGTATCGGTCACCATCCGCGCCCCCGTCATCATGGCGGGGCGCGTTGTTTAGCGCTTATCCCTCTCCCCTCACCGCTGCCTATACCCGTCCAGGAACGCCGCCAGCCGCCGCATGGCGCCGGCGAGGGTGTCCTTGTCGGGAAGGAAGACGATGCGGAAATGATCCGGCTCCTTCCAGTTGAAGCCCGTGCCCTGTACGAGGAGCAGGTGCTGGTCCAGCAAGAGGTCGAGCATGAATTGCTGGTCGTCGGTGATGTTGAAACGCTGCACGTCGACTTTGGGGAAACAGTACAGCGCGCCCCGGGGCGTGACCACCGAAAGGCCGGGGATGGCGTTGACCATGTTGACCGCGACATCCCGCTGTTCATGCAGGCGGCCGCCGGGTAGTATCAGGTCGTTGACGCTCTGGTAGCCGCCCAGGGCGGTCTGTATGCCGAATTGGGCGGGCATGTTGGCGCAGAGCCGCATATTGGAGAGCATCTCAAGCCCCTCGACATAACCGGCGGCGCTTTTCTTGTTACCGGAAAGCACCATCCAGGCGGCCCGGAAGCCTGCGGCGCGCCAGGCTTTGGAAAGGCCGTCGAAACTGACGGTGAGGATGTCCGGGGCAATGGTGGACATGGGAATGTGTACCGCCCCGTCGTAGGTGATCCGGCTGTATATCTCGTCGGCGTATACGATGAGATTGTGTTCCCGCGCGATGGCGGCGACGCCTTCCAGAATGGAGCGTTCGTAAACCGCGCCCGTGGGATTGTTGGGATTGATGATTACAATCGCTTTCGTTCGGGGACTCAGCTTGGAGCGGATGTCGTCAATGTCGGGGTTCCACCCGGAGGACTCGTCGCAGAGATAATGCACCGCCGTGCCGCCCGACAGCGTTACCGCCGCCGTCCACAGGGGATAGTCCGGCATGGGGATCATAACCTCGTCGCCTGAATCCAAAAGGCCCTGCATGGCGATCATGATTAGCTCGCTCACCCCGTTGCCGATGTAGATGTCGTCAATCCCTACATCCATCACTCCCTTTGTCTGGAAATCGTGCATTACCGCCTTGCGGGCGGCGAACAGCCCCTGGGAATCGCCGTACCCTTGGGCGCTTTGTAAATTGATGATTATGTCGTGGAGAATCTCGTCCGGTGCGTTAAAGCCGAAGGCCGCGGGGTTGCCGATGTTGAGCTTGATCACCTTAAAGCCCTCGTCTTCAAGTTTCTTCGCTTCTTTCAGAACCGGTCCCCGGATGTCGTAACACACATTGTTGAGTTTTGAGGATTTCTCAATGCTATTCATATGTTGAGAGTCTATGGGGAAAAGACATTCGGGTCAAGTAGGGCCAGCGGGCGCAGCTTCACGCAAAAAGCCATGCGCCGGCTTCATCAATATACTTTTTTATGACGGCGGCGTGTACAGCGGTTTCAATTCTTGCCGTCTCTTTTTTCCATCCGTCCGCGTTTTTAAGCGCTTTCCGTACCCGCTCCCGGCCCCCTTCCGCGGCGGAGCGGCATTCGGCGCTGTTGGCCGAATGTTTCAGCAGGGCGGCCGAAAGCAGATAAGCGGAAAGCCCTGCGGCGAGGGGATCGGCACAGGCCGTTGCCAGGGCCGTGAATACTTCCTCGGCTTCGTTGAAACGCTCCGCGAGGACCAGGGAAAAACCGTAATACCAGCGGAGCCAGGGCTTGTCTTTTTCCTTTGCGGGCTTTTCAAGGCGGCGCCTGAAAAAATCCGCCGCCCCCGCGGGGTTCCCGCCAAGGATGCGGGCGGTTCCGAAAATCAGGGCGTTTGCCTCAAGCAGGGCGGGTTTGGTGATGGCGACCTTGTGTTCAAGCCGCGTAACCGCGGGTGAATCGCTCATAACGAGATACGAGTTGAGCAAAAGACGCAGCCGCCACGGGGAATAACGCCCCTTGTGAAGGACGCTTTGCTCAAGATAATCTACCAGCGCCGGCCAGTCCTCCCGTTCCAGCAGCTTGTAAAGCCGGAAATTGAACAGAAAAAAAATGTTCAGCGTGATCAGGGCGGCGGCCAGCACGAGGGCCAGCGGCCAGAGGGAACGCCAAAAAAGGGCCGCGAAACCGGGGCCGAAGACCAGGGCTGGAACAAGGGCAAGGGCCGATAGAAAAAGAACGATGATTATGTTAAAAGTAATAACGATGAATTGCAGCTTCAACGAAAATCTCCTGTGTTATGGATTAAGATGATAGAGGAAAGCAAAGGGCAAGTCAACGATGTACACGGCGCGCCTCAGGCGGCAGACGGCGGTGAGGCCGGCAGCGGAATCAAAATGAAGAAATATGCCGTAAAGGATATACCGCCCGGATATTATTTCACCCAAACGGTGTATCTCGATTCCCATTTTGTCCTTGCCGCGCCGGAGATGCCTTTTTCCGGGGAACTAATCAAGGCCCTTAGCGACTGGGGCTTTCGGGAAGTGTACAGCGACGGGGAGCCCAGGGAACACTATGTACCGGACGGCGGTGAGGCCGCCGGAAGCGAGGGAATCGACGATCCTTCGACCATCATCGATCCGGACAAGATCCGCAAGGCGGAAGCGTTTTTTGTCGCTTTCCAGAAATACGCGGAAACGCTCTTTACCAGAATCAGGCTGCGAGGCGATCTGAACTTCAACAACGTTGCAAGACAGATCAAAGCCGTTGTCGATTTAGTGCGGGAGGATCGCCGCTTCCTCATGCGGGTACAGCAAAAAATAGATCCCCCCGATGACAAAAGTTACCTTGCATCCCACGTGGTACGCTCCACGGTTATCGCCATCATCATCGGAACCCATCTCAAACTTCCCGCCCACCGGCTCATAGAACTGGGAACGGCCGCCCTGCTCCACGAAATCGGCATGCTGCACATCCCCCCCAGGGTATACCTCAGCAATCGCCCTTTAAGCGCCCCGGAGCAGAAGATGATCCTTGAGCATCCGGCGCTGGGTTTCAACATGCTCAAGTCCTATGATTTTCCCCTGGCAGTCGGCCTTCCCGCTCTGGAACACCACGAGCGGGAAAACGGCTCAGGCTATCCCCAACATCTGCCCGGCGCGAAAATCAACCTCTACTCGAAAATCATCGCCGTGGCCTGTTCTTACGAGGCCCTTTCCTCAAAACGCCCCTACAAGGAAGCCAAGGACGGCTATACGGGCATGCTGGAACTGCTAAAAAACGAGGGAAAGCAGTACGATGACACGGTCGTGCGGGCCCTGGTATATTCGCTTTCGATTTATCCAATCGGCCTGTACGTGCTGCTTTCCAGCGGGAAAAAAGGGCAGGTGATTGACGTAAATCCCGAAACCCCCCGCTATCCGGTCGTGCAGATTTTCGGGGAGCTGACCCCGGACGGAAAAAACAAAACCCTGCAGACTTCCGCGGACGGACTGAACATTGTCCGCCCCCTCACCCGCGAGGAAATAGAGGGTTAGAGGGAGACATTATGCCTGAATTGCAGCACGCCGATATTGAGGACCCCTGGCCTCTGACCGCCGCCGCCGTTTTTATCATTTTCGCGCTGATTATCGCCAGCGGCTTTTGTTCCCTGTTTGCCCACGCCCTGCAATCATCACGAAAATCCCGCCTGCAAAAAGAAGCCGCCGCTGACGCAAGAGGCGGCAAGAGCCGGGAAAACAAAAAATACCGCCGCGCCCTGGAAGCGGCGGAAGACCCCGAGCCGTTTCTTGCCGCGGCCCGCTTTTGGATCTGCGTTCTCAGAATCCTCTCCGCGGTTTTGGCGGGCCTTCATGCCGCCTCCTTCCTGCAAACGCCGGATCCGGCCGCCGCTGTACTGGTCATCGCCATTGCCACGGCGGCGCTTTCCTTCGCGGTTATTCTCCTGGGCGAACTCGTTCCCCGCTTTATCGCCCGTTCCGCGCCGGAACAGATCGCCGCCGCAATCCTCCCCCTGTTCAGCCTCCTCGCCTTTCCCCTGCGGCCCCTGGGTTTCCTCGTGCGGCGCGCGGGGGACTTCCTGCGCGGGGCTTTTCCGCTTGAGCATTTCAGGCCGGCCATTACCGAAGACGAACTGCGTCTTGCCCTCATGGAGGGGGAAAAGTCCGGCATTGTGGAAAGCAAGGAACGTACCATGGTGGAGGGCGTGTTTTATCTGGGCGACCGCCTTGTGGGCGCGTTTATGACCCACCGCTCCGAAATCCAGTGGCTGGACGCCGGCGCCCCGGCAGAGGACATCCGCGCGAAGGTTTTGGAATACCGTTCCCAGCGCTGCTTCCCCGTAGCCGACGGCACGCCGGACGCGATCATCGGCGCGGCGTATCCTGAAGACATCCTTCTTGACCAGGCATCGCCCTCCCCGCGGGGCCTGCGCGCCGTTATGAAAAAGGCCCAGTTCGTTCCCGAAACCATGTCGGCGCTCAAGGCCTTTGAAGCCTTCAAGCGGGGCGGGGCGGATTTCCTCTTTGTAATGGACGAATACGGCGGTTTCGCCGGCATGATTTCGGTGCGGGATCTCGTTGAAGAAATCGTGGGGGAACTTTCCGTGAGCGGGCCGGAAGAGGAGCCGGTAACGCGGCAGGAAGACGGCACGTATCTTGCCGACGGCAGCCTCAACATCGACGAGGCGGCGGAACTGCTCTCCCTGCCCGGCCTTGCCTCCGCTCACGCCGGCTATCACACCCTGGCGGGCTTTGTCCTTTCCCTGGCCGGCGAGCTTCCCCGCACCGGCGAAAGCTTTGCCTATCAGGGCTTCCGCTTCAAGGTGGTTGACATGGACGGGAACCGGATAGACAAGCTGCTGATAAGCAGGGAAGAAGAAAACCACAGACCGCACTGACCAGCACGGACGGGGAGGAAGGAGGGGAAGTCTTTCCCGTCCGGAAACCGTACGGCGTCAAGTAGACGAATAATATCGCAAGGCGTAGGCCCGGTGGCCGCCGCTCCGCCCGCCTGTGGCGGGCCTGGTCGAAGGACCGGCACGGCGTCCTCACCTTTTTCCGGCCGCCTTTTCATTCCACCTATATCAATCGGTCAATAGAGGCTATATTGGCCCACTTGATTCTTTAATAAAATACAGGGGAAGACGGGACAGGAACACCGGTTGGCGGCGCCGTATCTCCCATCATTGACATAAATTCCTTTCTCTAATATACTGGGGGAAGCTTCGGAAACCAAACCGGGGTTTTTGGAACTTCCCCATATCTCTATCAACCCAAAAGGCGGGGGAATTTCGGGATGAAAACAAACGGACGCCTGTCATTCAATTTCTTTCTATCAATTTTTTTTTGTATTTCCGTGGGAACCTCATGCCAGAAAGGTACGGCGAAAGAGGATGATTCTGAGGCCGCAAAAAACCAGAGCCTTATCCTGGGGTTCTCACAGATCGGCGCCGAAAGCGCCTGGAGAAACTGTAATACCCGATCCATCCAGGAGGCCGCCTCCGCGGCGGGGATACAACTCCTCTTTTCCAACGCCGAACAAAAACAGGAAAATCAGATCAAGGCGATCCGATCCTTTATCGCGTACCAGGTAGACGTGATCGCCTTTGTCCCCATAGTCTCCGACGGCTGGGATAACGTATTGCAGGAAGCGAAGGACGCGCAAATTCCGGTGCTGGTTACGGACAGGAAAATAAACATTCAGGATGAAAGTCTCTACGCGGGTTTTATCGGCACCGACAG
>JAITIC010000013.1 GCA_031279635.1 Treponema sp. | reverse complement strand
TCTGCGCAGTTGCTTTTCGTTCAATATGGGCATCATTTTATTGATTTTTTTCGTCAATTCTTCATGCATAAGGAAACGCCCCTGTCGTTTCCTTCTAGCATGCACTATGTCATCTAAATAGTCAAGTTATTTGTCAACAGTTCCTTAGGATACCGCGGAGATCTGCTCCGCGGCGGCTCATTATTCCAAACACCGGTTCCCGTCTCTTTCCGCTTCTTGTATATCGTCTTTCCCTCCGCTGTCTTTAACCGTGCCGCCATCTTCTTTTTCGCTTCCGCCGCCTCTTTTCGTGCGTTTGCCTTCTTCTCTTTAACTGCCACAGGGGCCGCCGCCGAAAACAGCAGCGGTCTATAGCGATTGCACAAATTCCTCTGTTTCAGCATAATAACAAGGTTGTTTCGATATGCGTATTACAACATCGAAGCAAAAGACAAGGAGCCAGAATGGGTGCGCATGAGGAGGGAGAGGCAAAGCGGGGTCTGTACCGTGCCGGGGACGAGCACGATTCCTGCGGGATCGGCTTTGTGGCGGATATTAAGGGACGCCGGTCCCACGCCCTGTTGAGCAAGGGCCTTGAGGTGCTTGAACGGATGGAGCATCGGGGGGCACAGAGCGCGGACAACAAAACCGGCGACGGTTCGGGGGTGCTGCTGCATATTCCCCATGACTTTTATAAAAAACAGTTTCCCGGCCTGCCTGACGCGGGGGGCTACGGCACGGGACTGGTGTTCTTTCCCGCCGGAGGCGAGGCGGACGCGGCCGCAAAAAGGAAGAAGATAATTGCCGCCATTGACCAATGCGCCGCCGCTACGGGACTTTCCAGGCTGGCCCTGCGGGACGTGCCGGTCCGCAGCGATGCGGTGGGCCTTATCGCACGGGCGGCGGAACCGGCGATTACCCAGCTCGTGCTGGTCCCGAAAGAAGGGCGGGGCCTCTTTGGCATCGGTAAACAGGCCAAAGCCGCTCCCGCGGACAGCGGCGGCGATGCCGACGAAGTGTCCCCCCTCGACTTCAAGCTCTATATTTTCAGAAAGCGGTTTGAAAACGCCCTGCGCTCTCAGGGCCTTGAGGCGTATATCCCCTCCCTTTCCACCCGGGTGATTGTCTACAAAGGCATGATGATGTCCAGCCAGCTCAGGGAGTATTTCCCCGAACTGTCCGACGAGACGGTTTCCACCGCGGTGGCGCTCGTACACTCCCGCTTTTCCACCAACACCTTTCCCAACTGGCCCCTGGCCCAGCCTTTCCGCATGGTTGCCCATAACGGCGAAATCAACACCATCAAGGGCAACCGTTTCCGCATGGCCGCGCGGGAGGCCCTCTACGCCCATCCCCGCTTCGGCGACGCCTTAAAAGACATTTTGCCGGTGCTGGAGCCTGAAAAGAGCGACTCCGCCAGCTTTGACAATGCCCTGGAACTCCTGGTCATGTCCGGGCGGAGCCTTCCCCAGGCCCTGATGATGCTCATCCCCGAAGCGTGGAACGATAAAAACCCCATCCCCGAAGAACTGAAATTCTTTTACGAATATCAGGCCTGCATTATGGAGCCGTGGGACGGGCCGGCCTCGATAGTGTTCTGCGACGGCCGCTACGTGGGGGGTACGCTTGACCGGAACGGCCTGCGCCCCTCCCGTTACACGATCACCAGGGACGATCTTATCGTCATGGCCTCCGAGACCGGCGTGCAGGATTTCAGGCCGGAGGACGTGGTCTACAAAGGCCGCCTGCTGCCGGGGAAAATACTCCTCGTTGACATGCTTGAGGGGAGGATAATCCCCAACGCCGAGGTGAAGCGGAACGTGTCCCTGCGCAGGCCCTACGCCGACTGGGTGTGGAACAACATCATCACCCTTGACCAGGACGAGAAGTCGCCCGGCGTTCCGGCGGACCCGCTGTTCCACGATGACCGCGCCCTGCTGTTTATGCAGCGGGCCGCCGGCTACACCAGGGAAGACTGCGAGCGGCTCCTCCTCCCCATGGCGGAAAGCGGGCAGGAACCGACCAGTTCCATGGGGACCGACACCCCCCTTGCGGTATTCTCCGCCAAGAGTCAGCGGGTGTTCGCCTACTTCAAACAGTCCTTCGCCCAGGTCACGAACCCTCCCATTGATTCGATTCGTGAAGATTTGGTGATGACCCTGACCAGTTTTGTCGGCCCCCAGCACAATCTGCTGGACGAGACCGCCGGGCATTGCCGGCGGATCAAAGTATTCAAGCCGATTATGACGCCCGAAGAGCTTGGCAGGCTTCTGAAAATCAGGCCGGAGATGTTTGTTTCCCAAACGCTGGAGGCCGTTTTTACCGCGGGCGGCGCGGGAACGAAAGAAACCGTTTCGCCGCTTGAGGCGGCGCTTGACCGCCTGGTTGAGGACGCCTGTAAAGCGATTGAGGCGGGAGCCTCGCTCCTGGTGCTTTCCGACCGGACGGCCGTTTCCCACGGGCCTGACCCGCTGCGTGAAACGGGGCGCTGCGCCGTGCCGAGCCTGCTCGCCGTCGGGGCGGTGCATCAGGGTCTGATCCGTCGGGGGCTGCGGATGCGGGCCTCGATTATCGCCGAAACCGCGGAGCCGCGGGAGATCATGCACTTTGCCCTGCTGTTCGGCTACGGCGCGGATTTAATCGTGCCCTATGGGGCGCTTGCCTCCATCGCGGGGATCTGCCGTGGCTTTGACGGCGGACGGCTCGGCGGCTACGTCCACGCGGAAAAAAGCTACATCAAGGGCCTGAACAAGGCCCTGCTCAAGGTAATGTCCAAAATGGGGACCAGTACCCTCCGCTCCTACCGGGGCGCGGGGATTTTCGAGGCCGTGGGCCTGGGCGACGAGGTGATCGAAAAGTGTTTTAAAGGCACGGTGAGCAGAATCGCCGGCGCCGGTTTCGCGGAGCTTGAGGCCGAGGCCCTGTTCCATTACCAGGCGGCGGTGGAGGAAGACAAAAAGCACGGCGGAGATTTGGCCCCCGGCGATTATTTGCTGTACGGCGACGGCCAGTACCAGTGGCGGAAAACCGGGGAGCGTCACGCCTGGAACCCCGACACGATTCACCTGCTGCAGTGGGCCGCGCGAACCGGCGATTATCAAAAGTTCAAACAGTTCAGCGCGCTCGTGGACAATCTCAACCGCAGCCCCCACGTTATCAGGGGCATGCTTGATTTTGCCGTTCCGGGTTCGGTGAAAGACGCGCCGGCGGAGGCGGTTCCCATTGAGGAAGTTGAAAGCGTCGAATCGATTATGAAACGCTTTACCACCGGCGCGATGTCCTTCGGCTCCATCTCCAAAGAGGCCCATGAGACAATCGCCCTCGCGATGAACTCGATCAAAGGCAGGTCCAACTCAGGCGAGGGGGGAGAGAACCCGGACCGTTTCGCCCCCCGCTCCGACGGCTCCTGGACGCGGAGCGCCATCAAGCAGATTGCCTCGGGGCGTTTCGGCGTTACCAGCGAATACCTGGCCAGCGCCGTTGAATTGCAGATAAAGATCGCCCAGGGCGCAAAACCCGGCGAGGGCGGCCAACTGCCGGGACACAAGGTTGACGTGCAGATCGCCCGGACCCGGTACTCAACTCCGGGCGTTACCTTGATAAGCCCGCCGCCGCACCATGACATTTATTCGATTGAGGACCTTGCCGAGCTGATCTTCGATTTGAAGAACGCCAACCCCGAAGCGCGGATCAGCGTAAAACTGGTGGCCGAAACCGGAGTGGGGACGATCGCCGCCGGCGTCGCCAAGGCCCATGCGGACAATATCCTTATCTCCGGCTACGACGGCGGTACCGGCGCAAGCCCCCAGTCGAGCATCCGCCACACGGGGATTCCCTGGGAGCTGGGGCTTTCCGAGTCCCACCAGGTGCTGGTGCAAAACGGCCTGCGGGGACGGGTGCGGCTCCAGACCGACGGCCAGCTTAAAACCGGCCGGGACATCGTAATCGCCGGCATGATGGGGGCCGAGGAATTCGGCTTCGGCACGTCCTGTCTTATCGTGCTGGGCTGCGTGATGATGCGCAAATGCCACGAGAACACCTGCCCTATGGGCGTCGCAAGCCAGGATCCGGAACTGCGCCGCCGCTTTGCCGGCAAAAGCGAGCACTTAATCAACTTTTTCCGCTTCCTCGCCGAAGAGGTCCGCGAGCTTATGGCCTCTCTGGGCTTCCGCAAATTTAACGACCTCATCGGCAGGGCGGATCTCCTCGTTCCCCGGCACATTTCGTCCGCTTCGCAGATGCCGCCTGCTGCAGGGCCGCCTGCCGTTGTATTACCCAACGGCAATTCGCTTTCGGCGGCAAAGGCGGCAAGGGTGGATCTTTCGCGGATTCTCCACAGGGCCGAAGGGCCTGCATATATACCCGGCGGCAGGGACACCTATTGCACGCAAAGCCAGATCCACAAAATCGACAACGTGCTGGACCGCCGCCTCATAGAAAAGTGCAGGGCCTCGCTGGACAACAAAACCCCCACGGCGCTGAAATCGCCGGTAAAGAACACCGACCGGGCCGTGGGGGCCATGCTCTCCTGGGAGGTGAGCAGGCGCTTCGGCGGCCAGGGCCTGCCGGAAAACTTTATCACCATCGACTTTGCCGGTTCCGCCGGTCAGAGTTTCGGCGCTTTTCTCGCCAAGGGGCTTACATTCCGTCTCGCCGGGGACGCCAACGATTATCTGGGCAAAGGGCTTTCCGGCGGCCGCATCGTCGTGACCCCCCCGGAGGGTTCCACCTTCAACTCCAACGAAAACATCATCGTCGGTAACACCGTGCTTTACGGCGCCACTTCAGGCGAACTGTACGCCGCCGGAGTGGCGGGAGAGCGTTTCTGCGTGCGAAATTCCGGGGCCGTTGCCGTGGTCGAAGGCACGGGAGACCATGCCGCCGAATACATGACCGGCGGCCGTCTCGTAGTGCTGGGCCAGGTAGGGCGGAACTTCGCCGCCGGTATGTCCGGTGGCATCGCTTACGTATTAGACGTCAACGACAACTGCGAATATTTCCTCAACAAGGGAATGGTTGAACTTTCCGGCATGGACAACGAGGAAGACGAAAACTTTGTGAAAGACTGCGTCAAGAAACACATCTACTGGACCGACTCGGCCTACGCCAAAAGCATACTGGCCGACTGGGAAACGCGGAAACGTAAATTTATCAAAGTACTTCCGGTGGAATACAAGCGGGCCCTGCAGGAAATGAAACTTGCCGAACTGGACCGGAAGTTATACGAAATCCGCGAACGCGAGGAACTTGAGGTTAAGAGTTAAAGTGAGCGCTATTCAGTCAAGGGGGAGGGGGAAGTCTCCCCCTACGCTCCAGCCCTGCGGGCTTACGCTGCCCCCTCTGCGGGGGGACACCCCCCGCAACGCCCCCCGGCCTGAATGGTTAAAAAATTGATCGAGGTGGTTTGAAATGGGTGATCCCAAAGGTTTTTTGAAGATAAAGCGGCAGGTTTCAGGATACCGGCCTGTTGAGGAACGGATAAACGATTACAGCGAGGTGGAAACCAGCCTTTCCGACGGGGACCGCCGCGCCCAGGCGGCCCGCTGCATGGACTGCGGCGTGCCTTTTTGCCACTGGGCCTGTCCCCTGGGCAATGTAATGCCCGAATGGCAGGATCGAATCTACCGGAACGACTGGGCTGGCGCGTGGGCGATCCTTGAACACACCAACCCCTTCCCTGAATTCACCGGCCGGGTATGCCCCGCGCTCTGCGAGGCTTCCTGCGTTTTGGGGGCCAACGATGATCCGGTAACGATCAGGCAGAATGAGTTAGCCGCCATTGAAAAAGCCTTTGAGATGGGCATCGTCATGCCCAGGCCGCCTAAAACCCGAAACGGCAAAAAGGTCGCCGTTATAGGCGCGGGCCCCGCGGGCCTGTCCGCCGCCTGTTTCCTCAACCGCGCCGGTTTTACCACAACGGTTTACGAGGCCGACCAAAAGCTGGGTGGTTATCTCCGCTACGGCATTCCTGATTTCAAGCTGGACAAGAGTTTCATCGACCGGCGGATCAAACTCATGGATGCCGAAGGGGTGATTTTCAAAACCGGCTCGCGCATCGGCGGCGGCCGCTACGGCTTCGGCGCAGAAGGCGCTGACGGCGGACTTTCCGCCGGAGAGATTATCAACGCCAAAGAGCTTGAAGCGTCTTTTGACCTGGTACTCCTCACCATCGGCGCGAGGGAACCTCGCAACCTGCCGGTTCCCGGCAGGGAGAATCCCGGTATCGTGCAGGCCCTGGATTACCTTTCCCTGCAGAATCGTTTTCTGGGAGAAGAGCGGACCGGCCTTGAGCCTATTACCGCCTACGGCAAACGGGTGGTAGTCATCGGCGGCGGAGACACCGGCTCCGACTGTGTCGGCACCGCCAACCGCCAGGGCGCAAGCTCAATAACGCAGATCGAGGTAATGCCCAAGCCGCCTGAACACCGCTCCGAATCGTCGCCCTGGCCCCTTTGGCCCACAGTGCTCAAAACGTCCAGCTCCCACCTTGAAGGCAGCCAGCGGCTCTGGTCGATTAACACCAAGTCCTTTAACTCGAAAGACGGAAAACTGAACGCCGTTCAGGTATGCCGCGTCGACTGGGCCGTGAAAGACGGCCGCTGGAATATGACCGAGATACCGGGTACGGACTTTGAAATCGGCGCGGACATTGCGTTACTCGCCATGGGCTTTACCCATGTAGTACAGGAAGGCCTGGTAAAGGACCTCGGTCTTGAACTGGACGAACAGGGTAATATCCGCACCCGGGGAAGTTTCCACACCTCGAATCCCAAAGTCTGGGCGGCCGGCGACTCCCGCAACGGCGCGAGCCTCGTGGTCCGGGCCATCGCCGACGGCAAGGCCGCGGCGGAGGCGATCCTGGCGACGCTGGGCTGAAAAGAATTGCGCCTGACAGCTCAATGGAGAAATCTTCGCAATACCGCGGGACTGCCCCGCGGCGGCTCATTTTTTTGAATTCGATAGTTAAGCCTTCGCCTTCGGCAATGAGTTTTTTAGCTTAGGTATGTTCATACTCCATCACCCGGAACTGTGCGCCTTGAGCTTTCGCAGCTCGAAAAATATCATCACACCGGTACAAAGCACGGCGAGGGTATCCGCTACCGGCGTGGCGGCAACCACGCCCCAGAGCCCCCATGCTTTTCCGAAAACCAGCATACAGGGGATGAGGGCGATACACTGCCGCAGCATCGAGAGAAAGATTGAGATTTTGGGACGGCCGGTGACCACAAAGAAATTCGCCGACACGATCTGGAAACCGTTGAGGGGCAGGAGCAGGAGCATGGTCCGCATGGCTTTGGGGGCGAAGCGCATCAACGCCGGGCTGCCTTCCGGAGCAAAGATACGGACCAACTGCACCGGGAACAACTGCGCAAGCGAAAAACCCACAACGCAGATCAGGGTGGCGGCGGCGATAGCTCCAAGGTAAGCCCTAAGCACCCGGTCAAAGCGTCTGGCCCCGTAATTGTAGCCCAGTATGGGCTGCGCCCCCTGGTTTATGCCGAAAACCGGCATGAGGATCAGCATCGCGATCGAGCCGTTGATGTTCATACCCGAAAGGGCGATGTCGCCCCCGTTGGCAACCCCCAGGGCTTCCGCGCCGTACCAGCCCATGCTCGTATTGTACAGGAGCTGCACCACCGACATCAAAAACTGCAAGAGGAACTGAGCGGAGCCGAACGCCATGATTTGGGTGACAATGGCAAGAGAAGGCTTGAACGCTTTCAGCCTGAGTTTTATCACCGCCTTTTTGCCGAAATTAAAACTCAGTATCCAAAGGGCCGAAACAAACTGGGAGATGATAGTCGCCCAGGCGGCGCCCTCAACGCCCCAGTGGAAGATGAAAATAAAAATCGGGTCCAGGATCATATTCAGCCCTGCGCCAAGGATCATGCTGATCATGGTAATGGTGGGGAAGCCCTGCGCCCTCGTGCAATGGGAGAAACCGAAGCCCACCATGAAAAAGACAAAACCATAGAGAATGATCCTGAAATAGTTACGGGCGTAGCCCAGGGATTCGCTGCCCTCCTGCGCGCCCAGCATGGAAAGGATCGGATCGAGGAATTTGAGACCGGCGATGGTCGCCAAAAGGCCTATGCCGCAGAGGAGAAAGAAGCAGTGGTTCAGGGCGTTTTCCGCCTTGTCTCTCCGGCCCTGGCCCAAACGTATCGAAATCATATTTGCCGCGCCGATACCGAAGAGCATGGCAAAAGCCATTGCAATAGTCATCAGCGGCAATACCAGTGAGAGGCCGCCCAGGGCAATCTCATTCACGCCCTGGCCGACAAAGATCCGGTCAACCACATTGTAAAGGGCGCTAACCAACATTCCGGTAATGGCAGGCATGGAAAAACGGAACAGCAGCTTGCCTACCGGCTCGGTTCCCAGACGGCCGGCGGCATCATTATTTTTTTCTGACATGCCTTAGTTTCTCATTTGTACTTTCCTTTGTAAAGTAGAGTGTGGTATGCGTCCGCCCCATGTCATTGCCATTCTTTCGCTTTATCGTTATATTGGTATTAGGAGTAAAATATGCTTGAAGAACAGGTGAAAACCGCTTTGAATAATGTGCGGCCTTCTTTGCAGGCCGACGGCGGGGATGTGGAATTTGTCTCCATTTCCGAGGATGGGACTGTCTCGGTAAAGTTGACCGGCGCGTGCGGTTGCTGCCCTATGGCCCAGATGACGCTTAAGATGGGTATTGAAAATTATCTCAAAAAGGAAGTGCCGCAGGTCAGCGCCGTTGTCGGCGTGTAAGACAGACGGTTTCCCTCCCGTTTCCTCCCCCGCGGATAAAAACGCGGGACGCCGTGAAATGGGCCGGCGGGGATGGGAGGCTTGCGATTTTGTTTTTGTTTCCGGTGACGCGTATGTCGATCATCCCTCGTTTGCGGCGGCCTTGCTGTGCCGCGCGCTTGAGGCAGTCGGCTTTCGTGTTGGAGTAATCTCCCAGCCTGATTGGAACGATCCCTCCTCATACGCCGCGCTGGGCCGGCCCCGGCTCGGTTTTCTTGTCGGTTCGGGCAGCATGGATTCTATGGTGGCCCACTATACCGCGGCGAAGCGCAGGCGCTCCGGCGATGCGTATTCGCCGGGGGGAAGGGCCGGCCTGCGTCCCGACCGCGCGCTCTTGGTCTATGCCGGGGGAATTAGGCGGGCCTGCAAAGACGCGCCGGTGATTATCGGCGGCATTGAGGCGAGTCTCCGCCGTTTTGCCCATTATGATTACTGGTCCGACACAGTGCGGCGCTCAATTTTGCTGGACTCAAAGGCGGACATACTCGTTTACGGCATGGGTGAAAAGCCTCTGCTGGAAATTGCCCGACGCCTTGCCGCCGGTGAACGCGTCGGGGACATTCACGACGTGCGGGGGACCTGCGTCCGCGCGCGGGGCGGAAAGGCCGGCGATCTTTTTGCCGCCTCGCTGAAGCTGCCCGGTTACGAAAGCGTAAAGGGAAACGACGATGTTTCGTTACGCGCATACGCCGGGCACTTCATGATCCAAAAGCAAAACGCCGACCCGGAAAGCGGCCGGCCACTTGCGGAACAAAGCGACGGAGACCGCTGGGTGATTCAAAACCCTCCCGCCTTTCCCCTCGGTACCGAAGAATTGGACCGCCTTTACGAGCTTCCCTTTACCCGGCAGGCCCATCCCGTTTATGACGGCGCGGGAGGAATTCCCGCACTTAAAGAAGTCTCCTTTTCCCTTACCGCGAACCGCGGCTGCTTTGGAGGCTGTTCGTTCTGCGCCATAACGTTTCACCAGGGCAGGGCAGTTACGGCGCGCTCAAAAGAAAGCCTCGTCAGGGAGGCCCGCGCTCTTGCCGCCCTGCCGGGCTTTAAGGGGTATATTCACGACGTGGGTGGGCCTACGGCGAACTTTTTCGGCCCGGCCTGCAAGAAACAGCGGCGGGGGGCTTTCTGCGCCGGCCGGGAATGTCTGTACCCCGAACCCTGCCCGCGCCTGAAAGCGGATCACCGGCTGTATCTGGAAACGCTGAAAGCCCTGCGGGACAGCGGCGGAACGCTGTCAGTCAAAGAGAAAAATCCGGCCCCCATCAAAAAAATATTTATCCGCTCCGGCATCCGCTTTGATTTTATACAATTGGATAAAAAATACGGGGGACAATTTCTTGAGGAACTTTGCCGGCATCATGTAAGCGGCCAGCTTAAAGTCGCGCCGGAACATGTTTCGCGGACGGTTCTGGACGCGATGGGAAAATGCGGCAATGATCGTTATGAGCAATTCAGGAAGGACTATGCCGCGCAAGACCGGCGGCTCGGACTCAGGCAGTATCTGCTTCCCTATTTTATTTCGGCCCATCCCGGCGCTTCCCTTGCCGAGGCGGTAGAGCTTGCCCTGTACCTTAAAAAAACCGGCTTTGTTCCCGATCAGGCCCAGGACTTTTACCCCACGCCGGGAACCATGTCCACGGTGATGTACCGCAGCGGCCTTGACCCCCGCACCATGCTGCCGGTGTACGCCGCCAGGGGGGGACGGGAACGGCGGCTGCAAAGGGCGCTGCTCCATTTTGATCGTCCCGATAAACGGAAGCTGGTGATTGAAGCGTTAAAGGAAGCGGGGAGGGAAGACCTGATTGCCCGTTTTGTCCGTGGTTTTATTCGAAAGTCTGATTTAATACCCCAAGACAAGCTGCGCTTGCCAGGCTTGCCGCGGCTCAGATAAAGTACCGCTTACAGGAAATTGGTATTAAACCCAAGAACCCGCTTGCGCGGGGGAGGGTATAATAAACTTCCTATCGAACGAGCCTCCGATCGAACTAATGCAACGCTTAAGATACCGCGGGGCTTGCCCCGCGGAGGCTCATTCCATTATGCTGTCTGTGACGACATGCCCTGTCGCGGCCTCTAGACCAGAAAAGCCGAAAATGGTATGGTATGCAAGGCTCAAAAGCAAAACAACTGAGAGGCGTAGTTTTTATGATTTTTAAGGAAAAAAAACCGGCGGCAAAAGAAAAAAATCCTTCGAATTCGGATTTTATCCGCCGCTTTAAGGCTAATCCCTTCGTCTTCATCGGCACGATTATCGTGCTTATAATCGTAATAATCGCCTTTGTCCTGGTTCCGGCCATTGTCCCCGAATACGGCATGAGCGCCGGCGCGGAGCTGACTTTCGGCTCATACGACAAGGTGCCGATCACCTATGTGCCGGGAAATTACTTTGCCCGCTACTATTCAATGGTGGTCCAGTACCGGCAGAATTCAATTGATCCCAATAATTACCAGTTCGCGGGCTACCAGATTTGGCGGGAGGCTTTTGAGGGCGCGGCGCTCCATACGGCGATTTTGCAGGAAATGAAAAAGTCCGGCTATGAGGTTCCATCGGAGATCGTTGACCGGGAAGTGGCGCAGCTGCCCCAGTTTCAGGAAAACGGCCGCTTTTCTTCCGCCCTGTACCAGCGGCTCTCCACTAATGAGCGGCTTACCCTCTGGCGGCAGGTGCAGGAAGATCTCGCGAAAGAGCGTTTTTATGCCGATGCAACCGGCCTGCTCAAATCCCAGGCGGAAGGGGTCTTTATCGGAAAGATGGCCTCGCCCCGGCGGAGCTTCGACATGGTTTCGTTTTCGGTGGACGCCTATCCCAATAGCGAGCTTGCCCGGTACGCGGCGGAGCATCCTGAACTGTTCAGGACCGTCCATCACTCCAAAATAACGATCAATTCCAGCGAACGGGAGGCGAGGCAAATTCTCGACTCGATCAAAAGCGGGACCATCACTTTTGAGGACGCGGCGAGAACCCAGTCGCAGGACAGCTACGCCGAAAGAGGCGGGGATATGGGGATCAAATTGGCCCACGAGTTGAATCAGGAAATCGCCGGGGAAGAGGACAGGGAAAAAATCATCGCCCTGGACAGGGGGGAATACAGCGACGTGATCAAGCTCGCCTCCGGCTGGGCTTTTTTCCGGGCTGAAGAGGCGGTGATAAACGCCGATGCCGCCGATCCTGCGACACTGGAAAAGGTCCGCTCTTATGTGCGGAATTTTGAACGGGGCCGCATGGAAGACTGGGCCGTCGCCCAGGCCCGTGATTTTATCGTTCAGGCAAACGGCTCCGGATTTGACGAAGCCCTGCAGGAGCGGGGGATTGAAAAAACTACCTTCGGGCCGCTCCCGGTCAACTATGGAGGCGTCGATCTTTTTACGAGCCTTGGTTCTTTTTCGGCGCCGGAACTTGCCGCGTCTTCCACGGATGAAAATTTCTGGAAGACCGCCTTTTTCACCCCGGTCAACACCCTGTCCGAGCCTTTGGTACAGGGCGCTAACGTGCTGGTGCTGGTCCCCACGGAAGAAACCGAAGCCGATGCGGAGGATGTCGAGTCTATCGCGTCGGCCTATTCCGGCTATTGGCTGAGTTATATGAGCGGGCAGTCCCTGGGAACTTATTTTCTCAACAGCGAAAAGATGGACGACCGGTTCCTTGAGACCTACTTCCGCTACTTCCTGACCCAGAGCGAATAAGTGACGGCGGCCCGCCGCGGTTTCGTCTATAACGCAAAAACGTTGCTTTCCGGCGTTGATCCTGCCGGCAGGGCGGAACGGACAGCGGACGCTATCCCTGTTACGGACAAAACCCTTTATTTCTGCCCCTCCCCGCTTTACGGTTACGGGCTGGGGCGGCTGCTTGCGCGATTGGCCGAAGAAGCTCCCCATTCCGCCGTACTCTGTGTGGAAGCGGAAAAAGCGTTATACGATCTGTCCCTTAAAAACAGAACTCCCGCGCTTTTGGCAAATCCCAGACTGCTCATAACAGACACCTGTGAAAGCGCCGCCCTCTGCGCTCTGGTACGGCAAACCTGGGGGCAGCGGATTTTCCGCGGGGTACAGACGGTTCGCTTTAACGGGGGCTGGCAGCTTTTCCCCGAATTGTACGAAACCCTGGCTGAGGCGCTGCGGCGGGAAATCGCCACGGACTGGAGCAACGCCCTGACGCTGGCAAAACTGGGCCGCCGCTACATCCGCAACGCCCTGCGAAATCTCGCCCTTATCCCCCGCTCTCCCTCAATCGCGGAAATCTCTTTCGGCGGCGCGCCGGTTCTGGCGCTGGGGGCGGGCCCCTCGCTTGACCCGCTGCTTGACGGCCTTTCCCGCCGCTTCGCCGAAGCGCTGAAACGCCGCCGGGGGCGGCCTTTCAGGATAATCTGCGTGGACTCCTGTCTTCCCGCCCTGCGGGAGCGGGACGTCGTCCCCGACCTTGTGGTGATCCTTGAAAGCCAGCACTGGAACCTGCATGATTTTATCGGCTGCCGGGGATGGGAGGTTCCCGCCGCGATGGACCTTTCGGCGCTGCCTGAAAGCGGGAACCTGCTCTCAGGAGAGCGCTATCTTTTTATGACGCCGTGGACGGAACTGCGTCTTTTTGAGCGGCTCAGGGACGCCGGCCTGCTTCCCCCGGCCGTCCCTCCCCTTGGCTCGGTGGGGCTTACCGCGGTGGAACTGGCCCGGCGGCTTGGGCGGGGAACGGTCATTATCGGGGGCATTGATTTTTCTTTCACCCTTGACGCCTACCATGCCCGTTCCACGCCGACCCACCGCGCGAAACTCCGCCGTCACGGCCGCTTTGGGGGCCTCTTCAACACCGCCGCCTTTGGAGGAGCCGCCTGCCGCCTGCTCTCCAAATCCGGCCTTCCGGTACACAGCGATCCGGCCATGCGCGGCTACCGCGCCCTTTTCGAGCGGGAGTTCGCCGCGGACCCGCGCCTTTTTGACATCGCCGGCGGCGGCCTTCCCCTGGGGCTGCGGACTCTGCCGCCTGAAGGGGCCTTTGACGCGCTGGCCGGGGGGAAAGGCGGGGCGGAAGAGACACCCCGCGCGCCGGAAGCGGGCCTTGCGGAGCGGCTGCGCTCTTTTATACAGGGGGAACAAAACCGCCTCGCCGCGCTGCGGGAGATCCTCTCAGGCGGGACAGCGGATATGGAGCGGCTGGACGCGCTCATCGGCGAGTGCGACTACCTGTGGGCGCATTTTCCCGATTACGCCGGCGCGGGGGGCCGCCGCCCCGGCCTGAAGGAAATCGCCGATGCCGGAAGCGCCGCGCTCTCGTTCCTCAAGCGCCTCCGTACCGAAATCGACCCGACGCTTGCCCTGCTTGAACGAACCTGCGGCGAAACAGGGCAAGCAATGTAAGCAATTACTCATTCTTCTTCGTAACTATTCAGTCGTAGCGTGATTAGAGAACTTTTCTTGTTCTCTAGTGCTTTAACGAAGGGGGCTGCCGCCCCCTTCCGCTCCCAACCGGCTCATTTCGGGGCTAAAAGCCCC
Source organism: Treponema sp. (assembly GCA_031279635.1). Lineage (GTDB taxonomy): Bacteria > Spirochaetota > Spirochaetia > Treponematales > Breznakiellaceae > WQXQ01. The sequence goes on along the minus strand of JAITIC010000013.1, from coordinate 23,580 downwards.
TTCATTCCGCCGATTGTCGCTATCCCCCACTGGCGACTGAATAGTTACTCTTCTTCTTGCATATAGGATTTTAGGGAAATTTTAGAAAGTGAAAAAGTAAACGCTTTTGCCCTGGTGGTAAAAGTAGAATTGCTGTTTAATCCGCGGACTTTTTATGCTTTTTATAACGCGGTGGCCCTGCGGGTAGCGATCAGGACCGCCGCGTTTTTACCAGTAGACGCTAGGAGTTTGTGGGTTTTGCCCACTAAATCAAATATTTTTACAATTGAGGCTGTTCCAAAACTTCAGTTTTGGAACAGCAATCTTAATTTATCTATCTTGCCTTGTGTGTTATCGCCGTTTGTTCATTGATTCCACGTAGTGTGAACAGGCCCTAGAATTTAACCGCGAGGCCAATTCTGGCAAAGGTAAGGGCGCTGTATCCCAGCTCGGCGAAGGCGCCGATGTTTTTGGTAAAGAAATACTGCGCGCCGATATTCGCGCCGTAGTACAGCGTTCCACCGACACCGGAAGCAGTGTAACCGCCCACATTGCTGCTGGCTTTAGCCTGAACGCCCCAATACCCAAACTCGACGTTGGCATAGGCGTCAAGGTTTTTTACCCCGAAATTCGGGTGATAGCCGAAACGGGCGCCAATGGCCATTGACGTATAATCGAATGTCGCTTTATACGAACCGACGGCGTACTCCCATTTGGAAGCGGTAATGCCGAATATACCGCCCAGCGTAAAGGGCAGACCCCCGATTGGCAAGTTAAAATCGGCGGAAGCTATCAGCGGCGGAATAACCAAGTCGCCGTACTGCACGTAGCCTATGCCCGCGCCGAGATGAATTGACACAAAATCATCGGCAATCGCATCAGGATACGTTGTCCAATCCATCGCCGATACCGAACCGGAGAGCGCCGCCAATACAAGCAGCCCAACCAAAATTTTTTTCATCGCAAACTCCTTCTGCAACCGGACCTGCCGGATTGCGGGGATTGGTATGTATGACTTCTCATACACCCTTTTCGTAATAGCCTCCAATTTTCCCCTTTTACTACCCAGCGGGTTAAACTATTGGATAATGTACTTAATGTATATGTTTATCTATCTGTCAAGCTAAAAGCATAATGCAGAGGCTGGGTGGGGAGAATACGGGGCAGCCGTATGTACGGTTACGTTAGTAAGTCATGTTACGCATTATCTGCGAATGGCGCCATAGTAATGGCAACGCGAATTATCGCTAATGCTTATGATTGGTGTATATTCGCGCCGGTTTAGCCCGCGATTGGCGTAATTTGCGGCCCGTTTTCTGGTTTTGCGTAACATGGGAAGGATGTTTTTTTGGATGAGCAGGATTTACGGCGTATTTTGAGTAAAAACCTCAGAAAATACCGCAATTATCGCCAGTTTTCTCAGGTGGAATTGGCGGAAAAGCTGGATATTTCCGTCCCTTTTCTCAGCGATATTGAAAATGGCAAAAAATGGGTTTCGCCGCGGACGTTGGCAAAAATGGCTGATGTGTTTCACATTGAAGCCTATGAACTGCTTAAACCGGAACAGTCCATGCCGGATAACCCGGTAAATATTATTGAAAAGTATACCGCCGACCTGTATTCGATACTGGGTAAAAATCTCTACGCGCTCCGTGATAATTACCTTTCAACGTTGAATAAATGAGCCGCCGCACGGTCTACCGCATACACTGGTGGTCACCGGGCCTGCGCCGTGCGGGTTCGGCGGGGACGGCACGGCGTTGTATGTATGCGCGGCGCGGTTTGGATATCCCCAAAAATCGCCTTCAGGCGATTTTTTACCCTGCAAGCTGCTTTAGCCCCAAGCTGCCTCATAAATCGGGGATTTTTTTGCATTTTTCCTGAAAGATGCGCCTGTCCCAAAACTAATTGCCTGTGCGCTAACGCGCACGGTTTTGGGACAGGCTCTTGCAGTTTTTCAGGCTTTCAGCCCTGCAAAACTGCGAATTTCAAGGTTGCTTTCCCAAAACCGAAATTTTGGGAAAGCCTCAGATTGCAAAAAATCCACAAGCGCAACAGGCTGCTACTCGTCCTTCGTTTTCAGCACCGCCAAAAACGCGCTCTGGGGCAGCTCCACGTCACCGACCATCTTCATCCGCTTTTTGCCCTCTTTCTGCTTTTCCAGGAGCTTCCGTTTGCGGGTAATGTCGCCGCCGTAACATTTGGCGAGCACGTCCTTGCGCAGGGCGTTCACCGTTTCCCTGGCGATGATCTGGCTGCCGACAGCGCCCTGGATGGGGATTTTGAACTGCTGCCGGGGAATCTCGTCCCGCAGGCGCTCGCAGACTTTGCGGGCGCGGTCGTAGGCGTTGCCCCGGAAGACCAGTTGGGAAAGGGCGTCCACCGCTTTGCCGTTCAATAAAATGTCCAGCTTGACGAGCTCTGTGGGCTTGTACCCGGTGATGTCATAATCAAATGACGCATACCCCCTGCTGATGCTTTTCAGGCGGTCGTAAAAATCGAACAAGACCTCGGCAAGGGGCATGTCGTAAACCAGCTCCACCCGCTTCTCGTCAAGGTAGGTGAGGTTGGTCTGCACCCCGCGCTTCTCAAGACAGAGCGTCATAATATTGCCGAGGTATCCTGCGGGAGTGATAATAGAGGCGCGGATATACGGCTCCCAGGCGGCCTCTATCCGGCCCTCGTCGGGATATTCCACGGGATTGTCCACGAGCATTTCCCCGTCGGCGCCGCGCAGGCTTACCTTGTACTTGACCGAAGGGGCGGTGAAGATCACCGACTGGTCGAATTCACGCTCCAGCCGCTCCTGGATTACCTCAAGATGCAAAAGACCCAAAAAGCCGCAGCGGAAACCGAAACCCAGGGCCGCCGAGGAATCCTTCTCGTACACCAGCGAGGCGTCGTTGAGCTTGAGCTTCTCCATGCTTAAGCGCAGTTCCTCGTAGTCGTTGGAGTCCACCGGATAAATTGAGGAAAACACAACGGGCTTCACTTCGCGGAAACCGGGCAGGGCCGAAGCGCAGGGGGCGTCCGCGCCGGTCACCGTGTCGCCCACCCGTACGTCGCTTACGGTTTTAACGCCGGCGATTATGTAACCCACGTCCCCGGCGGAAAGCTCCCCGGTTTCCACCAGGGCCAGCTTGAAGACGCCGGCGGTTTCAACCTCGTACACCGAGCCGCCGGACATAAACATAATCTTCATGCCCCTGGTAATCCGCCCGTCAAAAACCCGCAGGTGTACCACCACGCCCCGGTAAGGATCATAATGGCAGTCAAAAATCAGCGCCCGCAGCGGGGCGGCGGCGTCTCCCGCGGGCGGAGGTATGCGTTTCACAATGGCCTCAAACAGTTCATCCACTCCCGTACCCCGCCGCGCCGAAACGAGCAGGGCGTCTTCGGCGTCAAGGCCCAGGTCTTTTTCAATCTGTTTTTTGGTGCCGGGCACGTCGGCGGCCTGCATATCGATCTTGTTGATCACCGGCACAATTTCAAGATTGTGCTCCAGGGCCAGGTACATGTTGGACAGGGTCTGGGCCTGCACCCCCTGCGTGGCGTCCACGAGCAGCAGCGCCCCCTCGCAGGAATTAATCGCCCGGCTCACCTCGTAGGTAAAGTCCACGTGTCCGGGCGTATCAACCAGGTTGAGCCGGTATTCACGGCCGTCGGCGGCGGTGTAGGGAATCGCCACCGCCTGGCTCTTGATCGTGATGCCCCGCTCCCGCTCAATGTCCATGGTGTCCAGTATCTGATCCTGAAAGTCGCGGTCCTTCACGAGCTGCGCCTTCTGGATAAGCCGGTCGGCCAGCGTGGACTTGCCGTGATCAATGTGGGCGATAATACAAAAATTACGGATAAAAGCGGTTTCTGCCATTGGAAACAGTATAGATGAGGGAGGAGGTAAAGGGGAAGTGCCCCTGCTCCGAAAGTTTTACATTTAACCACTGACCACAGGACCAACACGGACTTTTATTTTGAAAACACAGTTTTCCGCTATAATTCGCATTTTCCCTTTTCACGGGCTTTCGCCACGCAATGTCGTTCGTGGTTAAACTGTTGAAAGGAAAGCCGATACCGGTTCCCAGGCGCGTCCGCCGTAGCCGCCGGCCATGAGCCACGCCTGGGGGATGTTCCGTTGTTTGAAATAGTCGTAGATGAGCCGGTCCCGCCGGACGCACTGTTCCAGAGTGAGTTTAAGCAGCGATGATGAGGGAAGGCCGTCGTACTCGTAAGGGTCGGCGCCGTCCACTACAATGACCAGATCGGGCAAAACCGCCCGCGAAAGCCGTTCCAGTGTCCGTAAACCTTCTTCAAGTTCCGGAATATAGCGCGCCTCACCGCCTTCCTCGATGGGGATTTCCACGTCCGAGGGAATAAGGGGCGCGTGTCCGGGGCGGGCTTTCGCGAGTGTCTCCCCGTCCAGGGGCCAGCCGCGGGCCATGTGTATTGAAAGGCCGAAAATCCGGGGAAGGGGCGCATTCGCGGCGGCATCAGGCGGGCGCAGTTCGCCGCGCAGGCGGGCGAGGTGTATCAGCTCGGCCGTTCCGCAGCCCTTGTGCGCATCCACATCGACAACCCAGACAAGGGCGGCCCGCCCTTCGGCCTGGATTTTCCGGGCGGCGATCATAATGTCGTTGAGCAGGCAAAAACCGGTCCCGCCCTCATAGCGGGCGTGGTGCAGGCCGCCGCCGAGGTAGTAGCAAAAGCCTTCGGCCTCAAGCGCGAGGCGGCACGCGAGGTAAGTTCCGCCTGCCTGGGCCAGCACTTTTTCAAAGAGTTCTTCCAGGGGGCGCGTGGCCTGTTCCGGTTCGTAACGGTGGAAGCGGCCCTGCCCGTCGATAAGTTCCCAGGCGTTGAGCAGCGCCTCAAGCAGGGAGCGTTTCCCGCCGGGGCTTTCACCGTACAGGGCCGCGATAAAATCCTTCGAATGCACCCGCTCCAGATCCTCCCTACCCAACACCGGAAAAGCGGGCAGGCGCAGCTTGCCGGCCGCGGCGGCCATATCAAGAGGAGCAGCGGCAAGCGACCCGGCAACGCGGTCCGCCCTGGATGGGGAAATGGGCAGCATGATACCGTAATCCCGGTGGGAAAATCTGCAAGCCGGATCGTGAAGCAGGTACATGGCTCATTCTAAACCATAAGGTTGACGATTGGAAAGGCGGCGGGTATTATTCAGGCAAAAAAAAGCCCCGAAGAAAGGAGCAACTTCGGGGTGGGGAATAGGAGGAACATGAAACTGTACTTAGCCTGCCATTAATAACAACAACGCGGGAGCGAAAAGGTAACAGTAAAATGTAAAAGTCGGCCTAAACGGCAAATTTTTCTTTGTTCAGGAAACATCGGGGATCTCCGCCAAATCCGCCCTCCACCGGGCAATGAAATGCTCATAGGCGGCTATGGTGGCGGCTATAATTGTGTCCTGCACTTCGCCCCGGCCGCCCCAATCGGCCCCGTCCATGATGCGCAAATGCTTGAGAGTCCCCTCTAAATCCGCTATTTTACAGTTCGGGTCGGCCTGTCTGCGGCGTTCCAGCCCCCGCAGTTCAGCCTCAAATGTCTCCGTATACTTGATGTCCCGCCATTCTTCCAAAACGCCCATCTAGTTCCCCGCAAAACTGATGCGGCGCGTCCAGGAACGGCCCGGACGGGGTACAAATACGCCGAAACGGCCGATTATGGCAATATCCTGGCGGCTTATCCAGTTTCCCGCCGTGTCCAGTTCGTATGTATAGCGGTATTCAAGCGGCGGAGGCCCGGCCTCTTCCGCAGGCGGAGCGTCAGGCAAGTTTAGCTCAAGCGGGGCGGTTTCCACGGAAGACGCGGGGACGCTCCCGGCGGACGGAACGGCATCCTCAAAACTGAGACCCAGGAGGAGGCCCCGCTCGTCCCACTGCAGGGCCGCGCGGGAGACCGCCTCTTCGCCGGAAACCGGCCGGCGTTCCCAATAGCGCGGGACATTGCCCGTATACAGGGCCGAAAACGTCCCTTCCGGGGAACGTATCCCGCTTATATTGCCGCCCGCATCAAACGAATATTCCTCGGATTGCCGGCCTTTCGCGTCCCATGAGTGAAGGGCCTGCACAGTCCAGAAGCCGTTTTCCGGGCGGACGTTTGCCCTGAAAAAGACAAGGGGATTTCCCCCGCCGTCGTACCATGTTTCGGAGAAGAAGGCCTGGCTTTCAAAGAAAAAAACAAAAAAGCCCGTATCCCCCTGTGAGACCTTCACCGGGGGAAAATCCCCGCCCGGCGAACGCTCACTGTAGGGAAAAAAATCAGGCGGGAATTCAATGTCCCACGTTATTTCGGTGATTTCGCTTCCGGCGTTTTCGTCTTCAGAGATCCCGCTATCGGCCCCTTCGCCGCCGGCTTCATTTTTACAGGCCGCGGCCCTGACGTTCATACTCAGCATCGCGCCGGAATCATCATAAGCGGCCTTTACGCTCAAACGGGCGTTACGCGAGAAAAACGGAAATTCCCTGAGCCGCCCGGCCTTGTCGCGCTCAAAGCTGAACGTTTCGCTCCCGTTTGAAAGGGTCAAGAAAAAAGGCGGCCGCCGCGCGCCGCTCCCTCCTCCGGAAAGCAGGTTTTCGGCGGCAAGTAAAAAGCCGTCCGGGGGAATATCACCGGGCCAGTCGGGCCGCCAGCGCAGTTCACCGTTAAAGGCCGTCTCAAGAAGCGGAATAAGCGGAAAAATTACCGGGGCGGATTCGCCGTCCGGCACATCCCCGGCGGGCGCCGCTACAGCCGCTCCCCCCTCCCGGTTATTTTGCGCTGCGGCGCGAATGGGGAAAAGGGCAAGCGAAACAACAAGAAAAAAAAGAAAACCATTCCGCCGGAACTTCATAATTGCAGTATAGCCAAAGAAAACGCTCCGGGCAAGTTCTAAACTTACAAGAAAATGAAGAGTGAAGAGTGAGCAATGCTTTCCCGCACAGCAATTTTACATTTACAGCTCATTTTACACACAAAATAGTATGAACCACGGATGAACACGAATTTTTACTTTAAAAACACAGTTTTCGTCTATAAGTCCGCTATAATTCGGACAATTTCACGGGTTTTACCTGAAACTCCGCGAAATTGTCCGTGTCTTTCCGTGTCTGTGGTTAAATGTAAAACCCCTGGACACACAGTACGATCTCTTGACAAAGAAACAATCTTCCCCTACCGTTTACCAATGTCCGGCGCCGGTGTTTTTTCCGTTTTACCAGAGAATTTTTTTTCGCCCTTGGCGCGGGTAAACAAAGAACATTACGCGGCGCTGCTGGTGCTCTACTACCGGCTCTTTCAGGAAAATACCAGGGGCATTGAACGGGAACTGGTGATCCGTGAATTCATGGCCTACCTCGGATTGCACCGGGACAATCTTGCCGAAGAAGAGGGCGACGAGGGAGCGGTCCCGTGGCCGCAAGTTCCGGCGGACGCGGAAACCGGAATGCTGGATTTCGGAAGTCCGCCCACGGAAAGTCCGCCGTCTGCGGCCGGTTCAGGCGCGGAAGGCGGGACAACAGGCCGGCTCGGTGACGAAAGGGCGCTGGCAGGCCGTTTTTTGCGGCGGCTCACCGGCTCAGGCTGGCTCAGTGACGAAACGCTGCCTGACTTCACCCGCGTCATCAACATTACCGCTTGGGGCAAGCCGTTTTTTGAATCCCTGATCCGCGTGGACGAGGGACTGAAAACCGAATACGAAAGCCATGTAGTGAATGTCTACTCTTCCCTTTGCGGGGAAACCGTAAAGGAAAACGGCCACTTCATGGTGCTCAAGGCCCACGAGGAAGCCCGCGCCCTCATTGATTCCCTGAAGGTACTCTCCCAAAGCATTAAAGGTTATTATGATAATCTCAACGCCGAAGCGGTGCGCTCAAAGGCTGCCTCGGCTTTGCATGAGCATTATGATCTGTACGCCGGGGAAGTGCTGGACAAGGCCTACAAGCGCCTCAAGACTTCCGACAATGTTTCCCGGTACCGGCAGGCGATTTTCCGGCAGGTGGCGGACCTGCTCCGCGACGACGAATGGCTTGAGACCAGCGTGGCCAGGTATATGCGGATACTGCAGACCAGCCGCGAAGACTGCCGGAAAAAACTGGAAGGCATGCTGGAAGAGATCAGGGACGACCTGCGCTCGGTAGATCCTTTGGAAGACGAGATAGACCGGAGGAACGCCGCCTATTCCCGCTCCAGTACCGAAATCATCAAAGCCTGTATTGAGCCTGACAGTACCGTGGCGGGAAAGCTGGGGCTTCTGATACAGGCCGTTCACGGCGGCAACGCGGCGGCCGCCGAACATTTTTCCCACGGCCTGTACCGCGTCGTTTTTCTCGCGCCCTCCTCCCTGGCTTTCCGCCGCAGCCGTGACGAGGGGGATTTTAACGCCGCGCCCTCCGTTGCGGATATTGAGGCCCTGTCCCGGACCGAGAAAGAATTCTTTGAGCGCATGCGGCGGCGGCTTTCCCTCAAGCGCATTAACGCATGGCTTGACGAGCAGGGCGGAAAGGAGCGCCTGCTCGCCCCGGCGGATCTTATCACCGGCGGGGATTCCTATATCCGCTTTGTCTACTCCCTGCTGTACGGCGACTCCCGCAAGAACTTTGCGTACGCGGTTGAGGAAGCCGCGGCGGAATACGGCGCGCTTTCGGTAAGCGCCGCGGGGTATGCCGTCCCGAATGTGCGGATGCGCAGAAAGCATGAACCGGGATATTGAATCCCCGGCCTGACAGGGGATTTTGAAAAGGGGTAATCCGCGCTGTTGACCGGCGATTTTACAGCCCCGCTACACGGACAGACACGGGCGAATTGAGGGAGCAATTTTTTCGCCTTACATGCTATCATACCGGTTTTGTCCGTTCTGTCCGTAAATGTCCGTGGTTGAAACCGGAATTCCTGAACCCAGGCGAATTTACCTTGATAAATCCGGCTTTTACCTGTACCCTGTAGTATATGTCTCTGGATAAACCGGAAACCCAGCTGGCCGCGCTGTTCTTGACCGGTGAAGAAGAGCGCCTGGTCGGCGACGTGAAGGAATGGCTCAAGGATGCCGCTCCCGAAGATTATACGCTCGTGTCCGAACGGTTTCTCCGCCTCAGGAAACTGGGGGCGGTAGTTTCGGAGTATCCTTCAATACGGCATACCGAGTTTCTGAAGGGGCTTATTCGGGACGAAGGGCTGCTTGCCGAATCCCTGCTTGCCTTCTCGTCCCCTTCCCATCTCTTGCATATACCTACCAAGGTAGTGGCCCTGCGCAGTTTTCTTGTAGCGAAATTTCACGCGTTTTCCCTGCTTACCTATCTCGTTGATAATAAGCCGGAATTCCGTTCTCCGCTGCGGAATGTGGTTCTCTCAATTATTTGTACTCTCATGGCGGAGGAGGTGTATTTTTCCTGCCTTGCCGACCCCGATTTTTCACGGCATACCAAGACAAGCCTCGCCAACGATCTCATTGCCCTCTGGGACAGCGGCGTGGACCACCGGGGCATCCGCCACCTTTCGGCCCTCTCGTCCCTCTGGATTGCCCGTGACGCGGCTCCTCCCAGCTTTGGAACCATGGACGGGAATACCGAACTGCTGCGGATATCAATAGACATGGCGCAGGACTGGCAGGACTTTCTCCTGGAGGAATCCACGAGCGACGAAACCAGATGGGCCCTGGAAGAATTTCTCTTCGGCCTTTCTTATGAGGAGATTCAGCATGTCCGTTTCCGCCTGAACCGCTTCGGCATTGCCGCCATAGGCTATGACGAGATCCGTTCCTACCTTGGCTCCAAGCCCACTTATTCGGTGGTTAACGACCGGGACCACCGCGCTATCTACGATTTTTTTATTGAGCGCCGGGAAGCCTGCGCCTTCCGCAAACGCACTTCCGCGCCCGGCCCGCTGCACACCCTTGAGGAAATCTACCTGAAATACCGCATTATTCTGGAACTGCGGTAAACGGTGGAAAAGGGAATTCGGTCCCTGAACTGCCCGACTGCGGCGGGCTTGGTCGAAGGGGGCCGAAGGGCCGAAAGAGGAAAGAATTTAACCGCAGACGGGTTACCCATACACTGCAAAAGCTTCGTGTTCCTGGTAGGACACGGTTAAATTCCCCTCTTCCATAACTGCGACGGTGTCGCATAGATACTCTACCGCGTCCGTGTTGTGCGAAATAAAAAGGATGCTGAGGCCCAAATCATCGTGCAAGTCCCGGAACAGATTCAGTATCTGCGCGGCCACCGAAACATCCAGGGAGCTTATCGCCTCGTCGGCGATGAGGAGCTTTGGCTCAAGAAGCAGGGCGCGGCCCACGCAGACCCGCTGTTTCTGTCCGCCTGAAAGCTCAGTCACCCGCCGCTTTTTGTACGAGGGATCAAGCCCTACCCTGACTAGCATTTCGTCCGTCTTTCTTTCCCATTCCGGAGGGGAGCCAATCCGGTGTATACACAGGGGTTCCTCCATCAGAGTGCCGATTTTTTTCGCCGGGTTAAGGGAAGCGCCGCTGTCCTGAAACACCATCTGCGCCTTCCGCGCAAGCCGCAGACGGCGCTCCCGCGAAAGCCGCCCTCGCTCTTCCCGCTTTTGCCCGTCAATGACAATTTCCCCCTCATAGTCAATAAGCCCCAGAATACAACGGGCCAGGGTACTTTTGCCGCAGCCGGATTCCCCTGTCAGGCCGAATATTCCTCCAGGAGCGATGTCCATGTTGATATGGTTGAGCACGGGCTTGACATCTTTTTTACCAAAGAGGCCGAAGCTCCGGCTGATATATGCACAGGAAAGATCCCGAATCGAGAGTACGGAAGAAAGTCCATTACGCGAAAAAACTTCAGGCATTTTTCCCCGCCATAACACAGCGTACAAGGCGCCCGCCGCCAATGTCCGTTTCCGGCGGAAGTGCCGCGAGGCACTTTTCCCCGGAGCAGGGGCAGCGGGGTGCAAAAGGACAGCCGGGAAGCCGGTCTTCTATTGAGGGCACTCTGCCGCTTATATTCGCCAGCGGTCTGCCCCGCCGTTCCCTGTTCGGGATTGCGCCGATAAGACCCCGGGTATAGGGATGGGCCGGCGCGAAAAAAAGGGGTTCAGCCGGCCCCTTCTCTACAATCCGCCCCGCGTACATTACGAGAAATCGGCGGCAAAAGCGGCGGACAAGGGAAAGATCGTGCGAAATAAAAAGAATGGAAGCGCCGAAATCCCGGTTTATCTGTTGCAGCAGGGCGAGTATCTGGCTTTGGCTTGCCTGATCCAGCGCGGTAGAAGGCTCGTCGGCGATAAGGAGCCGGGGACGGCAGATCGCGGCAATGGCGATCATCACCCGCTGGCACATTCCCCCTGAAATCTGGTGGGGATAGGCGTTGAAGACTTTTTCCGGTTCGGGAAGGCCGAGCTTTTCGATCATGTCAAGGGCCGCTGCCCGCGCCTGCTTCCCGTCTCCCAGGCTGTGCAGTTTCAGGGTTTCGCCGATCTGCGCGCCGATTCTATGCAGCGGGTTTAAGGACTGGCGGGGTTCCTGGAAGATCATGGAGATGTCTTTTCCCCTTATCCGGCACAGTTCCGCCTCTTCAAGGGAAAGTATGTCGCGGCCTTTTTCATCAGGTCCCGGATTAAACATAATACTGCCGCCCGTAATTTCCGCCGCCTTCGGCAGGAGACGCAGTATTGAGAGGGCGGTAAGGGTTTTGCCGCAGCCTGATTCCCCGGCCAGAGCCGTGATTTCGCCGGCCTCAATGTCAAAATCAATCCCGCCCAGCGCCGGAAGAGATTCCTTGTTTCGCCTAATTCCCACGGACAGGTTCCGCACTTCAAGCAGGGCCACTGCTACGCCCCCCAGCGGCGGCGGATGTTTTCGCCCAAGTAATGAAAAACAATCACCGTCAGCATGATACAGACACCCGGCGCGATGGCGCACCACGGCGCGTTAAAAAGAAAATTCTGCGATTCGGAAAGCATCCGTCCCCAGCTTGGCGTGGGCGGCTGAATCCCCAGGCCGAGATAGCTCATGGCGGACTCGGCGAGGATCGCGTTGGAAAGCCCCAGTACCGAGGCGGAAAGCAGGGAGGGAATCATGTTCGGCAAAATATGAATGAAGATAATTCGCAGATGGCCCGCGCCAAGGATTCGTTCCGCCAGAATAAAGTCGGTGTGCCTGTATTGCAGCGCGCCGCTGCGCATAACGCGGGTAAAACTCGGCACAAACAGTATCAACAGCGCGACAAAAAGAGTGAACTGGCCGTTATCCATCAGGGCGACCATCACCAGGGCAAGGAGTATGCCCGGAAAGGAACTCAAAGCGTCCATTATCCGCATAATGATCTCGTCCCAAATCCCCCCTGAGTAGCCGGAAAACAGTCCCAGAATACTGCCCAGAGCGGCGGCGGCGGCCACCGTGGCCAGCGCGAGTATAAGGGTATATCTGCCGCCGATCACAATCCGCGAAAAAACATCCCGCCCGAAGTTGTCCGTTCCTAAAAGCCCCCCCGCGCCGGGCGGCAGAAAGCGCCGGCCCGGATCCATAAGGGTATAGTCAACGGGGAGAGGGAGCAGGCTTAGCAGAAACATCGCGGCGATAAGAAACACAAGGAAGAAAGCGTCCCCGGATTCGCGTTTCGGTTTTATTCGCATAACGCCGCGTCCCGCGTCCCCGCGAACCGGCGCTGTCTCTTCGCGGACCATTTTTCAAGGCCGCTCAGCCTGATTCTCGGATCGATGATCTGAATCACAATGTCCGCGAGGGTATTGGCGATGAGTACAACGGCGGCAATGTACACCACCAGTGTCTGAATCAGGGGATAGTCACGGGACGTGATCGCGGCAATGAGCAGCCGCCCGATTCCCGGAATCGTAAAGACCTGCTCGATCACAATGCTTCCGGAAAAAACCTCGGCGATGATCATTCCCAAAACGGTGATTGAGGGAACCAGGGCGTTCCGCAGGGCGTGGCGGCGCAGTACTAGAGGGCCGTCCGCTCCCTTGCTCCGGGCGGTACGGACATAATCGCTGTGCAGTTCTTTATAAAGGGAAGAACGCAGGAATTTGACCAGGACCGCCGCGTTGGGAAGAGCGGTTGCCAGGGCGGGGAAACAGAGGCAGGCGATAAAACCGGCAAAATCCTCCCGGTAGTCAATATAAAGGCCGGGCCTGAACAACCCCGCCTTTACGCCGAAAATCCAGATAAAGAGCACCCCCAGGAAAAAAGCCGGAACACTGATACTTATGGCGGTAAAGGTGTTGGCGAGACTATCGGCAAGCCCTCCTTCCCGCCGCACGGAAAACAGCGAGAGCGGGACCGCGATGAGCAGAATAAAAAAAAGGGAAAGCAGGGCCAGGGCAAAACTTACCGGCAGGCGGTCGGCGATCATCGCCGAAACGGCTTCCCCCCGGTAACGGACCGAGTTCCCCAGCCTGCCGGTGAAAAAACCCGCAAGCCAGCTGAGGTAGCGCGCGCCGATACTCCGGTCAAGGCCCATCTCGGCGCGCAGCGCGGCGACTTGTTCCGCACTGGCTTCCGTGCCGAGAACGAGGCTCGCCGGATCCCCCCGGATGACGCTAAAGGCCAGAAAGCTGAACACTGACACCAGAAACAGCGTAACAAGGGCAATGGCAAGTCTCCGAAAAATAAAATTCAATTTACTTTACAGTCCCATACATTGAGGCAAAATCGACCACATAAAGCGGGTAGTTCAAAACCCCGCCGTATGTCCCGCCCCGGAATGCCTTGAAATAAAAAATGTCCTGAATGTACACGCTCGCCGCGTTAGCCGAGATGATCCGCTGGGATTCCCTGAACAGGCCGGCCCGCTTTTCATCATCGATTTCGCTTAACGCGGCGTCATAGACCCGGTCAAAATCGGCGCTTTTGAAATTGATAAAATTGCTGCCGCTGTCCGAACGGTAACGGGCGAGAAAGCTCCTCGGAGACACGTTGTTCGCGTCCAGTGAAATAATCGTGGCCTGGTATTCGCGGTCACGATACACATCGGAAAGCCAGGTTGCCCAGTCAACGAGTTTTATCGCGGCGCTTATCCCCGCTTTCGCAAGCTGGTCTGCAATCACCTGGGCGGTGTCAACGTGCATGACGTAATTCGACGGTACGGTAATTTCCAGGGAAAGCTTCCGCCCGCCCTCGCCGTAACCGGCTTCCGCAAGGAGGGAACGCGCGCGGTCCAAATCAAGCGGATAGGGATTGGCGAGGGATTGTTCGTAATAGGCGGCAAGCCCCGGTATGAGAGGACTGCCTGAAGGCTGGCCCTGGCCGAAAAAAGCGGCGTCGATTATTCCCTGAATGTCCACCGCGTAATTAAGCGCCTGCCGTACCCGGATGTCGTCCAGGGGAGGGCGCATGTTATTCAGCGCGAGGAGCTGTACCGCGGCGGAATAACCCGGCACTATGTCAAAACGTTGAAGGTCCAACTGCCGGGCAAGGGAGCCGGTAACGCTTGCTCCGTCAATACTGCCTCCCTGCAGGCCCAGGAGCAGGGCATCGGAATCCGAGAGAAACGCAATGGTCACCTTGTCGAGGCGGGGCATCCCCCCTTCCTGCGGTGGCTGCCAGTAGTCCCCGAATTTTTTCAAGACCAGGGACTGCTGCACGGTATAGCTTTCGATAGAGAAAGGCCCGGTCCCGATTGCGTTTTTCTCACGATCCGGGTTATCCGCCTTGACAATACCTATGGTTATATAGGGAAGGAATTCGGGGTCCGCCTTTTTGAGGGTCACGATGACCGTATCGTTTAAGGTTTCAACTTTTTCTATCCCGGTAAAACCCTCAAAGCCCGCAGCTATGGCGGTTTCCAGGGTAAATTGTACGTCGGCGGGCTTCAGGGGCGAGCCGTCATGGAAGAGAACACCCCGGCGCAGCTTAAAATTATAGACAAGCCCGCCCTGCTCAACAGTCCAGGACTCGGCGATACAGGGCTGGAGCCTGCCTTCGGTATCGGGTTTTACCAGACCCTCAAACACGTTAAAGAGAATGCTCCTGCCGTCCGCCGTGTTGGAAGGGTGCAGGGGATCAAGGGTAACCGGCTCACTGGTAAAACCGTAGCGCAGTTCCGTAGCCGCACCAACGGCTTCTGAGGGGTTCTCCCTCTGCCGGGAACAACCCATAAGTACAAGCAAAGCCGCAAGCGTCAGGGCGGCCGGCGAAACGAAGATCATTCTGCTCATTACGACTCCTTTAGTGCATTATATCGAAAGAGGTTTCCAAGCGCAATGAGTATATAGCATAGTAAATATATGCGACAACTCATATTACTCAACCCAAGAACTTTAACCACAGGACTCCTTTGAGCCAAATAACATCGGTTTGGATAGCCTGGCAGGCTGATTAGGTTAAACACACTGATATGAGTGATTACAGAAAAAAACACGGACGGCGGGGACAGTACCCCCGCAGTGGGGAAGCGAAGTCCTACCTGACCGCCTTGGCCACTTCGCAGATGCGCTGGGCCATTTTGTCGAGGGGGACCTGCTCCATTACATGGCCCAGTTCGTGGGCGACCCTGGGCATGCCGTAAACTACCGCGCTGGCTTCGTCCTGGCCGAGGGTCATGCCGCCTTCCTTGTAGATCGTGCCGAGCTGCTGGGCGCCGTCGCGGCCCATGCCGGTCATGATTACGCCCAGGGCGTGGTTGGTGTAGGCCATGGCTACCGAGGCAAAGAGGACGTCGGCTGAAGGCCGGTGGCCCGAAACCTGCGGAGCGTCGGATAAGCGCACCAGCGCGCCGGTCGCTTTTTTCTCGACTTCCAGGTGTTTGTTTCCCTGGGCGATGAGGATTCTGCCGGATTGGACGGCGTCGCCGTCCTGGGCTTCTTTTACATCCAGGGGGCATATCCGGTCAAGGCTCTTGGCGAATTCGCTGGTAAAGCCGGGGGGCATGTGCTGGACTACCACAATGGGAGTTTTAAGATCCCCGTCCAGTTTGGAAAAGACCTGCCGCAGGGCGTCGGGGCCGCCGGTGCTTATGCCGATGGCGATAATTTCGGTTTTTCCGGGCTTGCGTATCTGGGCGGGCGGCTTTGCCGGGGCGACTGTAGAAGGGGCGCCCAAATGGGCAAAAATATCCGGAACGTGGGTCTGCCCTGCTTTCGGCTGGTACTCCGACGGGGAGAGCACTTTTTTACCTTGAGATCTGCGGTAAGATCTGCCGTAACCAAGCAGCATGCTCACCAGGGTGTCTTTAACCACATGGATGTCTTCGGATTCGGAACCTGAAGGTTTTTGAATAAAGTCGCTGGCCCCCAGAGACAGCGCTTCCATGGTGATCTCCGTGCCGCGGCGGGCAATGGAGGAAAGGATCACTACGGGGATTTTGATCCCCTGTTTTTGCCGCTCTTTAAGGAATTCAATGCCGTTCATTTCCGGCATTTCCAGGTCAAGAACGATAACGTCGGGATTCACGCGCGGTATCTTTTGCAGGGCGAACAAGCCGTTCATCGCCTTTTCCGCTATCACCAGGCCGGGAGTATCTTCAATCATCCGTCCGATAAGGTTGCGCATCAACGCGGAATCGTCAACAATTAATACAGAAACTTCGTCAGCCACGATAAACTCCCCTTAGGTGAACTTCCGGTACAGGGTTGCCCACTCTGTTTTTAGAAACTCAAATTTGGTATCCATGCCGAAAAGCGACTCTGAATGGCCGATAAATAAAAAGGATTTTGGCGCCATTGCGTCCCAAAAGCGGTTTATGACGGCCTTCTGGGCAGGCTCGTCAAAATAAATGATGACATTCCGGCAGAATACTATGTCCAGGCCGCGAAGGCCGGAATCGTTTTTCAGGTTATGATAGTCAAAACGTATTTTTGATTGGATGTCCGGGTGTATTTTGTAGCCGCCTTCCATTTTGTCGAAATATTTGGCGAGATAACTGTCGGGAATGCCGACGATACGGCTTTCTGTGTAAAAGCCCTCTTTGGCGGTCATCAGGCATTTCAGGCTGATATCGCTGGCCACTATTTCGTATTTCCAGGGCGGTGGCAGGATCTCGTTCATCAGCATGGCGATAGTATAGGGCTCTTCCCCCGTAGAACAGCCGGCACTCCAGATTCTGAGGGTACCGGGGTTGCCTTTTTTGATATTTTTGATCAATTCGGGTACGACGAACTTTTCAAATGCGTCAAAATGGGCCTGATTCCGGAAAAAACGGGTCAAATTGGTGGTTATTAAGTCAAGAAAGCCCTTGAGTTCTTCTTTGTTTTTGGAAATTTCAGCAAAATAAGTCTTCGGCGAGTCAATGCCCTTTTCCCTCAGCCGTTCCTTGAGCCTGCTTTCCAGGATCGACCGATTCGTCGCCGTGAAGGTGATATCGCTCTCGGCATAAATAAGAGCGCGATACTGTTCAAAATCAACGTCACTAAGGAACACGGCATCTGCCATGTTTTAATAGTAAAAGAATGGAGGCGTTGTGTCAATGGTTCCGGAATATGGTTTTTTCAATAATGTGGATGCGGCATTTTACCTGAACCGGTATATCGTTTTTTTCGTAAATTTCCACAAGGCCGCCATTGGGCAGGCCCCGGCCATGCTGTTCAGGCGCGAGGCGTAAATGATGAAATCGGGTTTTAGGGCCTGTATCCGGAAACCCCGCCGGGTTTCCGGATACAGAACCGGGAAATTCAGCCGCCGATAATTTTTTATAAAAACGGAATAATCCAAAAAAAGACCGCCTTCGGGCATTGTGTTTCCGGAGAAGCTCCCTTACAATAAAACAGCGTCCGCGGTCTTTCTGAGGAAGGCCATGGCCTCCCGAACATTTTGGGGGCTGGAATTTTCCAGGAGTATGTCGATCCCCGGTTTCCGCTCCAGGAGGATCCTGAGGAGCGCCGGATAGTCAATATCCCCGGTTCCAGCGGGAAGATCGCCGGTTTTTTTGCCCCGCTCCATGCGGAAGTCTTTGACATGGATGGCGGCGATATGTTCGCCGAAACAGCCGAAGGCCCGGGCGAAAAAAGCCTCCTGGGTTCCGGTTAACCCCGCCTTGGGGATGAGGTTGACGGGATCGTAAATAACCCTGAGGGCGGGAGACGCGAGGCGGCGGAGGAAACAATCCATCAATTCAATAGAAGAGATGGTATGTTGATCCGCCACCGCTTCCACCGCCACTATGGAACCGCAAGCTTCGGCGGTCTTGAGGAGCCGTTCCACCGATCCGCAGAGCAGATCGAAGGTTTCCGGCTTGGCGGTGTCGGGGTGGTATGAACAGCCGGGATCGCGGGAGCCTGTTTCGGTTCCTACCAGGGGGCAGCCGAAATCCCGGGCGTAGCGGAGGTGTTCCTCAAAACTCCGAAGCATCTGTTCCCGAACCGCGGGATCGGGATGCACCGGGTTGATATAACAGCCCAGGACGGCGATGGAAATATTCCGTTGTTCAAAAATGTTCCGAATCCGCCGGGCATAGCCGGGGGAGAGGGAGCCGGAGAGGGGAGGCTTAACCAGGGCCTTTGAGAGGGCCAGTTGAATCGAATCGGGCTGAAAGGCGGCTAGGGTATCCGCCAACTGTTCCGGCGGCAGCCTGCCGTAATCATGGGCCCGGAGGCCAAGCGATATCATGGGAACAGTATATTCCCTTTCGGCAGAAGATGTCCAGGAAAATAATAATGGGAAATAATGATGAATGAATACAACCTGAGTTTTTTCGGCGCACGGGGAGACGGTCAAACCGACAATTCCCGGGCCTTTGCCGCCGCTCTGGGTACCCTGAAGGAAGCGGGGGGCGGAACCTTACGGGTGGAACGGGGCGTATGGCGGACCGGCCCGGTAGAAATTTTTTCCCGCACCACTTTGTATCTGGAAGAGGGGGCGGTGATTTCCTTTATTCCCGAACCGGAACGATACGGGCCGGTGTATACCCGCTGGGAAGGGGTCTGTTGTTACGCCATGCGCCCCTGCCTTTTTTCCAGCGGCCAGGAACGGATCACGGTGGCCGGGAAAGGCGGCTTTGACGGGAACGGCCAGGTTTGGTGGGACCTGCTGCGGGAAAAGCGCCGCCGGGGGCAGAGGCGGCCCGAAACTCCGGCGGAACGGGAACTGGCCCGGCTTAACCAGGGGTTTGAGAACCAGCCCGGCGGCGGCGGCGGCAGAAACATCCAATTCCTCCGCCCGCCCCTGGCGCAATTTCTGAATTGCCGCGATGTGCGCCTTGAAGATATCGGCCTGATCAATTCTCCTTTCTGGACCCTCCATCCGGTTTTTTGTGAGGGCCTCGGAATAAAGGGGATTTCCATTGTCAATCCCCCCGACGCGCCGAATACCGACGGCATTGATATTGATTCCTGCGGGGATGTAAAGATTGAAGGCTGCCGTATCAGCGTCGGGGATGACGGCATTGCCCTGAAATCCGGGGCCGGGGAAGAAGGCGTCAAAGTTGGCAAACCCTGCCGTAATGTGGTGGTCCGGGGCTGCGTTGTGGAGAACGGCCACGGCGGCATCGTCATCGGAAGCGAAACCGCCGGGGGGATCTTTCAGGTGCTGGCGGAAGACTGCCTGTTCCGGGGAACCGACCGGGGCATCCGCGTTAAAACCCGCCGGGGCAGGGGAGGGGAGATTCGGGATATGGAATTCCGGAATATAACCATGGAAAACAACCTCTGCCCCCTGGTGATCAATATGTATTACCGCTGCGGCGCGGATCTTTCGGACGGGTTTTTCAGCCCCGATCCCCTGCCGGTTAACCAGATGACCCCTTCAATTAAAAACATCCGTTTTTCCGGCCTCCGGGCCTCAGGCTGTCGGGCCTCCGCGGGATTTATCGCGGGCCTCCCCGAATCGCCGGTGGAACATCTGGTAATGAACCAATGTGAATTTTCCACCGATGAACAAAGCGGCGTGAGTCCCGGCGAGGCGGATATGTTTTTGGGAATTCCCGAAACAGGGGAAAAAAGTTTCCGCCTCCTTCATGTACGGAACCTTGAATGTAACGGCGTACATATACAGGGTCCGGCGGAAGCGTTTATATACCGGTAGTTTTTGATTCCGGCCGTCGTTACAATACGGTATGGCTTCCGCTAAAAAAAGAATAGGGCTCGTCCTTGCTTCTATTCATACCGGCGCTTCCCTGAATGTCTGGCCCTGTTTTGTCAGGACCGCCCACATCGAAAACGCCAGCCTTTTTATTTTTCCCGGCGGAAGGCTGAACGCCCGGCAGGACTCGGAGAATCTCCGCAATCCGGTGTATTCCCTGGTGAATACGGAAAATCTGGACGGCCTCATCAGTTGGAGTTCGGCCGTACGGTATACCGAAACCAGGGAAGAATTTGAGGCTTTTCATGCGGGCTTTGATCCCCTGCCGTATGTCACGCTGGCCTATAAGATCCCCGGTCATCCCTGTGTTGATTTCGACGCCTACAACGGGATGAGGGCCCTGGTCAGCCATTGTGTCCGGGCCCACGGCGCCCGGAGCATAGCTTTTCTCCGGGGCCCCGATTTTCACCAGTCCGCCGTCGCCCGGCTCCAGGGCTACCGGGACGCGCTGCGGGAAGCGGGCCTGCCTGTTTTACGGCAGAGTCCCCTGGTTACGGATCCCTTCAACTGGAACAGCGGAGAGGCCGCGGCGGCCCAGCTTTTTAAAGACCGTTCCCTGGTTCCGGGCCGGGATTTTGACACCCTCATAGGTTCCAGCGACCTGATGGCGCTGGGGGCGCTTAATTATTTTTTGGAAGCGGGTTATCACGTGCCCCGGGATTACCGCGCCGGGGGATTTAATAATTCTATCGAAAGCAGGATAACGGAAAGCCCCCTGACCACGGTACATATACCTTACACCGAATTAAGCGCTGAGTCCTTCGGCATAGTCCTTAAACTCCTCGGCAAACGATCCCGGAACATAGCGGATCTGCGGCTGGCATCGAAACTGGTGATCCGGGAATCCTGCGGCTGCGAATACTACCATGCCGGCGAAACCGGGGGAGCCTCTGAATATGCCTTTGAAAACGGGGGACAGGATGCGGGATCCCGCGGTACAGCCTCCGGGGACATTATCGGAATGGCCGCCGCTTATCTCAATCTCGAATCCGGTTACGTTGAAGATATGGTGTTTCCGCTGACCGACGCCCTGTTCCGCGGCAGGGACGATGTTTTTTTTCATCTTTTTGAAAAAGCCCTGATCCGCTTTTTTAATTCTGGCCGGGATGTTGAACGGCTCCTCAAGCTCCTGGGGGACATCTCCCTTTCCGGCCTCCTGCCCCCGGACAGGATTTCCCGGATTGAGCCGGTCCTGTACCGGACCGTCTTTCATATCCGGGAGCGGCTTACCACCCGTGGACAGTATGAAAAAGAACAGTGGAATACGGCCCTGAATTCCCTGAAATGCGAACTTCTGGGGACCCGGGACCGGAGGTCTCTGGTACAGAGCCTGGCCCGGCATCTGCCGAAAATCGGGATCGCCACCGCAGTTATTGTGCTTTTTGAGGATGAAAAGATTTCCCGCTGCGTGGGCGGTTTTTCACCCCAGGGGATCAGCCCCCAGCGGGAACAGCCCTTTCCCGCAACACTCCTGGTTCCCGCGGCGCTCAAAGGACACTACGCCGACGGGATATTTATGGTCCAGCCCCTGTTTATCGAAAATCAGTCCCTGGGGTATTTTGTCCATAACGTTCCCTTCTACGACGGCGTTATTTTTGAGGAACTCCGTTCCGCCGTGAGTTACGCCCTCAAGGGGATTTCCCTGCTGGAAGAGGTGGTCAGGACGAAACGGATTGCCGAGCAGGAGGAACGGGCAAAGTCCGAACTGCTCAGGGCCCTGGAACATGAGCTTTACGATCCCCTCTCGGAGGTGATGGATCAGGTTGAGGAGTTAGAAAAAAAAATTTCCCCCGGAAAGGAAACAGGGGATGCTATTATCAGGCTGAAATCCCTGATAAGCTCCCGGGAAGCCGAGGCGGGCAGTCTGATTGATCTAACCCTTTCCCGGATTGATGAGTCAGTTCCGCGGAAGACTCTTTTTGATCCCGATGAACTTCTGCCGGGAATAGGCGCTTTTCCCCTTCTCTGCGGCGATACGGCCCGGTTGTCCCAGTGCTTTTCCCTTATCCGGGAGGAATACGGGGATACGGTATCCGCGGCCCTGACTTACGGGGGACTTGCCCTGACCTTCCGCCGGCCGGGGAAAACCGGAACGGCGCCGGAGGTCCGGCGGAAACACGGCCTCCTTTTAGCCGAACAGATTATCCTGACCCATGGCGGGGAATTTTCCCGGGACGAGGCGCGGTGCGCCCTGACCCTTCCCTGGACAACCCTGACCGGTCAGGACGCCCCCGTTCAGGCCGTGGGCCGGCAGGATCATGTGCTGGCCCTTTCCGATTCCACCCTTCTGCCGGCGAATTTTTTTGATCTGCCCCTGGTCCGGGACATCAGAAAATCCGCGGAACTTCCGGGCAGGACAGCTTTTATTGTCTGGAACGCCGCCGCCTCAACCAAGGAGGAGTACCTGCAGGTATTACGCCTGCGCCGGCGGCCGGAATTTGCGGAGATTCCTTTTTTATGCTACGGAAAGCGGTCCTCTGCGGGGGAAACGTACGGTTTTACCGGAACCCACGGTTCGGAAAAGTCCATTGCCGAGGCGGTGGAGAACGCCCTGCGATCCCCGGAGCGGGGAATCGTCCTCACCATTGGCGCCCCGGAACCCGGGGAGTATCCCCGGTTCGGCATGGGAGGTGACATTCCGGCGGAGATTATCACTATTGATTCCATGGCGCTTTTTAACGAAACGGTGGCGGATGTCTGCCCGACCCTGATCCTGGTGAACGGGGTGAATACCGAAACCGCCGCGGCCATCCGGCGGCATCCCCTGACGGTAACGGCGCCCGTGGTTATGATAGGCGGCCTGATTGATTCCGCCGCGGAGGTCATGACCTTAAGCGGATATTCCCGGCTTATCATCTGCAACACCGCCGCCGCTTCGTCTCAGGAATTCCGCCGGCGGATCAAAGCCCTGATCGCCGGGGATGAAATTCTTCCCCCCCATACGGGGGCCCTGGTAAAAAAAACGATCCTCTATTTTAACAAGTACGCCGGTTCCCCCATTTCCCGGTGGAAACTGGCGGAAGCGGTCAATGTGAGCGAAGATTACCTGACCCGGATTTTCCACCGTGAAATGGGGCTCTCCCTCTGGGATTACCTGAACCGGTACCGTGTGTTTCTCGCGGCGAACCTGCTCCGCCGGACCGATGAAACCATCCAGGAAATAGCCGCCCGCTGCGGGTTTCAGGATCAGGCTTATTTTTGCCGGGTATTTAAAAAAATTTACGGTTCTCCTCCAGGGCAGCTACGGAAAAGGTCGGAATAATCCAATAATCAGCCAGCATTTTACCGGAATTCCCGGTTATTATAAAGCTGGTATGAAACACGTGGCCGAGATGTCCCGCCGGAAGCGTTTGGGCAGGGAAATAAAACGGCACCGTTCGGTGTACGTTCTCCTGATTATCCCCCTGACGTATTATATTATTTTTAAGTATTTCCCCATCTGGAACGGTCAGATTGCCTTTAAGGATTTTATGCCCCTGGACGGGATTCTAGGGAGCCGCCAGGGGTTTTACATTTAACCACAGACACGGAAAGACACGGACAATTTCGCGGAGTTTCAGGTAAAACCCGTGAAATTGTACGAATTATAGCGGACTTATAGACGAAAACTGTGTTTT
>JAITIC010000249.1 GCA_031279635.1 Treponema sp. | reverse complement strand
TCTGTCCACAAAGTCGGTTGCTTTGCGGACAGACATTGCATTTTCTCGCCTAACGGCTGCGAAAATGCGTTTTTTAAGGAAGTCTGTCCATAATGTGTCTACATTATGGACAGACTCTAGATAATAATTGAGAATGATTTACCTGGATAACGCGGCCACTTCCTGGCCCAAGCCGGAACGGGTCTACGCCGCCGCCGACCGCGTGCTGCGCGAAGAGTCGGGAAACCCCGGCAGGTCCGGCCACGCACTCTCTCTTGCCGCGGGCCGCCGCATTGAGGAAACCCGGCTTTGCCTGGCCCGGCTGTTCGGCGCGGCCAGGCCGGAACGGATCGTCTTTACCCTGAACACTACCGACGCGCTCAACCTGGCCATTAAGGGCATCCTCCGTCCGGGGGACCACGTGATCACCGGCTCCATGGAGCATAACTCGGTAGCCCGCCCTCTTGAAGCGCTGAGGGCGCGCGGGGTGGAGTATACCAAGATTCCGTTGTGCGCGGTCAACGGGGCCGACCCTGACGCCGTTAAAGCGGCGATACGGAAAAACACCAGGCTCGCGGTGTTCGGCCATGTCTCAAACGTCAGCGGCACGGTGAACCCTGTCGCCGAAATCGGCGCAATCTGCCGTGAGCGGGGCATCCCCCTGCTGGTGGACGCGGCCCAATCCGCGGGGAGCGCCCCTATCGACGTGGAGCGGATGAACATCGACCTTCTGGCCTTTCCCGGCCACAAGGGACTGCTGGGACCTCAGGGAACCGGCGGGCTTTACATCACGGAGGGCCTTGTGCTTTCCCCGCTCAGGGAAGGGGGAACGGGCAGCCGCTCCGAAGAACTGGTCCAGCCGGAGGGCCTTCCCGGCCGTTACGAAAGCGGCACCCAGAATACGGCGGGCATCGCCGCGCTGGGAGAAGGAGCGCGCTTTATTATGGAAGAAGGCGTGGAAAAAACCGAAGGCCGCGAGGCGCGGCTTGCCTCCCGCCTCATCGGGGGTCTTAGGGATATTCCGGGTATCACGCTTTACGGCCCGCCGGAGGGGCCGCGGCGCAAAGGGGTGGTGTCGATCACGCTTGCCGGCATTGATCCGGCGCAGGCATCACTCATTCTGGATAACGCTTTCGGCATCGCGGTACGCGCCGGCCTTCACTGCGCGCCGGACGGGCACCGGACGCTGGGAACTCTTGACCGCGGCGGGACTCTCAGAATAAGCGTGGGCTTCTTTAATACCGATGAAGATATTGATCGCTGCGTTGAGGCGATAGGCGCTATTGCCCCATAACTACCCATCATTCCCCAGAAACCTCAGTTCCAAATCAAATCCCCGGCGGGCGGTAATTTTGCCGGAAGCCCAGGCGCCCGGCCGTGGTTTCGCACCGGTCTTACCGCGAACTTCCGGTTCGGTGCATACGATTACCGCGGCGCCGTCCACCTCCGGGGCCTGACAGTAGAGCCGCCCCAGCCAAAGACTTTCGCTGTCGTCAAAGGCCCTGTCGCCGGCCGCCGGGTTTTCAAACTGTTCTTCTATCAGCACGTCCAGAGTTTTGCCCGCGAAACGGTCCATGTTGCGCCCGGTGATGGAAACCTGCCGCTCCTCAATGATCCGCTTCCGTTCAAGGGCGGTTTTTTTGGAGACCCGTCCTTTCATGGTGTATGCCGCGGTCCCTTCCTCGCGGGAATAGGTGAAGCAGCCCAGCCAGTCAGCCCTTGCCTTTTCCTGAAAATCCAGCAGGAGGGCAAAATCCTCGTCCGTTTCGCCGGGGAAGCCCAGAAGGAACGTGGAACGGATCACCGCGGCGGGAAGCCGGGCGCGGATGGTTTCGAGTAACGCAAGATAGGATTCCGCGGTCCCCCGCCGGTTCATGGCCGAAAGAATTTTCGGCGAGGCGTGCTGAAAGGGAATGTCAAAATAGGGGAGAAAGCGCCCGTCACGTTCCATAATGTCAAGAATGCCCAAAGGGAAATGGTCGGGATGAATATACAGCAGACGTACCCAAAAGCGGCCCTCAAGCGCGGCAATTGCTTCCAGCAGCGCGGGCAGCCCGGAAATGGTCCCGTCAAGCCCAGCCGTCCCACTACGCCCGTCGCTCCTGAAAG
The DNA here is from genome assembly GCA_031279635.1 of Treponema sp. Lineage (GTDB taxonomy): Bacteria > Spirochaetota > Spirochaetia > Treponematales > Breznakiellaceae > WQXQ01. The sequence continues at coordinate 16,035 of JAITIC010000249.1, read as the reverse complement.
AGCCAATGTCCTGACCAATGATACACAGCTCCTTCACGCCCCGCAGCAGAAGGCCCCGGCACTCTTCAACAATGTCCCCCACAGGCCGGGAACGCAGCCCGCCGCGGATCAAAGGGATGGCGCAGAACGAACACCGGTTATCGCAGCCTTCGCTTATTTTAACATACGCCGAACCGGGCAGGGACAGGAGCGGCCTTGCGGAAGCGGCCGGTTTTCCCGCCCTTTCCCTCCGCACCGCCGTCAGGCCGAAGCAGCGGGCCGCCGCGTCCACAATTTCCGCAGGGTCCGCGCCGCCGAAAATCACGTCCGCTTCGGGCAGCGCCCCGGCAAGCTCATCCGCGTAACGGTAGGAAAGGCAGCCGGCAAGCAGTATTTTTTTCCCCGGCCAGTGTTTACGCCAGAAGAGAACGGCGTTAATCGATTCTTGTTTGGCGCTTTCAATAAAACCGCACGAATTAACGATGATAAGATCGGCCTCCTCCGCATCCGCCGCCGAGGTCCAGCCCGCGCTGTCAAGATGGGCCATCATGTTTTCCGCGTCCACCTGATTTTTCGCGCATCCAAAGGGATCAAGAAAATACCGCATGCTCACAGTATACCCGTCCGCATAACTATTCAAAAGGGGGAGGTGCTGATTGGCAGGAATTCCGAATTCAACCACAGACCGTCACGACAGAACGGACAAAAGAATGAAGATTCAAACTATGCTGATTTTGAACAAAAAGTCCGTATTGTCCGTGGTTATTTTGAAATCGGAATTGCCGGGTTGTCCCAACTGGCAATACACGCCGCCGTCTGCTATCTTAAACTATGGAACCTATCATTTTAGCATCAGGCTCCCCGCGCAGGCGGGATTATTTCACGCTCCTCGGCCTGCCCTTCGAGGTTCTGCCGGCCATGATCGAAGAAGTCCCGCAGGAAGGGTTAAGTCCCCGGCAAACGGCGGAGAGCTTTGCGGTCCAAAAAGTGTACGGGGCTCTTGAACTCGCGAAAGGCCGGCCGGAGCGGTGGATATGCGGGGCGGACACGGTCGTCTCGGTGGGCAGCGCTGTTTTCGGGAAGCCCGCCGGCCGGGAGGACGCCAAACGGATGCTCGGCCTTTTATCGGGCCGGGAACACGAGGTAATCAGCGCGGTCGCCCTGTACAACGGGCGGGAGGGAAAAACAGACTGCCGCTCGGTGTCCTGCCTTGTGACGTTCGCCCCGCTTGGCGAAGCGGAAATCGAGTGGTACCTCAACGCCGGAGAATGGGAGGGAGCGGCGGGCGGCTACCGCATACAGGGCCTGGCATCCTGTTTTATCAGTTCGATTACCGGTTCCCCAAGCGCCGTGGCGGGCTTGCCATTGCGCGATTTTTATGTCATGCTACGGGAGAACGGCTACCCCTACGGGGCGCCTTTCACCGTGAGGGCCGTCGGCCCTTGATTTTCCATTGCCCGGTTTGTGCTATAGAACAGGGCAGTGAGATATAGGGAAGGTTGACAAAAGCGCCGGAAGGGGCTGCCTTTTGTCTTGGGGGCTGTCAAAAATGCCGGCCGGTGCCGGCTTCCCTGGGCAGTTCCCGTGAGGAGGAAATTTTGGCTGTAGTTACCATGAAAAGTCTCCTGGAATCAGGGGTACATTTCGGCCACCAGGTGAAGCGCTGGGATCCGCGGATGAGAAAATACATCTTCGCGGAACGGAACGGCATTCACATCATCGATCTGCAAAAGACCATCCAAGCGATCAAGGACGCCTATGACGCGGTCCGCAAAATCGTGGCGTCCGGCAAGACCGTGCTCTTTGTGGGTACCAAGAAGCAGGCGCAGCAGGCAATTCAAAAAGAAGCCGAACGGTGCGGCATGTTCTATGTAAACAACCGCTGGCTCGGCGGCATGCTCACCAACTTCGTGACCATCAAGAAATCCCTGCTCCGTTTGAAAAAACTGGAAAAGATGGAAGTTGACGGCACGTTCGAGAACCTTACCAAGAAAGAGATCGCCTCTCTTGCCAAGGAGCAGGCAAAGCTCCAGAAAAATCTGGGCGGCATCAAGGAAATGAAGGACCTGCCGGGCATCCTCTTTATCATCGATACCCGCAAGGAAGCGATTGCCGTTGCCGAAGCCCAGCGCCAGGGCATCCCCATCGTGGCGGTAGTGGACACGAACTGCAACCCCGACGGCATCGACTATCCCATCCCCGGCAATGACGACGCCATCAGGGCGATTACCCTCTTCACCCAGATTATCGCCAACGCGGTGGTGGAAGCGGACAACGAAGTGGGCCTGAAAATCATCGAAAACCTGGGCGACGAGGGTGACGACATGGAAGGCCTCTTGGCCGACGTTTCCATCAGGGAAGAGGATCGGGAGATTGACATTGAATCCTATTCCAGCGAGGCCGCAGCGGAAGCGCCGGCTGCAGAAACTGAAGCGGTTGAACCCGAAGAGGATGTGCAAATCCAGGTGGATGTAGATAAAGTGTACGATGAGGAATAGCGTTTTTCGGAAACTCCAGTTTTCAAAAAACTTCCTGATAAACCGCAAAATGCTCCGCATTTTGCAAGACTTGGACTTTCCATTGGAAAGTTTGGAACCTGCGGGTCCTGGCCCGCTTGGGCTTTAGCCCACCGGTGAACAGGTTTCCGAACAAGTCAAATGGGCCTGTAAAAAGTCCGTTGGGCTTTACAGGCTCATTGAGAAAATAGCCTATTCTGTACAGGAGATTGTATATGGCTGATATTAGCGCCGCTGATGTTAAACGGCTTCGGGAAAAAACCGGGGCGGGAATGATGGAATGTAAGAACGCCCTGGTTTCAAGCGAGGGTGATTTCGACCGGGCAGAAAAGCTGCTCAAGGAAAAGGGGCTTGCCGCCCTGGAAAAACGCTCCGGCCGGGCGACCAACGAGGGCAAGATCTTTGTGAAGATCAAGGACGACGGCTCCGCCGCGGTTCTCGTGGAACTTTCCTCGGAGACCGACTTTGTCGCCCGTAACCCCGAATTTATCGCGCTGGGCGGGGCCATTGCCGACAAGGCCCTGGAAAAAGGCTTCGCCGGGCCCAACGACGAGCTTAACGGCATGGTGACCGGTCTTGCCACCAAAATACGGGAGAACATGGGCCTCAAGCGGCTTACGCTGGTCAAGGCCGGCGCCGACGAGTACCTTACCCAGTACATCCACGGCGACGGCAATATCGGCGTGGTGGTCAAGTGCGGGTCGGACAAGCCGGAGATTTTCAAGGATGAGGAAGTAAAGGCCTTTATCTTTTCCCTGGCTCTCCATATCGCCGCCTTTAATCCCCACGCGCTGGACCGCGGCAAAATCGATCCTGCCTGGCTTAAAGAGCAGGAAGACATTTTCCGCAAGCAGATGGAGCAGGACGAGAAGCTCAAGGAAAAACCGGCAAACGTCCTTGACGGCATCCTCAAGGGCAAGGTGAACAAGTACCTTTCGGAGATTTGCCTTCTTGAGCAGGGTTATGTGAAAGACGAAAAGCTCACTGTCGCCAAGGCAGTTGCGGAGTGCGCCAAAAAAGCCGAAGCCGGGATCAATATAACCGACTACGTTTACTACAAGGTAGGGGCCTAAGGCCATGCAAAGCGTTATTTCATCATCCGAAGAACGGATGAAAAAGACGGTGGCGAACCTGAAAGACGGATTCGCCTCGCTGCGTACCGGGCGGGCTTCGCCTTCGTTATTCGACAAGCTGCGGGTGGATTATTACGGCGAAAAATCGCCGTTGAGCCAGGTGGCCACTATCTCCGTTCCGGAAGCCCGGCTTATCGTTATCCAGCCTTGGGATAAAAGCCTCATCGCCGAAATCGAAAAAGCGATCCGTACTTCGGAGCTGTCCCTGAACCCTTCCAATGACGGCAAGGTGATCCGTATCGCCATTCCGCCCCTAACCGAGGAACGGCGCAAAGAGCTGGTTAAGCTCGCCAAAAACCAGGCCGAGCAGGCGCGGGTGGCGGTACGCAATATCCGCCGGGACGGTAATGACGAGCTTAAAAAAATGCTGAAAGAAGCGTCGATCACGGAGGATGATGAGAGCAAGGGTTCCGCGGAGCTGCAAAAGCTGACCGATAGTTACATCGGCAAGGTGAATCAGGTGCTGGAAGAAAAAGAAAAAGAAATCATGGAAGTGTAATGGGTACGGATATCCCGGTTCACGTCGGCATCATCATGGACGGAAACGGCCGCTGGGCGCAGGCGCGCGGCTTTACCCGCAGCCAGGGACATCTAGAGGGCCTGAAGGCAGCCAAACGCATAGTCAAGGCGGCCAGCGAGATGGGTATCAGGTATCTGACCCTCTACGCCTTTTCCACCGAGAACTGGAAGCGTACCGCCGATGAAGTGGGCTTTATTATGAGCCTGGTGAAACAGTACCTTCGCGGCGAGCTTGATTTCTACCGGGAAAACCGCATCCGCATCCGCCACGCCGGCAACGCGGCGGGGCTGCCGTCCGACATTCAGGCCGAACTTGCCAGCGCCGCCGCGGATACCGGGGACTTTGAGGGCATGCAGGTGATCCTCGCGATCAACTACGGCGGCAGGGATGAAATTGTCCGGGCGCTGCGGCGTCTTGCCGCAAGCGGCAAAATGGCCGGGGCAGATCTACAGGCTCTTACCGAGGGGGACATCACCGCCTCTCTTGATAACCCCGACGTGCCTGATCCGGACCTCATTATCCGCAGCGCCGGGGAATACCGGACGAGCAATTTTCTGCTCTGGGAAGGGGCCTACGCGGAATTGTGCGTTTCCCCGAAGTTCTGGCCCGACTGGACAGGCGAGGACCTTGCCGCGGCCATAGCTGATTTTCGGGGCCGGGACCGGCGTTTTGGCGGCGCTCTTGCCGCCGGAAACTGACAAGGGTGAAGGAAGGACCGATACGGTAATGGACAGGCAATTATGAAGAAAATGCTGCAGCGCCTTCTGATATTTTTTATCGGCCTTCCCCTGGTCATTCTCATTGTGTGCTTTCTTCCCCACTTTAACCACCTGGCCCTGAACCTCACGGTGATTGTGTTCAGCGCCCTGGGCGCGGTGGAAATCGCGGCGATGCTTGAAAAAAAACAGATGCGCATCTCCAAAATTGAAGCGCTGATTCTGGGCGCGCTGATGCCGGCGGCGGAGGCCCTCTCTCTTGGTTTTAATTGGGACGCCCAGGTTGCGGCCGCCTTCTTTTTCGCCGGGGTTTTCCAGGTGCTCGTATCGGGGATTTTTTTGCGCTCCGAAAACTTCGAGCGCTACGCCGGCCGCATGGCGGCAGGTTTCACCACGCTGATCTATCCGGGGCTTTTGCTGCAATGGATAATAAAAATGGGCAGATGGGAAGGGGCGGAAATTATCATCATGGTATTTCTCTTGATCGTGATGGGCAATGATTCGGCGGCATGGGCCGCGGGCATGCTGTTCGGCAGGGGAAACCGGGGGATAATTCCGGTAAGCCCCAATAAAAGCGCTGCCGGTTTTATTGCCGGAGGCGCCGCTTCTATCGCCGTGGGCGCCGTTGCCGCACTGCTCTTTCCGGGGACTTTTGTTCCCCGCTTTGATTCGATTTTCATTATATCCTCCGCCCTGGGCGCGGGAATTATCCTGGGGCTGTTGTCCGGCCTTGCCGCTGTGTTAGGCGATTTAAGCGAGTCGGCTATAAAACGCGGTACAGGCAGCAAGGACTCAGGGCATCTTATGCCCGGAAGGGGCGGAGTTCTTGATTCCATAGATTCCGTAGCCCTGGCGGCGCCGGTATTTTATCTGATTTTTACTTTGCTTTTCAAATTTTAACTACGGAAGTTAGCATGAAAAAACGTGTTGCGGTTCTTGGCGCTACAGGCTCTGTCGGAAAGAGCGCTGTTGATGTTATCAGCCGGTGTACGGACGATTTTGAATTGGTGCTGTTAAGCGCGCACAAGGACCGCGAGGGGCTTGAAAAGCTTGGCCCTGACTGGCCCGGTGCGGCGCGGATCCTTTCCGGCGGAAGCGGCGGGCGGGAACAACTGGCCGCCGCCATTGCTCAGGCAAAGGCCGATATTACCATTAACGGCATCGCCGGTGCGGCGGGCCTTGAGCCTTCAATGGCGGTGATAGAAGCGGGATCCGATCTTGCCCTGGCCAACAAGGAAACGGTGGTAATGGCGGGAAGGCTCGTCTTCAAACGGGCGGCGGAACAAAAAGTGAATATCCTCCCGATGGATTCGGAACACTCGGCGATTTTCCATTTGATCCGCCGGGAGGCCGTCTCCGTGGGAACCCGCCGGCCGGGAGAGCCATGGAACGCCGAACCGCTCCCCAAAATGGAGTTAGACGAAATTATCCTTACCGCGTCGGGCGGGCCCTTCAGAAAAAGTTCCCTCGAAGAAATGAAGGATGTAAGCCCCGAAGCCGCCCTCGCCCACCCTACCTGGAAAATGGGGCCAAAGATAAGCATTGATTCCGCGTCCATGGCAAACAAGGGGCTTGAGATCATCGAGGCGGCGCGTTTCTTTACTATGCCGCCTGAAAAAATCAAAGTGGTGATTCATCCCCAGAGCATAGTACATTCGATGATACGCCTTAAAGACGGCGCGGTATACGCCCAGCTTTCCCGCCCCGACATGAAACTTCCCATTCATCAGGCCCTCTACTGGCCCAATAATAAGCCCACCGGTTTCGGGCGGCTTGACTTTGAATCGCTCACCCTTGAATTTGAAAAACCGGATACGAAGCGATTCCCCATGCTGGCCCTTGCCCGCGAGACGGTCCGGCAGGGAGGACTGTACCCCTGCGCGTATAACGGCGCCAATGAGGCGGCGGTGGCGGCCTTTCTCAACCGGGAGATCGGTTTTCTTGATATACCGCGAATAGTAGGCTATGTTTTAGACAGGGACTGGAGCGGTGAACCCGCGGACATCGTGCCGGTGCTGGAAGCGGATAAGCAGGCCAAATCAATGGCTATGTCATTTATGAAGGATAAAGCGTGACTCTTATAAAAATAATACTCGGACTGCTCGGCCTTGGGGTGGTGGTTTTTGTACATGAGTTGGGGCATTTCCTCGCGGCCCGGCTCGTGGGCATCGATGTGGAAGCCTTCTCCATAGGCTGGGGTAACCCGATTCTGAAAAAGAAAATCGGCAAGGTTGAATACCGGCTCGGCATGTTTCCCCTGGGCGGTTATTGCAAGATGCGGGGTGAAAATGAATTTCAGGAAGCCTGGGAAAAGGGACAGCAGGGCGTAAGCTACACAAAGGGCGCTTATTTTGCGGCAAGTCCCCCGCGCCGAATCCTCGTTTCCTTTGCCGGCCCTTTCTTCAATCTGGTTTTCGCGGTTCTGGTGCTTTCGATCATTTGGGGCATCGGTTTTGAGGTGAATACCCTGGATAACCGTATCGTGCTGGCATCAGAAATTCACCCTGAAGAACATTACCCCGCCGATGACGCCGGCCTTAAAACCGGAGACCGGATCGTCGAGATAAACGGGAAAAAAACTTCGTACTACCATGAGGTTCAGGAAAATATCGCCGTCAATCCTGAAAAGTCTTTGCCGGTTATTGTTGAGCGGGACGGGGAAAAATTGTCACTGGAAGTTACGCCGAGCCTTGACAAAAGCTCCGGGGCCGGAAAAATCGGGGTGTATTTCTGGACCGATCCGGTGATTGAGACGGTAAACCCGGAAAGCCCCGCCGCCCTGGCGGGCCTTTCCGGCGGCGACCGTATCGAGCGCGTCAACGGCAGGCCAATTTCCCACAGTCTGGATTTTCTCATGGAATTGGAGAAAAAGCCGGCCGTTCTCGCCCTGGGCTTTACGCGTAACGGCGAAAAAAGACAGGCCGATCTTATTCCCCAATACGATGACAAGGGGGAGGCGAATCTCGGAATCGCCTGGGCTTCCATACAGTACCGGACGCCGCTGCTCTCGCCCTTTGCCGCGCTCGCCAGGGGAGCGGCCGAATCCTGGAAAACGCTGGTCATTTCCCTGCGGAGTCTCAGGCTTCTCTTTAGAGGGATCGATCTTACCCAGGCCGTATCCGGGCCGGTCCGCATCACCTACATGATGGGTGATGTGGCCGCCGAGGGTTTCGGACAGGGCTTCGGCGCGGGCGTCCGCTCCATGGTGGATTTTCTCGCCCTTATCTCCATCGCCCTCTGCGTGATGAACCTCCTGCCCCTGCCCATTCTTGACGGCGGCATGATTGTGCTTTTTGTAATCGAAATGATACGGCGGAAACCAATCAATCCCCGCGCCGCTACGGTTTTTCAAACGCTGGGGGCGGCGCTGATCTTCGGCCTGATGATCCTCGCGGTGTTCGGGGACATACTGTACCTGGCCCGCCGCTAGCAGCCTGTTGCACTTGTGGGCTTTTTTGCAGTTTTTCATGAAAAACGCAAAAAAACTCACAATACAAGGGGCAGCTTGCTGCTAAAGCGGCTTGCAGTTTACAGGGTAAAAAATCGCCTAAAGGTGATTTTGGGAGATTAGAATGTACGAAGCGCAACAAACTGCCAGCCGATAGGAGAAATATGGGCACGCAAAAAACGGAACGGGTAGAACTTGTGGTACTGAACAAGCCCGGAGTATTGGACAGGGTCGCCGGCCATATACGGCGCGAAGGCTGGAACATCAAACGCCTTGCTGTAGATGAAGAAGAAAACCCCGGAGGCGGCGTCGGCACTTCACGCATGAAAATTGACATTGAAGGAACCCATACCAAACTTGCCCAGGTTATGGACAGGATACTCAACCTGGACTGCGTGGTAAATATCGCCATGCTCCAGAACAAAAAAAGAATTGTACGGCAGCGCCCGCAGGATACGGCGGTACAGATTCCGGTCTGTGAATCCGCGGTCCCTGTTCCGCCCAAAAAACCGCTTTCGTTCCGTGTACTGGCGATCAATCCCGGCTCTACCTCAACCAAGTTCAGCCTGTACGACGATGAAAAGGCCGTCATCACCAAAACAATACGGCACGACGCGGCCCTTCTTTCCCGCTGCGCTTCAATACTCGATCAAAAGGAGCCGCGGCGGGACTGTATTATGGAGAGCCTTGCCGAAGCGGGCGTCACGCTTTCTTCCCTTGACGCGGTTGCCGGCCGGGGCGGACTTTTAAAGCCCATCGAAAGCGGCACGTATCTTATCAATCAAAAAATGCTGGAGGACCTTCATTCCGCAAGCGCGGCAATTCACGCATCCGCGCTGGGGGCAATCATCGCCGCCGAAATCGCCTCCCTGCTTTCCATACCCGCCTATGTGGTAGACCCCGTGGTGGTTGATGAAATGGACCGCAACGCCAAACTTACCGGCATGCCCGGCATTGAACGCTCCAGCGTTTTTCACGCCCTTAACCAAAAGGCCATAGCCCGCAGACTCGCCGGGGAACTGGGCATGCCTTATGAAAACGCCCGCTTTGTGGTCGCCCACCTGGGCGGCGGCATAACGGTGGGCGCTCACCGTTACGGCCGGGTTATCGACGTAAACGACGCCCTTTCCGGTGAAGGGCCGTTTACCCCCGAACGTACCGGTACGATTCCGGCAATTCCGCTTATCAATATGTGTTTTTCCAGTGAATATACCGAGGCGGAAATGATCGAAAAAGTTACCGCGAAAGGCGGCATGAAAGCGTACCTGGGAACCGGCGATCTGCAAAACGTGCAGAAAATGATCAATGACGGGGACGAATTTGCCGCGCTCGTGCTCGATTCAATGGCCTATCAGGTTTCCAAAGAAATCGGCGCCATGACCGCCGTGCTTGAAGGACTCGTGGACGCCATTGTGCTTACCGGAGGCCTTGCCCATTCCACACGTTTTACCGGCGCGATAAAACAGCGGGTCGACAAACTTGCCCCGGTTCACGTTTTTCCCGGCGAGGATGAAATGCTCGCGTTGGTAAGCGGTGCCCTCAGGGTGCTGCGGGGCGGGCAGGCCCTCTGTTACCGTTAATGAGGTTAGTATATGAAACAGAACATTACCTGTCCCTGCGGAAGGGGTTTTTCGGTTGTGGCAGAGGAAGCAATCGATCTCGACGCTTCCCCCGAATATATCGGCAAAATTACCGACGGCTCGTTCATGAGTTTCACCTGCCCCGGCTGCGGAAAAACGCACAAGCCGGAATTCCCGGTAAGGCTTTTGTGGCCGTCCCAAAAAATCACGCTTGAGGTTCTCCCTGAGCTTGACCGGGGCGAATTCTACCGGCGAAAAACAGTCGAGCCGGGCGTCGAAACCGTTATCGGTTATCCCGAACTGGCCGACCGCATCGCCGTTATCCGTGACGGCCTTGAGCCTGCCGCCATTGAAACCCTGAAGTACTACCTTCTCCTCAAGGCCGAGGAGAACTACCCGGAACAGGAGATAAGAATCTGGTATCAGGGAAAAAACGCCGGCGGCGTCGAATTTCATCTGCACGGAATAAAAGCGGGCGAGGTGGCGATAACGAGAGTGCCTATAAGTGTCTACGAAAAAACACTGGCGGATTTCAGGGAACGGCCCGGAGCCGAGGTGTTTACGTCGCTGCGGACCCGTTCCTACCTTTCGGTACAAAACATGCTCCGCCCGGAGCTGCTGAAATAAAGCCCGGTTTGCGGTATACTGGGGAAAAGTTCATAAGGAATTAAAAATGAGCGATCAGGATTTCAGGTTAAGGGCCGCCTCTGACTTTTCCCGGGCCAGAACCCGGGCGATGCTTTCCCAGATTCAGCACTTCATGCATACCGATCAGGACCGCCTGCTCTCGTTCAACGACGTGAAGGACATTCTCAAGCCTAAGAACCAGGTGTACCGGGGCAACCAGACCGTCCCCATCAAACTCATCGTCGGCAGCGAGGGGCGCTACCGGGACTTCAATAAATATTTTCTTCCCCGCGCCGAGCATTTGCGCAGACGCTGGGAGTGGGTTGACGAGGCCCATCACCGGGATATTATTCTTCCCCCCATCCAGTTATACGAAATCGGCGGGGTGTACTTTGTCCGGGACGGCAACCACCGCGTGTCGGTGGCCAGGGCGCAGCGCGTGGAATTTATCGACGCCGAGGTAACGAGCCTCGCCACGGAGATCAATATAACGCCGGCCATGACCGTTGACGAAATGCGCAATGCCCTTATCGCCTATGAAAAAAACATCTTCTATGAGAAAACCGCTTTCGGCTCTCTCACCGGAGATATGGGGCTTAACTTTAGCGCTCCGGGCCGGTATGATGTTATCTATAACCATATTCTGGTGCACAAGTATTTTTTGAATCAAAACAGGGAGGGGGAAATTCCCTTTTCCGAGGCACTGGTTTCCTGGTATAATAATGTGTACAGTCCGGTGATTACCATCATTCGGGATCAATGGCTGCTGGCCAATTTTCCCGGCAGGACGGCAAGTGATCTGTATGTGTGGATCATCAAGCACTGGGATTTTCTGAAAAAGAAATACGGCGGCTATTCCCTGGTACAGGCGGCCGGCGACTTTTCCAGAAAATACGGTCAAAGCCGGGGCAGGTTTTTCAGGTTCCTGGCCCTGCTGCCGGACCGGCTGTTCGGAAGGCACGGCAGTACTGAATGAGGTTCCCGCCCTGGGCGGGAAAGAGACCACTGAAAATGAGGCAGCTATGGCAGTTTTATCGATCCAGTCCCATGTAGTATACGGATACGCGGGCAATACCGCGGCGGTTTTCCCTCTTCAGCGCCTGGGCCGGGAGGTTTGGGCCATCAACACGGTTGAATTTTCCAACCACACGGGCTACGGAGCCTGGCGGGGCAAGGTGCTGGGGGCGGAACTGGCCGCCGATCTCGTTACCGGCCTTGAGGAACGGGGAGTGCTCGGCGGCTGCGAGGCGGTGCTCTCAGGCTACCTGGGGGACGCTGCGGTAGGCCGGGCCGTTATCGACGCGGTACGGCGGGTGCGTAAAGCTGCCCCCAACGCGATTTACTGCTGTGATCCGGTCATGGGGGATCTGGGCAGGGGCTTTTACGTAAAGCCGGATATTCCCGACATGTTCAAAAACGAGCTGCTCCCCCTGGCGGACATTGTCACCCCGAATCAGTTTGAGCTGGAGGCCCTGACTTCCCTGGACACCGGCGGCATCGACAAGGCCCGCAGGGCAATTGAAATGCTCCACGAAAAGGGGCCGGGCATAGTGCTCGTTACCAGTTACCGGGACGGGGAAGACGCGGCGGCCGCGAAAACGGACGGCACGGGCGGCTCCCGGATCAGCATGCTGGCCTCCGACAAAACCGGCGTGTACCGGATCAGCACGCCGGAACTACCCCTGGGGGCCGTTGTGGCAGGCTCCGGGGATCTTACCGCGTCGGTGTTTCTTTCGCGGTATCTTGAGACAAAGGATATAAAGCGGACACTGGAGTTCTGTACCGCCACGGTCTACGGCATTCTGGAGGCAAGTTTTCTGAAACGGAACAGTGCCAAAACGGATGAAACCACCAGCGGTCCCATGGAATTGACCATCATCTACAATCAGCATGAACTCGACTGTCCCACCCACACCTTCGAAGCGATTCGTCTCTAGCCTCCTGCGCGGCAAAACAAGCGTGTGGGGCTGGTCGGCGGAAAGCCCTTACGACGGTTTTTTTGATTTTATCGACCTCAAGGCGGACCGTTACGGGATACTGCTGGAACAGATCGAAAAACTCAAACTCAACTCGGCGGTAATTTCGATCAACGGGAACCGTCATTTTTTTATTTTCCCCTCCGTGCGCAGCTCGACCTTGCCCGCCAAAGGCGCCCTTCCCTCCTTCAGGGGGCAGAGTCCGGTTATCCTCACCGCTCATTATGACCGCGTGCAGAACAGTCCCGGCGCCAACGACAACAGCGCCGCGGTTTTTTTTCTGCTCAAGGCGGCGCAGAAACTTAAGGATCTCCGCGAAGACCACTGGATCATCATTTTTACCGACAAGGAAGAACTCAAGGCCGGCGACGCGATTCAGGATCAAGGGTCTTTCAGTCTTGCGGAAAAACTCCTCGCCTGGGGTCTGGGAGGCGGGCGGATTTTCAATTTCGATGTCTGCGGCACGGGCGACACGTTTATTATTTCCAGCACTACCGACTATCTTTTGAAAAAAATCAGCCGGCGGGAAGCGCGCAAGACAAAACAGCAAATTGACAAACTCCGCGAACACGCCCTGAACACCGCCCGCCATCTCCGCTTGAACAAGGTTCTGCTTTTGCCCACCCCCTTTTCAGACGACGCGGGCTTTCTCCGCGCGGGCATCCCCGCGCAGACCATCACCATGCTCCCCTCCGCCGAAGCGTCCCCCTACGCCGCGCTTGTACGGAGCCGCCCCAATTTCGCCGACTGCCTTATCTCCGGGACGGCCCAAAGCAAAATTAACCCGCGGCTTATCCCCGAAACCTGGAGAACTATCAACGGTCCCTCAGACAGCTATTTGCGCCTAACGCCGCAGTTTTTTGATCGGGTGGTCCGTTTCGCGGCAGCCTTATGCAGGTGATAGGATGGGAAAAAAGAACGGGCAGACTGCGCCCGAATCGCGGGGCGTTGCCCACCCCGAACCGATGGCCGGTGAGGATGAGCGGGAACTGGGACTGCGGCCGCGGCGGCTGAACGAATTTCTCGGCCAGAAAACGATGAAGGAAAACCTCGCGGTGTTTATCTCAACCGCCAGGGAACGCGGCGAAAGCCTGGATCATCTGTTTCTGATAGGCCCGCCGGGCCTGGGCAAAACCACGCTTGCCCAGGTGGTGGCCAACGAGCTGGAAGCGGGCTTTGTGCAGACTTCGGCCCCGGCCCTGGACAAGCCCAAAGACCTGGTGGGGCTGCTCACCAAACTGCAAAAGGGCGATGTTTTTTTTATTGATGAAGTCCACCGGCTCAAGCCCGCCATAGAGGAACTGCTCTATATCGCCATGGAAGACTACGAGCTTGACTGGATTGTGGGCCAGGGGCCGATGGCCCACGCACTGCGAATCCCCATCAAGCCCTTCACCCTGGTAGGGGCCACCACCAAGGCGGGAACGGTCTCAAGCCCCCTCGTCAGTCGCTTCGGTATTACCTGCCGCTTTTCGTTTTACGAACAGGAAGACATGGAGGCCATTGTCCGCCGCTCGGCGGGCCTGCTCGGCGCCGGGATTGATGACGACGCGGCGGCGCTGCTGGCAAAGTCCTCGCGGGGCACTCCCCGGGTGGTGAACCGCCTGCTGCGGCGCATGCGGGATTTTGCCCAATTCGCCGGTAAAGCCTCAATCAGCCTGCCGGTAGTGCGCGACGGGCTTAAGCGGCTTGAGATTGATCCCCTGGGACTGGAAAGACAGGACCGCGATATTCTTAAAATGATCATTGAGCGCTATAGAGGCGGGCCGGTGGGGGCCGAAACCCTGGCCATATCCATCGGAGAGTCGGTGGAAACCCTTGAAGACTATTACGAGCCTTACCTGATCCAGGCGGGCCTTTTGCAGCGCAGCCCCCGCGGGCGGATGGCGACTTCCCTGGCCTACAGCCATCTGGGCCTTCCGCCTCTTGGCCCCCCCGCCGCGGGAACCGGTGAGGGGCTGCTTTTTTAAGAAAAGGGGAAATAGGAAGGGCGGAACATGCTTTACGCGGTGAACGAACGGCCGTATATCATGCCGGGAGTGGTTTTAGGCGCTATTTCTTTTTGGTGAAAAATCCCAGTTCGTAGCCGATGGCGATGGTAACCATGCTTCGCTTGTAGATATCCTCTCCTGAGTTTTTCTGCGTCTCGCCAATATCCGCGGCCCAGCGGAGGTCAAGGAAGAGGGAACCCGGACCGAGTTTTGTTCCCACGTTGATTCCCACCGTATAACCCAGGGGCGGGTTCATGGAATAACCGAAATTTCCGCCGAAGGTTTTATTCTCCATATCTCCCAGAGGCAGGGAAAAATAAATGCCCGCCAGCGCCCCGGCAAAGAGTCTGCCCTGCCGGTAGGTGTATCTCAGGGCCAGCGGGAACATCAGGGAGTATGAACTGAAAGGATCGGGGCCCGCCCTCATTGTACCGGTATTGGTATTGGTATTAATGACAGGATTAACGGCGCTGTAGGGGGCGTAATCATTGGTAAACAGGAATTCCGCCTGGACGGCAAGAAAAGGAAGAAACTGAAAAGTCGCCTGGACGCCGGCGGTGATATTGAGGAAACTGTAGATATTGTTCTCGGCGAAGGGCTCCGCGGTATCCCTGGAATACAGGCGTACCGAAGGGCCGACCCGCAGACCCAGGTACAGCCACTTTTCTTCCGGCAATGATGATCCCGACTCTGATTGCGCCAACGGATCAGAATACTCATACCATTCTCCCGCCATTTCCCGCGGCTGCTCAAGCCAGGAGAAAAGCCATTCCAGCAGAGAGGGAAGATACATCTCGAATTCCCCCCTATCCCGTCCGGTACTCTCGTCGGTAAAAACAAGCCTGGTACCCGCCATTTCCCAAAGGTACAGCCGCAGATGGTACAGGCTGCTTTCGTCATCAAAAACGAGTTCCCCCGTGACGGCGTAAGGCGCGGTTTTGGTCAGGGAGGGGCTTGGACACACATAGGGGGGAAAGCCCCCTTCGGGAACATCCTCAGGCAGGTTCACCATGTCCACCGCTTCGGGACGGTAAAGCCCCTCGTTTTCCAGGAGCAGATACAGCAGTTCACCGAGCTGGGCGATGAGGGCCTTGTTTTCCCCCCAAAAGGGAACCAGGGCCACCCCCGGCATTTCATCCGCCGCGCTTTCAGGGAAGATCTCGCTCTCAGCCTCATACATATCTTGCGCAAGAAGCCCCGGCAGGCCGCAGAGAAAAAAGAGAAGCAAGCTATACAAAACGGTTCGACGTTTCAAAAGAATTCCCCGGTTAATTATCGGCGATTTCGGCGAAAAAATAAATATATATAGTGTCTGTCCACAAAGTCGGTTACTTTGCGGACAGACATTGCATTTTCTCGCCTAACGGCTGCGAAAATGCGTTTTTTAAGGAAGGGGATGTCCAGGAAGTTTGTTGTTTCCTAGACATCCCTCGCATTTGCTCCCGTTTCGTTGAAACGGTACGCAAATGCCGCACTAAAGAGCCTGTCCCAACTGTGCGCTAACGCTCCCGGCATAGCCGGGGGCAGGATTTTGGGACAAAGTCCTCAA
>JAITIC010000044.1 GCA_031279635.1 Treponema sp. | reverse complement strand
TTACTTTGCGGACAGACCTTGCATTTGCTCCCGTTTTGTACCAAAACGGTGCGCAAAATGCCTGTTTTAAGGTAGTCTGTCCATAATGTGTCTACATTATGGACAGACTCTAATTATAGAGCCTGCCCCAAAACTAATCGACTGTGCACTAACGTTCCCGGCATAGCCGGGACACGGTTTTGGGACAGGCTTGAGCCAAAGGCTCTTGCAGTTTTGCAAGGTTAGTTTTCCAAAACTGAAGTTTTGGAAAAGCCTACTCATTTAGTCATTTTTGCCTGAATCATTGTAGGAGATACCTGTCACAAAAACAAGCTTCCGGAGACTCATTTCAAAATCACTTCAGTCCTGCCGAAACCGCCCATCTCGGGACGGGAAAAATAGTAATCCGCTACGGCGGGTTCGTTTTTAAGATAATCGTGGACGCCCTTTTGCAGAACGCCGCCGCCTTTGCCGTGGACCACGGAAAATTCTTTAAGGCCCGACAGTACCGCGGCGTCGATTTGCCGGCGCAGGGCCTCAAGGGCCTCCTCAAGCCGCATGCCGAGCAGGTTGGTTTCAAAGGCGGCCTGCGACGAAGGGGCAAGGTCTGCGGCGGCAATAAGAGGCTTCAGTTCGGTTTTGGCCGGAACCGCGGGGATGAGGTCTTTTTCGGGAAAACTGATTTTAAGCGAACCGATTTCCACTATCCAGGAATTACCGGCAGGGCTTTTTTTATCAAGCCGCAGAACGAGTCCCCGCCGCCTGTGCCCGCCGGCGAATACTTCCACGCCGGGGGCTATGCCGGGCCGCTCCTTGCCGCCGCCCGCGCCGGTATCCGCGCCCTGAGCCGCCGCTTCCACGCGCCGCCGTTCTTCCACGAGGGCCCGCTCTTCCTCATCAAGGGCTGCGTTTTCGGCTTCAACGTTACGCGCAAGCTCATTCAGGAATTCTTTTACCTTGAGCGTTTTATCGCGGCTGAGTTCGCCTTCCCTGACTTCCCGCACCAGGTTTTCAAGAGTCTTCCGGCTTTCGTCTAACAGCAGGCGGAGTTTTCCGGCGGCGCCCGCTTTCAGTTCCGCTTCCTTTTGCCGCAGCCGCAGCTCTTTAAGGTCGGAGCGGCGGCGTTCTTCCCGCAGCCGGATTTCCTCCGCTTTGGTTTTTTGCGCGGCTTCGTCCAGTTCCCGGTGCTTTTCCTTGAGCCCCCTGATCAGGGCGGACACGTCGGAGCGTTCATCGTCAAGATAGGCCCGCGCCCTTTCAACAATTTCCACGGGCAGGCCGTTCCGCGCGGCAATGTCCAAAGCTCTGCTCTCGCCGGGAATGCCTATGATGATCCGGTAGGTGGGAGAAAGCGTCCCAATGTCGAATTCCGCCGCGGCATTTTGGACACCCTGCCGGGTATAGCCGTAATTTTTCAGAATGCCATGGTGGGTGGTAATAATAAGCCGCGATTTTTTTTCGATAAGATGATCGATAATTGCCATGGCGACGGCGCTTCCCTCTTCGGGGTCTGTGCCGGAGCCAAGTTCGTCCAGCAGGACCAGGGATTTTTCCGTTGTGCGGGCGATAATACCGGCGATGTTGGTGATGTGCGCTGAGAAGGTTGAGAGAGACTGGCCAATGGACTGCTCATCGCCGATATCGGCGTACACACCGTCAAACACGGGAAGAGCCGTACCCTCATCCACGGGCAGGGCAAGGCCGCTTTGGTTCATCAGGGCAAAAAGCCCCACGGTTTTCAGGGCCACGGTTTTGCCGCCGGTGTTCGGCCCGGTGATTATCAGCGTACGGGTGTCGCCGTCTATTTCAAGGTCGATGGGAACCGCGTTTCGCAGCAGGGGATGCCGGGCCTGTTTGAGGATCATGTTTTCCGCGTTAGCCGCAACGGTATTGTTTCTGTTATGCGCAAAATGTCCTTTGATCTCGTGCGCGTAACGGGCCTTTGCCCTCAGACATTCAAGATACAGCAGGCGCAGGTGAAATTGTCTGAGCTTCTCCCTGTGTCCGGAGATAACGCGGGTCAGTTCCCTCAGCAGCCGCAGTATCTCCGCGTCCAGATTTCGTTTCTCAATCAAAATCTCATTGTTTTTTTCAACCACCTCTTCGGGTTCCACAAAAACCGTCTGTCCGGTGGCGGAAACCTCGTGCACTATTCCCCGAATACGGCCCCGGAAATTCGCCTTTACCGCCAGTACGGTCCTGCCGTCCCGCTGGGAAGGAATGTTTGATTGCAGCATCCGCCTGCTTTCCTCGTCCGCCGCGTAACGGGAAACCGCCGTTTTCAATTCCGCGTTGAGGCCCGCGATCCGTTTCCGTATAGCGCGTAACGAAGGCAGATCCCGAATCTTCCCTTCCCTGTCCAAAACCTTGAAGATTTCCGCCGCAACAACGCCGCAGTCGGGTAGTTCCTCCAGCAAAACGGCAATGGAAGGATCGGGGGCAAGCCATTTTCTGAGCGCCTCCCCCTGTTCAACAAAGAGTCCGATTGCGCAGGCTTCGTCAATTTCGAGGGCCATGCCCTCAACCTCAAGTTTGGGAAAGAGAAACCCGATTGAGGGCAGGCTTGAGCGGGGTTCGCTGTCTCCTGAAACGATTCGGGAAAGGACTGCCGAGACCAGCTTTTTGGTTTCCAGGACTTTATCGTTATCGCATAACGGTCTCTCGTTCCGGATCATGGCCGCCGCTTCCCCGCTCATGGAACGGTCTGCGACTCTATCCATGATTGCGCCGTACTCAAGGAGTTTTATTGTTTTTTCCATTAAATCCAAACCGGCTAAACCGGCGCTTTCAGCCCGCATGTTTTTTCCCCGCAAGCTCATCATAAATACGCAAAAAACTGTTATAACGATCCTCGTGAATAACCCCGGCGGCAACCGCTTCCATGATCTTGCAGCCGGGCTCAACACGGTGGGAACAGGAAAGGCCGTAGGTACAGGTCCCGGCCAGAGGGGCAAATTCCCGCATGTGCAGAACCAGCTCTTCCGCCGAAATTCCGTCGGGCACAAAGCGGCGTATCCCCGGCGTATCAATGAGCCGGGTCGGCTTGTTCCCGTTTTCGGAAAGCTCAACCATCAGCGACATGGTGGTGGTGTGATTACCCCTGTCGTATTTCTCATTTATCGCCCCCTCTCTGACGCGCGAATCCCGCAGCAGGACGTTGATAAGGCTGGACTTCCCCACTCCGGATTGGCCTATCAGCACAGAACATTTTCCCGCGATAAGTTCCCGCAGTTCATCAAGCCCCTCGCCGGTTTTCGCCGATATTCTGAGCACGCGGTAACCCAGGCGATGAAATTCCTCAAGCCGTTCCTCCACATCAAGATCATCAATATTGAGATCGCTTTTATTGCAGATAACAAGCGGCGGTATTCCCGCGGTATCCGCCTGAAGCAGGACGCGGTCAAGAAAACGGGGCCTAAAGGGAGGCGACGCCGCTGTGGTGAGACACAGTACCAAATCCGCGTTAGCCGCAAGAAGCTGGGGCGTCCCGCCTTTCTGGTTAAAGCGGCTGAACACATTCCGCCGTTTTTCCAAAGCGATGATCTGTCCTGTACCGGCATGATTTGGATTAAATTCAACAATCACCATATCTCCAGGGGCCAGGGGATTATAAACACCCTCGGCCTCTTTGAGTATCTTCCCCTTGAAACGGCATTCGATCTCTTTGCGCGTAACAGTACCTGCGTCGACCTCACCGTCCGCTTCAATCTGTACGGTAAAGATATTGCGGGAACCGCGGATAACGAGGCCTTTCATGCTTCCGCCATGAGGGAGAGACGGAAACCGGGACATTCCGCCCAACGGCGCCAGGAAGCTTCGGGCGCGGCAATTCCGTGGATTTCGCAGCCGCTCCGGCATTGGGACGCAAGCGCCGCGGGTTTAACCGCCGGTACGGTTCCGACAAAAGGCAAGGCGGAAAAACGCCGGCGCGGTTCGGCAAGGGCGGAAACAGTGGCGGTGTTGCAGGCCGGCGCCGCAATTTTCGGGTCCAGCCTTAGGATGATTTTTTCCATAAGGGAGATTAAAATCGACACAAGCTCCGGCCCTTGCCGGCTGCCGCAGGGAAAATGAAGCCAATCCGCAAGATAAACCACCGGTTCACCGGGATTGGATTCATGAAAATGCCGGCAGCAAGGGATGGCGCCTATACCGGAGTCCAAAAAAAGTACAGGCCATGTATCCATACGCGCTTAGTTGAAAAGATTGTCAAAAGCGGATCTTGCCGCGGAGGCCTTGTCCCGATCCTTTTGCTGTCCCGCCGTGGGCTTGCGGAATTTCGGGTCCAGGGAAAACCAGTCGCAAAAGTTGGCCCGATCCTTTTCGGCGGGAGCTTCGGCGCCTGATTCGGAACAGTCCCCGCGTGATCCGGGAAGGTAGAAACGGCAATTCCGGCATACCCGCAAATCTTTTCCGCAGCCGGCGCAGCGAAGGGAACGGCCAATCGTTTCATCAAGAACAGGGGAACCGCAATACCAGCACATAATGTATCATAACCCGGGGCGGGGCTGGTTGACAAGACAAAAACATGCTATGGTAAACTGTGTTTACCATAAGTCCTTGCGCCGCGGGCTGCGGGCGTCCGGCTATTACCGGTTCCAATATCTGTTTTATTCATCAGGCGAATCCGGGGCAGGAGACCCGGCGGATTGTCGAACTTATCACCCGACAAGACACTACCAAGGACCTGTGCGCGGCGGGAATGCATTTTGAGAATATTGATTTTTCCCGTCGCCATTTCTACGGCTGCAATTTCAGGGACGCGTATTTTTCAAAATGTGTTTTTTCAGAAGTGGTGCTGCGGATGTGCTTCTTTGATTTCGCCGATTTTGACCACTGCGATTTTTCCAAATCGGACATCCAGTTTCTGTCCTTTGCCGGCGGGCAATTTCGGGAATGTACTTTTGAGGGGTCCGAACTGTTACACGTCAATTTTGTGGGGGCGTCCATTTCCGAGACCTCGTTCAACAACTCCGACCTTTACAACAGCCGCTTTATCAACGCCGATCTGGAACATTCCCAGTTTGCCAATTGCAATCTGAAAAGGACCTATTTTGTCTGCGCCCGGCAGAGGGAAATTACCTTTAAGTCGTCAAATACCGCGGAAGCGGTATTTGAGCTGGAAGAGTGGGAACGATAAAATGAAGCTCTATTTTCATTATTGTTCCTACGGTTTCAGCAACTGTTATGTGCTGGGCGCGGCGCCCGATTCTGCCGACGCAATTATCATCGATCCGGGAACCATGGATGAGTCTGTCCTCAAGAGCATTGAAAACAACAACTTCCATCTGAGGGCGGCGCTCATCACCCACGCCCACATTACTCACGTGCACGGCCTAAGGACCCTGAAACGGATCTACAACGCCGAAATATTCGCGGTGAATCGTGTTATACTGGATCATAAAACCACGCTGGTACGGGACGGCGATAAAATTGACATCGGCGCTTTTAAGGTAGAAGTGATCTCCATCCCCGGCCATTCGGCGGACTCCGTAGTCTACCGGATCGGCGGCCTGCTTTTTACCGGGGATGTGCTCACGGCGGGACTGGTGGGCGAGACCGACAGCACTTACGGGGCAACCACGCAGATGGGTAAGCTGCGAAGCCGGCTCCTTTCCCTGCCCGGTGACTACACCGTGCTCCCCGGCCACGGCCCCCCTTCATCCCTGGAGGCGGAGCGGCGTTTTAACGTGGGAATCACCCTGTACGATCAAAGGCGCGACCGGAAGCACGCTTTTAGGGTGAATATTTAAGAATCCGCTTTCATTTTACGATTTTCAGCCATTAGGGTGTATTCCGTTCGCAGGAACTCCACTATACGGCAGGCTTTCAGCCTTGCAAAACCGCGAATTTCAAGGTCGCTTTTCCAAAACTTCAGCTTCGGAAAAGCCCCAATGCAATGAAAAAGCAGAAAACGCAAAGTGCGGGCGCAACACGCTCCGTATGCCGGGAATGGCGTTAAATCTGTACTTTAGGGTTTATCTTGGTAAAATCCGATTCAACCAGCGCCCGAAGGTCTTCGAGGGCGGCCTCTTCGTCCGGGCCGTCCGCGGTGAGCGTTATTGTGTCGTTTTCGCAGACGTTTAAGAGAATAACCTTGAGAATAGTCTTGGCGTTTGCTTTTTTTTCACCTTTGGCGACTTCAACAGTTGACTGGTAGAGTTTGGCCGTCCTCACAAACAGGTCTGCGGGCCGTGAATGCAGACCCGTTTCGTTCTTGACAACAATGGATGTTTCCCTCATGGACAAATTCTATACTCACTTGTCTTTATCTGTCAAGGTAATTACCGTGGTATGGACTAGTTTTTCCAATCCGATTAAACTTTAGTATGAGATTTATGATAATGCATCAAAAAAGCCTGTTCTGTCTTTTGCCTGTTCTGCTGCTGTCAGTATCGATTCTTGCGGCCCAGCAGCTCAATTCGGTACCCCTGGGGCACCTTGCGTACAATATAATCCAAATGGGAGTTTTACGGGGAACGATTACGCCGCCGCCTTCGGCAAAACCCTGGTCTGAATTAACGGTTACGGGAAAGCTGCGGGAAATGCTCAACGCCCCGTCCGGCAAATTTTCCCCGAAGGAACTGGAAATTATAGCCGCTGTGCTTGCCCCCTTCGAGCGGAAAAAGGGCCTTGATTATAAAGAGGGCAGGTACTACGGCGAAAAGCTTCTGGGAAATCAGCACATTTCCCTTGAAGCCGGCGCAAATTGGCAAAGCGACTTTTCGGTTAAGGCCCCGGACGCGAAGATTGGCACCGTCAATACCGGAGAACTGTATATCGCCGGTGACATGGGCAAGTACCTCTCCTGGAATTTCAAAGGCAGGGCCGGTTTTTTCAGCATATACCGGAAACAACTGGGAACGCACCTCGATCCACTGTACGTGGACCCCAAATACGGCGAATACGACGGCAATCCTAACAGCAATGGCCATACCTATTACTACGACATTCCCGCGCAGTCATCCTCCTCGGTTTACTCGATTCCCGCCTATTTCCCCTACACCTTTTCCAAACAGTGGGAAGGCGGAGTTTTCGCGCCTGATGACCTGGCGAGCTACGGCGACTGGCCTCAAAAATTCGCCTTTGGATACGAGATTATTTCGGAACTCAACACCGCCCTTTTCAGCAACCTGTTGCAGCTCCGATTCGGCAGGATGCGCCGCGACTGGGGACCCGAAGCAAACGGCTCGAGCCTTTTTATGAACGCTCAAGCCCGTCCCTACATGGCGCTTGAGGGGAGCGTAGCGCCCTACTCGTGGCTGCGCCTCTCGTTTCTTACCGGCGCGCTCGAATATGAGAATACCAGCAACCAATGGACAGACGCCGACCCCTTCCAGAATCTTTTTTCCTTGACCTATCTGGAATTAGATACCGGCAAGCATTTTCATTTTGATTTCGGCAGCGCCACCGTGTGGCCCAAACGGTTTGATCTGGGCTATATCTTCCCGCTGAACAGCAATTTTATGTATCAAAACAATATAGGCGATTTTGACAACCTCGGTCTGTTCGCCGATCTGGAATTCCGCTGGCCGGGCCTTTTCAAAGTCTGGGGCAGTCTCTATATCGACGAGATACGGCCCGTGCTGGGATCGTTCCTCACACTGGACCGGAACATGTACGCATACCAGGGGGGCATTAAGGCCGATGTCCGCCTGCTTCCCTTCACAGCTTTTACCGTGCGTTACACGAAAATAGAGCCTTACACGTATACCCATGAATACACCGAGACCCCCTGGAACCGCGTGCCAAGCGATACGTCCTACCTCAACAACGGGGAATCCCTGGGCTTTTACCTGCCCCCCAACAGCGACGAGCTGCTGCTCCGCCTTGAGTCAATGTTCCGTCCCGAAGCGAGCGCCCATCTGCAATACCAGCTTATCCGCCACGGCGTCGATTACGGGTACGGACAGGTTGACGGCTCTTCCCTGCGGGACAAAATCGTAAAGGACGATAACAGCGAAAAGCATTTTCTGCGGGACGGCGTATACCAGTGGGATCACGTGTTCAAGCTGGGCGGCTCCTACAGCCTGAAAAGCCGAAACATCCCCTTTTCCCTGTACGCCGAAACCGGACTGGTCGTTACCCGCTTTACCATCAACAGTAATTTCGGCAGCGGCACGGAAGGGGATTATGAAGCCCTTGATAACACGGAATACAACGCGGACACGGGCCTTATCTTTTCCCTCGGTTTCAAGTTATTCCCGTAGTTGTAGAATTAAGGAAGCAGGCTGTTCAAACGGCAAAACCTATCTCGACAAAATTCAAAAAAATGTTTATTATAGAGCCTGTCCCAAAACTAATTAACTATGCGCTAAAGCGCACGGTTTTGGAACAGGCTTGAGCCAAAGGCCCTTGCAGTTTTCAGGCTTTTAGCCCTGCAAAACTGCGGAATTTAAGGCTGCTTTCCCAAAAACTGAAGTTTTGGGAAAGCCTCGATAAATTATCCTTCTGAAATTGAGGTATATTATGTTGGATTACAGCGATTATGTTTCCGATCTTCCGGATATTCCCCATGAGAATTTCGCCCAGATGCTTGACCAGATAGCAAGGGACCATCCCGATAATGTCGCTATTATGTACCGCTCCGGCAAGCAGCGGGATTTTACCCGCTGGACTTACCGGCGTTACGCCGAAGAATGCCGCAGAGTCGCGCGGGGGCTGCTCGCGGCGGGGCTTGTCAAGGGGGACAGGGTAGCGCTTTGGTCTGAAAACCGGCCTGAATGGATGGCAGTCTGGATGGGGACTGTAATCGCCGGTATTTGCGTTGTACCGCTGGACTTCCTCCTTTCCGAGCAGGAATGTCTCAATATCATCAAGATGACAAGGGCCAGGGCCATTTTCTACTCCGGGAGGAAGCGGGATTTTGCCGCGTCCCTGCCGGAGAAGGGAATAACGCTGCCGGTATCGGTGTGCATCAGCCCCGAAAGTGATGACGCCGCCGGGGAGACCGGGTTTGACCGCTTCGGCGCGGATGCCGGCGGGCAGGCCCTGCCGCCGCCTGACAGTATCGGGCCGCATGACCCGGCGTCCATCGTGTTCACCTCCGGAACTACCGGTTTTGCCAAAGGCGTCGTCCTTTCCCATAAAGGCATTATCGCTAACGTCAGCGCGGCCATCCGCATTCTGGAACCCAATTCGAAGGACGTATTTATAGATGTGCTGCCCCTGCATCACACGTATCCGACAACCTGTACTTTTATAGCGCCCATCTCCCTCGGCATTCCGGTGGTAATCGCCGAAAAGATCGTGGGCAAGGTGGTAATCGACGACATCAGGGACGCGGGTGTCACCTTCCTTATCGCGGTGCCGCTGCTTTTCGACAAGGTGATGGCGGCCATTGAGGCGGGCTATAACAAGCTGCCGGGGATTGTCCGCGGGCCTTTGAACCTGCTGCGCGCGATAGCCCTGGCGGAGGCAAAGAAGGGGCGGCCCGAATTCGGCATGAAGGTCTTCCGCTTTGTCCGCAAAAAGGCCGGCCTGCACTCGGTGAGGCTCACCGTCGCGGGCGGGGGGGCGCTAAACCCCAAAACCGCGGACTTTTTCGATTCGCTGGGCTTCAATATTGTCCATGGCTACGGCATGAGCGAAAACGGCCCCCTTATCAGCGTGAACACCCCCCGGCACCGCCGGAACGTGTCGGCGGGGCTTCCGGTCAGTTACACTGACGTCAAAATCCTCGATCCAGGCCCCGAAGGAATCGGCGAAATCGTCGTCAAGTCCCCCTCCCTTATGCTCGGTTACTTTGAGAATAAAGAGGCCACGCGGGAAGTCTTTACCGAAGACGGCTGCCTCCTGACCGGGGACCTGGGCTGCCGCGACGAGGACGGCTTTCTCTACATCAAGGGCCGCAAGAAAAACCTCATCGTCGGTTCGGGCGGCAAGAATGTCTACCCCGAAGAGATCGAGTCTCATTTTATCGGCTCGCGGACGGTCGGCGAAATACTCGTAGTGGGCCGCAGGGAGCCTTCTTTCGGCGGCGAGCAGATATTTGCCGTAACGGTGCCCAATTTTGACGCACTAAAGGAAGATCATCCCGGCAAAGAAAACGACGACGCCTTTATCAGGAATCTTATCAAAAAGGAAATTGAGGACGTGAACCGCTCCCTGCCGGGCTATAAAAAAATCAGCGACTTTACGCTGCACAAAGAACCGTTTGAGAAAAACGCCCAGCAAAAAATACGGCGCTTTTTGTATAAGGATTACGAGAATCCTTAAGAGCGGGCTGTACCTGTGGATTTTTTAAGGAGGACCCGGACAATTTCCGCGAAGCCCTCGCCGTATTCCGCTTCGGCAGCAAAGGCCGGAAGGTTTTTGATAAACCCCTCGTAGCGGCGGATGTTGGCCACCGCGCAGGTTAGGGGGAAGCGGGTGAACATAGGCTCATCGTTGGGGGAATCTCCCACAAACATAATTTCCGTTAGATCGCCCTTCCAGCCGAAGTATTCCCTTAGAAACAGGTCTGTCATGGTGAGTTTGTCGTAGTTTCCCATCCAGATATTGACGTGGATGGAAGAGATCTTTGCCCTGGCCCCTTCTTCTTCGGCAATGGCCCTGACCCGCTCGGCGGCACTTAAGGGAAGTACAGGCTCCTCTTCGGCAAAGTCCAGGGCGATGTCAAAAAGGCGGGCAAACTGATCTTTTGCGTCTCTCAAGCCCGGCGTTTCGGCGAAAGCCCGCCCGCGGACGCGGGCCAGGACGGGGTGATCGTTTCGCGCCGCGTTCGGGTGGTACATCGCCCTGAGGGTAGGCAGGCGCTCCGCGTCGGGATTTACCGCGCTCCTTGGCGCGCCTTCTTCCCAGAAGGCCAGCGCGCCGTTCTCGCCGATCACCGCGTCCACCGGCCATTCCCGCGCAATGCAGTCGCACCAGCCCGCGGGCCGCCCCGTTACGGGAATCACCCTGAAGCCGGCCTCTTTCAGCTTCCAGAGCGCGGCGTAAGACGAGGCGAGGAGCTTTCCCCGCCTGGTGATCGTATCATCAATATCCATAAGCACATAACGGACACCGGCGGCCTGGCCTCGGCTCATTTTGGCGATAGGTCTCATGCTTTTACTATAGCCGGGATAAGATTTTCTGTCCATGAAATTTTAACCATGCCGGCCTTCCGAGAAAGAAAGGGCTCTGGAACCTTTTCTTCAAATACGGAACAGCAGCGGGCATAAAAAAACCTGGCAACTTCCTACTTTCCCACCCCTCAGAGGGGCAGTATCATTGGCGTCAGAAGGCT
>JAITIC010000020.1 GCA_031279635.1 Treponema sp. | reverse complement strand
TGTCGGGCAACAGGACCAGTATGGGCGGTGGCGGCGTGAATGTCGTTCATGGCGGAACCTTCATCATGGAAGGCGATGCCAAAATATCGGGCAATAGCGCCGCCCTCGGCGGCGGCGGCGTACGTATCAATCAGGGCAGTTACACCAAGGCCATCTTCACCATGAAAGGGAACGCCGAAATATCGGGTAATACCGTCACCGATACCGATGGTAAAGGCGGCGGCGTGTGGGTCCGTGATGGCGGTACGTTCACCATGGAGGGCGGTACGATCAACGGTTCGGGCGGGGCAAACGCCAACACAGCGTTTGACGGCGCTTCGCTTTATGTAGATCCGGATTATGCATATACCGGCACGGCAAAATGGGGCGCCGGGACAACAACCCGTGAAATTGGCGGCAGTTCAAGCGGCTCGCAAGGCGGTAATATTATATCCTCCGGTGATGCGGTGGACGGTACGATTCACGCGGTAAGTCCTTAACAGAATTTCACGGAGGCGCGGGGGAATACATCTTCCCCCCGCAAAGGTGTCAGTCACCTGGAGCCGGTAATTGTTTGACATACCTCAGCCGGGTCAGACCGGTATAGTCAACCAGCCCGGAAAGACCATGCCGGATGTGGTATGCGCCGCAGGTTTTCCATTCCCCCACCTCCTGTACCAGACCGGCTTTCACGGGATTCTGGTCGATGTACTCCATCACATAAGAATACTCCCGCGGATCCTTAATGCTGCGGGCAAAATACCGTTCCCCCCACAGGTGATCCGTAGAACCGTGGATACGGTTCCAGCGTTTGGCCGAATGGGTCTTGATCCACTGCATGATCCGCGAAAGGTTTCCCCCTTCGCCGGGTATGATAAGCAGGTGGATATGGGTCGGCATGATACAAAAGTTGGTCAGCGTAAAAGCGAACTTTTCCTTTGCGCCCTCAAGGACAAGCAGCATGGTTTTTCGTCCTACATTACACTCAAAAACCCGTTTTTTGTCATTGGTCCGTGACGTAACATGATATGCCGCCCCTTCAATGAATTCCCGTTTTTTCCGCATACGATTTCCTCCATACCTATATATGGCGCGGAAGTGCCGTTTTGCTTGGGTGTCAGTCACCTTTTTCCGCTGGCGCTGTTCTCCCAGGACTTTTCTTTCATCGGCGGGGATCTGTCAGCACAGGAGGCAATCGGCCGTATTAGCGATATAGAGTATGTTGCGAAAGCGGAGAGGGGGCATTGGCAGGAGGAAAACAAGCCGCACTGGCATCTTGATTATACCTTTTATGCTGGCGCTGAGTTTTGAGCGGCACATTGAGAGCATTTTCAAGCTGCGCAATGTCCAGGCCATTCGGAACCTGCTCCTGCCTCATTCATCTTAATTTTATGCGTTTATCCGGTACAAACCCTGCAAAGCCTTGTGCTATTCCGGATTTCACTCTAAAATAAAGCAATGGTGCGTGAAATTAACAATTTGAGCGACATGCTTCCCATACTTACCTATTTTCAAAAAAACAGCGACTACAATGGGATAGGCGTGCATTTTCACCGGTATCATCAGCTGGTGCTGGTTCGTGAGGGGCTGGCAAATTTCAGGATAAACGGGGTGGATTACCCGGCTGGCAAGGACTCGCTCATTATCATCAGGGCCTTTGACACCCATAATGTTTCTATCCGCAAATATCCTTACAAGCGCTATGTGTTTACCGTCACCAACCAGCTCGCCCTGACCGCCCTGCGGGAACCAAAGCTCCTCTCGCTTTTTTTGTACCATAGGGCGGATGCCCGCAATCTGGTCCTCCTGCGGGAGGAATTTGCCCGGAGGCTTTCCGCGGTGTTTGAGGAGACCATTAGGGAATGTGAGGAAAAGAAACCCATGTGGAGCAGCCGGGTCATCATGCTCATCATTCAGATACTGATCGAATTGTACCGGGAAGACCCCAGCCTCTTTTCCGCGGGGGATTATGTCAACATCATCGATACCGTCTCGGAGATTCAAAATTATGTGGCCCAGCATTTTCGGGAGCATATTGTCCTTGACGACATGGCCAGCAAGTATTTTGTGAGCAAATATTATCTTTCCCGAAAGTTCAAGGAAATAACCGGCTTCGGCTTCAAAAACTTCCTTATCCGTTACCGTATCAACGAGGCCCAGCATCTCCTCCAGTATACCAACAAGTCGGTGGCGGAAATCAGCAGCGTGGTGGGCTATGAAAATCCGGAACACTTTATCAGGATATTTCACGAAACCCAGGGAATTTCCCCCCTGCAGTACCGGAAAACGGCCGCTCCTGTTCCGCAATAAACGCAAATTTTCAGACAAGAAACATCATTGCCCGGCCGTCAAAAGCCCCCTACACTGAATAATCTATGCTTCTGTCATAGACAATGTTTTTTATGGAGGAACTTATGAAAAAGTCTTGCGGGTTTTTGCTGATTCTGGTGATCCTGCTCCTGGCGGCGGCGGGAACTGTCTTTGCGGGCGCCGCGAAACAAGAAGCCGGCGGCGACTGGAAGCCCAATAAGCCTATTCACATCATTGTTCCCTGGGGAGCGGGGGGATCTACCGATCAGGTAACACGGGTTACCGCGGCGGAACTGGAAAAAGCCCTGGGGGTGCGGATTGTCATCGATAACCAGCCCGGGGCGTCGGGGTCTACCGGTACCAAAAACTGTATGGACGCCGTCAAGGACGGGTATACCTGGACGGCGGGGGCGGCGGTTGATCTTGCCACCTACCAAACCACCGGGATGTTACAGACCAATATTAAAAACGACTGGGACATTTTCCTGACCGTCGGCAATGTGGGCGTCATCGGGGTAAACGCGGACTCCAAGTACCAGACTTTTGATCAGCTTCTGGCGGATTTCAAGGCCAACCCCGGGCAGATAGGGGTGGCCACCGCGGGTAACACTTCGTCGGGGCACGTTAATATCGAAATGGTCCGCAAGTATACGGGGATCGAATACAAGCACGTCACCTACGACGGCGGAAACCCGGCGGTTACCGCAGTGGTGGCGGGGGAAGTGCTGGTTACCTCCCAGTTGGCAGTGGAACAGGCCAACATGATCCGGGGCGGAAAGATCCGGCCCCTGGCGGTTCTTACGGAAACCGATCTTGACCTTGACGGCTACGGAAAGATTCCTTCCGTTAAACAATGGATTCCCGATTTCAAACTGGGGCCGAACTATTTCGGCATCTTTATTCCCAAGGGAGTACCCCAGGAAGCCATCAGCACGTTGAACAAGATCTGGGCGGAAAAGATCATGACCAGTCAGGAGATTCAGAAATACGCCAGGGAAAACGGCGCGGTCTTTGCTCCCTCCGCCGGCGTGACCGCCCAGGATAAGGCGTATGAATTCTATCAGCCCGTAGCCTGGCTTTATTACGAAGGAGGCAAGGCGGTAGTTTCCCCGGACACGGTAGGAATACCCAGACCCTAAGTCTATTACGTATAACCGGGGCGGGTTTTCATCTGACTCCGGTTTTCGTTTTTGTTCTCCGGAGATTTTTATGACAGAAAAGAACATGGCGCGCGCGGATTTTTATACATCGATCATACTGATGGCCTTCGGCCTTGCCGCCGCAATGGCGGCTCTGAAGATGCCGCTGATTCAGGGGGACCCCTATTCCGCGCCGGGGCTTTTGCCGGCTCTTCTGGGATTTGTGATTTTCGGCTTGAGTCTTATCATGTTTGTCCGATCGTTAATGCGTTCCGGCGGCGCGGTAAAGGTGGAGGGAAGCTCGTTTAAAGCCTTTTTGGCGGACCGCAGCGTCCGGCGTATTGGTTTAACGATTTTATTGTGTGTGGGTTACACGGTTCTTTTGGGAAAAGTTTATTTTCCGATTCTTACTTTTTTGTTTGTTTTCACCTTTGTCCTGTGTTTTGAATATGATCGCGCGTCGCCGTTTAAATCGCAGCTAAAAAAAATCGGAATCGCCGCGCTGCTGGCCCTTATCGCCTCCGCCGTGGTGACTCTGGTATTTGAGCGGCTTTTTCTGGTCAGGCTCCCCTAGCAGCCTGTTGCGCTTGTGGATTTTTTTGCAATCTTTCAGGAAAACGCAAAAAATCCTCAATTATAAGGGGCAGCTTGCTGCTAAAGCAGCTAAGCAGTTTACAGGGTAAAAAATCGCCTGAAGGCGATTTTTGGGTATAATGCGCGGGCGCAACAAACTGCCGGCGCGAGGGTAACATTACGCATTAATCAGCGGTTCCTTATGAGCCGCCGCACTTTGGAATAGGAGGGGCTATGTTTCAGGGCCTGGAAATGTTCGGTAAGGCGATACTGGGATTCTTGAATTTCCACAGTATTTTTAACGCCTTCTGGGCGACCCAACTGGGTATCATCATAGGTATGCTGCCGGGCCTTACGGCCACCATGGGAGTGGCGCTGCTCACCACCCTTACCTTCAGCATGAATGCCAATGACGCGATCCTGATCCTTATCTGTATGTATATCGGATCAATTTACGGGGGAAGCCGAAGCGCCATCCTCCTTAATATTCCGGGAACTCCCGCCAACGCCGCCACCACGGTGGACGGTTTCCCCCTTTCCAAGATGGGCCTGGCGGGGAAGGCCATCAGTATCGCTACCACGGGGTCTTTTTTGGGTTCCATGATGGGGATGCTCACTATGGCGCTTTTTACCCCTCTCATCGGTACCATTGCCCTCAAATTTCAGTCCTATGAATTTTTCTGGTTCGCAATTTTCGGCATTATCATCTGCGGCAACCTCACCGCCCCCAAAGATCCCCTGAAGGGATGGATTGCGGGCTTTTTGGGGCTTTTTGTGGCCATGGTCGGTATGGAGGGCATTCACGCTTATGTGCGGTATTCCTTCGGCAGCCTTAACCTGGCCAGCGGCATCGCCCTCATCCCCGCTATGGTGGGGGCTTTTGGATTCGCGGAAATTATTTCGGTCATGCGTCACACGAAATTCGAGGTGGTTAAGACGGAGATACACCACCTTTTTCCGCCCTGGAGGGAAGTGGCCAAGTACTGGAAAACTATCATCCGCTCCGGGGTTCTCGGTACTTTAATCGGCGCGGTGCCGGGTGTTGGTGAGGATATTGCCGCCTGGGTGTCCTACGACCTGGCCAAGCGGGGCGCCAAACCGGAGGAAGCGAAAAAATTCGGCAAGGGCAGCATTGAGGGGCTTCTGGCCGCGGAAACGGGGAACAACGCCTGCGTTCCGGGCGCCATCATTCCGGTGCTGACCCTGGCGGTTCCCGGCTCCGCGCCCGCGGCGGTGCTGCTGGGGGCCATGCTGATTCACGGGGTCCGGCCGGGGCCTCTGATCATGATGGAATTTCCCAGCTTTATTTACGAAGTGACGGCCATGACCCTCCTCGCTACCGTCGCCATGTTTATCCTTGGGCTTTTAATGGTGAAAAGCCTGGTAAGGGTCCTTCTCATTCCCCGGCAGAAACTCATGCCCATCGTCTTTACCCTCTGTGTGGTGGGTTCCTTCGCCCTTCAGGCCCGGCTTTTTGATGTGAGCATCATGATCGTGTTCGGCATTCTGGGTTTTTTGCTCAGGGAGATGGATTACCCCATGGCGCCCCTGGTGTTGGGCATTATCCTGGGCGATATTCTGGACAAAAATTTGCGGCGCGCCCTGATTATTTCCGACGGGAGCCTCGCGCCCTTTTTTACCCGGCCCATCTGCCTGGGCTTGTTTATCATCACCATGCTGATTATTATCAGCAGGCTTCCCATTAACTCCAGGATAAAACAGGCGATACTGGCAAAGAGAAAAGGCGCAAAGGCGGCATAAGCTGTGCATGAAAAATTCAATTTCAACCTGCTGGAAGAGATCCGTGAAAAGACAAAAGCTCTGGGCCTGAGCCTTGAATTCAGTGAGGATCTCTCACCGCTGCGGAAAGAAGTCCGGATTCGGCGCAAAACCGCCCCCAATTCATTCGCGGTGCTTCCCATGGAAGGCTGCGACTCCAATCCCGACGGCAGCCCTTCGGAACTGGTCAAACGGCGTTATGCGCGTCTGGCCGCCGGAGCTTACGGCCTTATCTGGTGGGAGGCCAACGCGATCATGCAGGAAGCCCGCGCCAATGAACTGCAAATGATGCTTACCGGACAGAACCTGCCGCAGTTTGCGGCCCTGGTCGCTGAAACGAAAACGCTCTGCAAAAACAATTTTGGTTATGAGCCGGTGTATGTGTTGCAGCTAACACATTCGGGCCGCTATTCCCGGCCGGAAGGGCACAAGCCCCATCCTCTTATTCCACAGCACGATCCGATTCTTGATCCCCGTACCGGCGTAAATACCGGCACGGTCCCGATAAGTGACGAATACCTCGAAAGCCTCGTCCCCGTGTACATCGCTTCGGCGCGGCTTGCACGGGAGGCGGGTTTTGATGGCGTTGATATAAAGGCGTGTCATCGTTATCTGTTATCCGAACTACTTGCCAGCCACACACGGGAAGGAAAATACGGCGGCTCTTATGAGAACAGAACCCGATTGTTGCTAAACATTATCAAAGAGGTGCGCAAGGCCTGCGGAGACGATTTTATCGTAGCATGCCGCTTCAACGTGTTTGACGCCCACCCCTATCCGTATGGCTTTGGGCAGGACAAAGACGGTTTTCTGACATTCGATCCCGTCGAACCGGAGCGCCTGGTGCGCGATCTCTGTGCGGCGGGCGTAGATCTGCTGAGTAACTCCGCAGGGAATCCCTACTATATCTATCCTCAGGTAACCCGTCCTTTTGACACCTCAAGCATGGGCATTCCCGTGCCGGAGGAGCATCAGCTTGAAAGCATTGAGCGGCTTTTTGCGTTCACCGGACTGGTACAAAAAACAGCGGGGCCTGTGCCCGTTGTGGGAAACGGCTACAGTTGGCTCAGGCAGTTCATACCCCAGGCGGGGGCGGCAAATCTGGCCGCGAAACGCTGCTCCTTTGTGGGGCTGGGACGCTCGTCCTTCGCCTATCCGGATCTTCCCCTGGATGTGTTCAAAACAGGAACGGCAAAAAAAGAAAAATGCTGCGTCACCTGCTCAAAGTGTACCCAGATCATGCGGGACCACGGCAGGACCGGCTGCGTGATACGGGACAGCGAAGTGTACGCGCCCATCTACAAAGAAGCGCGGCGCTGCGCTGAGGAAAGGGGGCAAAGGCATGAGGCTTCAGCTCCTGTTCAATTATATAGTGTCTGTCCATAAAGTCGGTTACTTTATGGACAGACCTTGCATTTGCTCCCGTTTTGTACCAAAACGGTGCGCAAAATGCCTGTTTTAAGGTAGTTTGTCTATAATGTGTCTACATTATAGACAGACTCTATATAGTGCGGTCATTTGACCGCACGAGCAGCCTGTTGCACCTGTGGATTTTTGCGCCTGAGGCCGCAAATCCCCGATAAATAGGCTGCCTGCAGTTTGCAAGGTAAAAAATCGCCTTAGGCGATTTTTGGGACCTATAATGCGTGAAGCGCAACAAACTGAGAGGGTAAGGTTAGCATGAAAAAAACAGCGATTGTTACCGGCGGTTCGCGGGGTATCGGCTTTGCCGTAAGTCTGCGCTTTGCAAAAGACGGTTTTAATGTGGCTGTGGTGGGAACCCGCGCGCAGTCGGACTGCGCGAAAAATCTTGATGAGCTTGCCGCGGTCTGCGGCGATTATCTCTATATCCGCGCCGATGTTTCCGTCTCCGGTGACCGCAGGCGGATAATTGATGAAACGCTAAACAAATTCGGCGGCCTGCACGTGCTGGTGAATAACGCCGGCGTCGCGCCTAAAATGAGGGCGGACCTGCTTGAGATGAGCGAAGAAAGCTACGATTATGTGATGAATACCAACACCAAATCCGTCATGTTTTTAACCCAGCTTGCCGCCAAAGCCATGCTCGGCCTGCCTGTTACGGGCAAAAAGCGGGGGACCATTATCAACATCGGCTCCTGTTCCGCCGGGGTTTCGTCGATAAACCGGGGCGAATACTGCGTGTCAAAGGCGGGAATCGCCATGCTCACCAGGCTCTACGCCGACCGTCTGGCGAAAGAGGGCATTTTCGTCCACGAAATACGGCCCGGCGTTATCGAGACCGACATGACCGCCGGTGTAAGCGAAAAATACGACCGCCTTATCAGGGAAGGGGTCTTTCCAATAGCCCGCTGGGGCAGGCCGGAGGATGTGGCCGAAGCGGTTTCGGTTTTCGCGGGCGACAGTTTTCTCTACACCACCGGTAATTATGTTGATGTAGACGGCGGTTTTCATATCCAAAGGCTGTGATGTTATTTTTATGGAAGAAAAAACCCTTGTTATCCGTGATATTCCCGTAAAAGTTTACTGTTTTTCCGCTGTTATCGCCGGATCCGGCGCGGCCGGTTTTAACGCGGCGGACACTCTGTTA
The DNA here is from genome assembly GCA_031279635.1 of Treponema sp. Classification (GTDB taxonomy): domain Bacteria; phylum Spirochaetota; class Spirochaetia; order Treponematales; family Breznakiellaceae; genus WQXQ01. The sequence continues at coordinate 6,964 of JAITIC010000020.1, read as the reverse complement.
CGCGAAAACATGAAAGACATCGCCATGATAAGCGAATCGGTATTGGCCGGCACATCGCGTAACACCGGATCGGACAAGCAGACCTACTACAAGCTTTCTCTTTCAGGTGGTGAGAAAGACAGCGTCCGCGCCCTGGCGGAAACCCTTTTTGCCGGGCAAAGCATGGACGGCGACATCGCCCTCTGCGAGGCGGCCTCGTCGGTTCCCTGTTTTAACAAGCTCGCCCTGCTTGGGCTGCCTTTCCCCAAAAACCGCTACGGCGAATATGTAGGTTACAAAACCGACCATGATCCCGCGCGGCGGGCCACCAGCGCCGGTCCCTACACCTCAAAACTTATGACCGAGGCGCTGGAAAAATCGGCCCGCGAATCCGGTCTTGTTATTTTTGACAGAATGCAGATAATCAAACTGATTGCGCATAACGAAAAAGTCCTGGGGGTTCTCTGCCTCAACCTCAATTCCCCCGAAGATCCGCTGAACCGTTATGTCCTTTTCCGGAGTCCCAGCATCGTATGGGCTACAGGGGGGCCTGCCACCATGTTCAGCGCGTCGGTGTATCCCGGCAGCCAAAACGGAGCGACAGGAATTGCGTTCGAGGCGGGAGCCGCGGGTCGCAACCTTACGGAGTGGCAGTACGGACTGGCCTCAATACATCCCCGCTGGAACGTCAGCGGCACTTACATGCAGGTCCTTCCGCGCTTTGTCTCCACCGGCAGGGACGGCAATGACGAGCGTGAATTTCTCCCGGATTTTTTTGCCGACACGGCGCAAATGCTTTCCCTTGTATTTCTCAAGGGCTACCAGTGGCCTTTTGACGCACGAAAACTCTTTGGCGCCGGAACGCAAAACGCGGCTTCAGGCGGTTCAAAGGCTGCGGGTTCATCGCTCATTGATATAATTGTTTTCCTTGAAACCCAAAAAGGCCGGCGGGTGTTTCTTGATTTTACCCATAATCCTCTCCTCGCCGCGGAAATCGACTACGCCTCCCTTTCCGCCGAATGTCGGGATTATCTTGCCGCCGCCGGCGCTTGTTTCGGCACACCGATTGAACGCCTTGATACCATGAACAAGCCTGCCGTGGATTTTTACAGGGACAAGGGCGTGGACCTGCATTCACAGATGCTGGAAATTGCCGTATGTGTTCAGCATAACAACGGCGGCCTTGCGGTTGACTGCTGGTGGCATTCCAATATTGAAGGACTCTTTCCGGTGGGAGAGGCGGCGGGCACTCACGGTGTGTTTCGTCCGGGCGGCAGCGCCCTCAACTCAGGCCAGGCCGGATCGATGCGGGCGGCGCTCTACATTGCCCGCAAAAGAAAAAATATTCCCAATAACATGGAGCAGCTTGAAATACCATTAGGCGAAATATTTGCCGAAATCTCCTCAATAATGGCGGTTAACGAATCGGAGCGAAATGTTCCCGCGCTCATAACGGCTGCCAGGGAACGCATGAGCATGGCGGGCGGGATGTTCAGGGATGAAACGCTTATAAACCGGGCGCTGGAGGAAACGAAAAAGCAGCTTGACAATTTTGTGGAAATGGTTCGCATTTCAGGCGCTAAAGATTTAAGCATGGTGTTCCGCCTGAAAGATCTGCTAATCTGTCAGTATGTGTACCTTTCCGCAATGGCCGACTATATCAGGCACGGTGGAAAGAGCCGGGGGAGCGCGCTGTATTACCATAAAGACGGAGCCAGGCCTCACCCCGCTTTGCCCGGTGAGTGCGCCGCGCTTCTTGACCGGGGCGAACTGGCCTCAATGATTCAGGAAATCACCTGCAAAAACGGAACCTGTAGCCCGGTATGGCGTCCCGTGCGGCCCATTCCCCCGGCTGACGATTTTTTTGAGAACGTTTGGAGAACTTACCGGGAAAATGGCAATGTCGAGGTCTTTTAACGCGCCCGCCCTGGGAGTTTGTGGGGCTGTCCCAAAACCGTGCCCCCGGCTATGCCGGGAACGTGAGCGCACAGTCAACTGGTTTTGGGACAGGCTCTTCTTTATACGAATTACGCAAATCACGAGCTTTCGTGACGCAATGTCAGTCACCTTTTCCCGGCCGCTGTTTGAGCGTTCATGCCTCATTATGAGGCAGCTTTCGGAATCGCTCACCGGGGGCCGAGCCGTTTTTTCATTTGACATAAGGGCCAATCCTGTATAAAATATCCTCACACTCTTCAAAATTATGAGCTTTATGAAACATTGTGGATCAAAACGAAACCTGCCCTGGAGCGCCTTGTTTCTGTTCTGTCTGGTTTCCTGCACTACCGAACCCAGGCCGGCCCCCCCTCCTTATTCGCCGGTCTATTTGACGGATCAGGCGCAGTATATCCTGCTGCACCCATCGCAGCTAAGCGCTCCGATGGACGGCTATCAGCGGATTACCGCAACCTACGGAACGCGGGAATTCTCCGTTGAGGCGTGGGTCAAGGCAAATGAACAGGAGATCACCATGTCTCTTTTTAACAGTATGGGCGCGGGGATGGGGGAGCTTTTTTTTGATGAACGGAGTATAGCGCTCTCTTCCGCCGTTTTTTCCAGGTTCATCAAACCTGAATATATCGTCGCCGATTTTCAGCTTTGTTTTTACCGTTTTGATGCGGTTGCGCGGGCCCTCGCGGATAGCGGGCTTGAGTTCAGGACGGCGGCGTTTGTTGATGATAACAACGAAACCGGCGAAATCCGTGTCGTTTCCGACGGAAAATCGCATATCATTGAGATAGTCAAGACAAAAACCGCTGTCCGGTTTACAAACCACCTGCGGGGGTATGTCTATACCCTGGAGGGAGATTTTTAATGCGCGAAGCGCAACAAACTGTCAGGGGGATACGTGAGCATACCTTCCCTCATTGAGCGAGATGAACTCATTACCCTCCTTCCCCATAAGGGAAAGATGTTTCTGCTCAGCCGGCTTACGGACTACGATCTTGAAAAACGCAGCCTTGCCGCGGAATATGATATTACCGGGGATTGTATTTTTTACGATCCTGATTTGGGGGGAATCCCTTCATGGGTCAGTTTTGAATTGATGGCCCAGAGTATTTCCGCCCTGTCGGGGCTTTCGGACCGCGAATTGGGGGAGGAGCCGAAACCGGGTTTTATTCTCAGCGTTTCAGCCCTGGAACTGGCGGTTCCCGTATTGAAAGCGGGAACAACAGTGCGGATCAGAATCGCCGAAAACGTGAAAATCGACGCGGTTTTCACGTTTGAGTGCACCGTCTTTCAGGGGGAGGAACCGGCGGCTCAGGCGAAAGTAACAGTTATGGATGTAAGGGATTTGTCGCTGTTTGACAAGGAAGAATTATCGTTATTTGACAAGGAATAACAGGTGAAAACTGAAAAAAGAGTGCTGATTACCGGCGCGGATCGGGGTATAGGCCGCGCCATTGCTTTGGCCGTCTGCGAAGCCGGATACGCGGTAACGGCCCATTATCACCGGAACGAGGAGGCTGCGAAAAGCCTGCGGGATACGGTGTCGGCAAAAGGCGGATGTATTGAATTGATTCAGTTTGATATAGCCAACCGCGGTGAATGCCGGGAAAAACTTGAAGCATTGACGGAAACCCATGGGGCATGTTGGGGCATTATCTGCAACGCCGGTATCAACGCGGATAATGCGTTTCCGGCTCTGAGCGGGGAAGACTGGGATTCGGTGATTCACACGAACCTTGACGGCTTTTACAATGTGCTGCACCCCCTTATAATGCCCCTGTGCCGCAAAAAGCGGGGGCGGATTATCACCATCGCCTCCGTGTCGGGCATCATCGGGAACCGGGGGCAGGTGAATTACAGCGCGTCCAAGGCGGGAATCATCGGCGCTACCAAAGCCCTGGCAATGGAACTGGCGAGCCGTTCCATAACGGTAAACTGTATCGCCCCCGGCGTCATCGAAACCGATATGATCCGGAACGCGCCGCTGGATATAATTTTGCCCCTTATTCCTTTGGGCCGGCCAGGAAAAACGGAAGAGGTTGCCGCTCTGGCGGTGTTTCTCCTTTCCGCTGAAGCGTCTTATATTACCCGGCAGGTTATTTCTGTAGACGGAGGTTTGACGTAGTGGAAAAGAAGGAAGGAATGAGAAAACGGGTGGTGATTACCGGGGGCGCGGTGATAAGTCCCCTGGGGAACGAATGGCCCGAAATATTGGAGAATCTCCGGGCCGGGAAAAACCGCGTCCGCAGAATGGACGAATGGGACCGCTTTGAAAAGATGAATACCCGCCTTGCGGCCCCGGTGGATTTTAAAATGCCCGGCTTTCCCCGCAAGAAAATCCGGGGTATGGGCAGGATAGCGCAGATGGCGCTGGTCGCGACCGATAACGCGCTGAAACTGGCGGGCCTTGAAGGGGCGCTCGAACTTTCAGAGGGCCGCTGCGGAATTTCCTATGGCTCTTCCATGAGCAGCGTGGAGCCGCTGCTTGATGTGTACGGTATGCTCGTACAAAACGATATGAGCAGAATGAACGCTACTACCTATATCCGCGCCATGCCCCAAACCTGCGCGGCAAATATCGAGGTGTTTTACGGCCTGACCGGCAGGCTTATCACGAGCAACACCGCCTGTACTTCGGGAAGCATCTCAATCGGTTTTGCCTATGAGACCATACAAAACGGCAGGCAGGATGTCATGATCGCCGGGGGAGCGGAGGAACTAAACCCGGTAAACGCCGCGATTTTTGACACCCTTTTTACCGCCAGTACCAAAAACGACACCCCCGAACTGACCCCCAACGCGTTTGATATTAAACGGGACGGCCTTGTGGTTGGGGAGGGTGCGGGGACCCTTATTCTCGAAGAGTATGAACACGCCCGGAACCGGGGCGCGAAAATATACGCCGAGATCGTGGGTTTTGGTACCAATACCGACGGCACGCATATTACCCAGCCGAACCGCATCACCCAGAAGCGGGCTTTGGAACTGGCCTTTGAGGATGCCGGCATCAACCCCGATAAAATCGGCTATATCAATGTCCACGGAACCGCCACCGGCGCGGGGGATATTGCCGAAAGCTGGGCTACCCATGATATTTTCAAGCGCCCTGTTCCCGTCAGTACCCTAAAGAACTATATCGGCCATACGCTGGGCGCCTGTGGGGCCATTGAGGCGTGGCTTTCAATCAAGATGATGAATGAAGGCTGGTTTGCCCCGAATATCAATCTAACCGAAATTGATCCCCAGATGGCCCCGCTGGACTATATTACCGGAGACGGGCGGGAAATTGATACGGAGTATGTCATGACCAATAACTTTGCCTTCGGCGGAATCAATACGTCCCTTATTTTTAAAAAGATTACCTGACCGAAAGATCGCCGTCTTCCCCATTACCGCGGGACGCCGGACAAGCGGATTTTCAGCCTTCCGCCAATCCGGTTTCCCCGGCTATATAATCCGCGATTGCCTGCACCGAAGCGAAGTATTGTTTGTTTTGATCATTTTCCGCCGAAAATTTGACGCCGAAGCGCTTTTTGAAAACGATCCCCAGCTCCAGCGCGTCTATAGAATCCAGTCCCAGCCCGCCACCGAAGAGCGGGGCGGAATCGTCGATGTCTTCCGCTTTTATATCCTCCAGTTCAAGACTGCTGATGATAAGTTCTTTTATTTCGTGTTTCAGGCTGCCCAAGTCACTCATACCATGACTATACCTGAAAAAATGTACAATTGGCAATAGGGCGTCTGCGCTGCCAATGCGGGCCAAGCTCAAGCGCTAAAATTTAACCGTATCTCCCGGTCTGACGCCGGCCCTTTCGAACCAGCCCTGAGGGACTTCCAGGGCGTAGCGGACAGAGCGGCTGGATTTTATTGAGTTGAGGTCCAGGGGCCGCATGTCCCTGATTTCGACGATTCTGCCGTCCGAGGCGATAAAAGCTATGGAAAGGGGGATGAGGGTATCTTTCATCCAAAAAGACAGCACATCGTCCCGCTCAAAAATAAAGAGCATCCCCTCTCCGTCCGCGAGGCTCTTCCGGCCCATCAGCCCCCGGATACGTTCCTCCGGTGTACGGGCCAGTTCCGCGTTTAAGAGCGCCACTTCCGCGCCGGCGCGCTCCACACGGATCTCCGCGCCGGCAGGTTTCCCGGGCGCGCAATTGGCAAGACCGCAGACCAACAGAAAGGGCAGGCAAACATACCAGGGCGCGGGGAGCGCGCCGTTCTGCTCCCGCGGGGACCGGACAAAGCGCAACAAACTGCTAGAACTCATTCAGAAAATCCTGCCGCTGCCGCGTTTGCCGGGATTCGCTTAAGGCGGACTCGTTGATAATATCGTCGAATACCTGTTTGTCAATGTATTTGACCGTCAAAGGCCGTTCTATGGCTACCCTGACATCAGCGGTTTCCCAGACCACCTCGCGGGGATCAAGGTAAGAAGGCTCGCCATATTTCGCGCTCATGGCGGTAAACACCGAATAGTAGTCCACCAGGGCGGTATTGAGGGAAAAAGCCATGATGAACACCTGCCCGTCGCGGAGCTGGAAAAAGGCCCGTCTGATAAACGAGGAGCCGGTAGTTTCCACCAGACTCTGCTCCCTCGCGGGAAGAAAAGACACGTCCCGGTCACCCCGGAAATTGAAGAGCGGATCCTCCCGCAGGCCGGCTTTCAGTTCGTCAAGACCCATGCCCAGGCTTATTCCCCGGAACTGCCGGGGCAGCGCCGCTTCCCCGCCGGTCTGCTCTTCAGCCGCCTGCTCCTGGGCGCGTATCCCCGCCGGGAACAACACGCAAAGCCCTATCAGACAGAAAATCGCCGCTTTTGTATGGCGCCTGGTTTTGCCTCTCATCGTCCTTATTATCGGCAAAAGACCGGTTTTTGTATATGAGGAGAAACTATCCGGCCGAACTTCGAGTTTCATTAATTCGAGTCTGTCCATAATGTAGACACATTATGGACAGACTTCCTTAAAAAACGCATTTTCGCAGCCGTTAGGCGAGAAAATGCAATGTCTGTCCGCAAAGTAACCGACTTTGTGGA
>JAITIC010000018.1 GCA_031279635.1 Treponema sp. | reverse complement strand
TCGGGTCTTGGGGCTACGCCGGTGATGGAACTGTACGTACTGTACGATGAAATCGAAAAGCTTATTACCGCCAGGGACATAAAAATACACCGCGGATACGCGGGTAATTATTTTACCTCTCTGGAAATGATGGGGGCGACCCTGACCGTGATGAAGCTCGACGATGAGCTTAAACAGCTTGTCGACATGCCCTGTTACAGTATAGGGCTTAAACAAAAATAGGAGAGTTTGTCTTGAGCAGGATGAAAAATGCCGGCGGCAAACCGGTTCTGTTAAAGATGGTTGCCGCCGTTCAGAAGAACAAAGACTACCTGAGCGAAGTTGACGGCCTGATTGGTGACGGCGATCACGGCATGAATATGAACAAAGGTTTTACCATGTTTGGGGATCGTATTGCCGGTGCGGAAATCGGCTTTACCGAAGGGCTTGAGCAGTTGGGGAATCTTTTGTTCTCCGAAATCGGCGGTTCCATGGGACCAATCTACGGGACTATCCTTATGGACATGGCCGCCGCCGGTGAAAAGCACGAGTTGATAGATCTCGGCGTTTTTGCCGGCATGGTGGATGCGGGCCTTAACGGACTTTGCGATATTGTCGAGGCAAGGCCGGGCGATAAGACCCTGGTCGATACCCTTACCCCCGCGCGGGATGCCCTGAAAGCGGCCGCCGCGTCGGGCAAAGATTTTGCCGCCGCGCTTGAAGACATGAAAGCCGCCGCCGCCGGGGGGAGGGACGCGACACAGGATATGGTTGCCAAATTCGGCCGATCTAGTCGTCTGGGCGAACGTTCCCGCGGCGTTTTGGATGCCGGCGCGGCATCATGCTGTATTATCCTTACCGCGATGGCCGATGGTATTATCGAGCAGTTACGTTAAAGGAAGGATTATGACTATTGTAATCGGCTGTGACAACGCGGCTGTTCCCATGAAAACGATGCTGATCAAATTTCTCGAATCAAAGGGCGTAACGGTAGAAAACGTTGGCTGTGACAGTGCAGGTGATCCGGCAAATTACCCGTCCGTAGCTAAGAGAGCCTGCCGGTCTATCATCGCTTCGGGTTACAAAAAGCGGGGCATTTTGGTCTGCGGTACGGGAATTGGCATGTGTATGACGGCCAATAAATTCAAGGGTATCCGCGCCGCAGTTTGCCACGATAATTTTTCCGCCGAACGTTCCATATTGAGTAATGACAGCAATGTGCTTTGTATGGGAGAGCGGGTTATCGGCCATGAACTGGCGAAGAAGGTCGTAGGTGAATGGATCACGCTTGAATTTAAGGAAGGGCCTTCTTCCCCCAAGGTAGAAGAAATAATCGCCATAGAAACCGAAAACATGAAATAGCGGGGCAGTTCATTTTGCGGAATTTATTGGGGCGAACATTTTATGTGCGCTGGTCCTGTCCGATCCCCCCCAAGTGCCTTGTTCCGGCTTATGAGGCGCCGCCTTTAAGGCCGAAAGCGGGAAAACAGTTAAATGAAGGAGTTTATATGAACGGTTACCCAAAAACGATGAAGGCCCTAGTGGCCTATAGTAGGACCGATTACCGGTTCGAAAGCGCTTTTCCCTCACCAGAGTGCGGGGATAATGACATCATCATAAAAATCGAAGCCTGCGGTATCTGCGCTGGGGACCTTAAATGCCAGCATGGAGCGGCAATGTTCTGGGGAGACGGTGAGGTACAGCCTTCATGGGTAAAACCTCCCTTTATACCGGGGCATGAATTTCTGGGGCATGTCGTCAAGATGGGAAAAAATGTAACGGGGTTTTCCTTAGGCGACCGGGTTACGGCGGATCAGATCGTTCCCTGCGGGGAATGTCGTTTCTGCAAGAGCGGCAAATACTGGATGTGCCAGCCCCATAATATTTTCGGGTTCCAGACTGAAAATAACGGTGGCATGGCGGAGTACGTGCGGTATCCAAAAACTGCGGTGATTCATAAGGTTCCCTCGGATATGCCCCTGGAAAAAGCGTTGCTGATTGAACCTTACGGCTGTTCGAAACACGCCGTTGACCGAGGGAATATCCAGTGCGACGATGTGGTGATCATTTCCGGTTCTGGAACCCTGGGACTGGGTATGATAACCTATGCGGCACTGAAACACCCAAAGGCCCTTATCGCCTTGGATATGATTGATTCCCGTCTTACCAAGGCGAAGGAATTCGGTGCGACCCATGTTTTTAATCCAGGTAAATGCGACATCGCTTCTGAGATTATGCGGATCACCGACGGTTACGGCTGCGATGTGTATATTGAGGCGACCGGCCATCCTTCAAGTGTTATTCAGGGGCTGGGTTTAATCCGCAAGCTAGGAACCTTTGTTGAATTCAGCGTTTTCGCCGACCCGGTTACCGTTGATTGGTCTATCATCGGCGACCGCAAAGAACTCGACATATTCGGTGCCCATCTTAGTCCCTATTGTTTCCCCTACGTCATTGACGGAATCGCTTCCGGCAACCTAAAGACGGCGGGTGTCATTCAGACAACCTTTAAATTGGAAGAATGGGAAACGGGGTTTGAATATGCAACCGGCAAATACGGCGATCTGAAGGTGGCGCTGATACCATAATGGATACGTATTTGCTTGGTCTTGACAATGGCGGCACCGTAATTAAGGCAGCGCTTTTTACACTTGAGGGTAAAGAGGTCGGCCTTGCTTCACGGACTACTAAAATTACGACGCCCCATCCGGGCTGGACGGAGCGGGATATGGAAATTCTTTGGGAGCAGAATTGCGCCTGTGTCCGGCAGGTGCTGGCGGACACGCGGATTAAGCCGGAAGCGATTGCCGGCATCGCGGTTTGCGGACATGGTAAAGGACTCTACGCCTGGGGAAAAGATGACAAACCGGCTTATAGAGGTATTATCTCTACCGACAACCGGGCATGGAAGTTTCCTGAAAAGTGGAAGGTCGAAGGAATTCACGCCAGACTCTACGACAGGCTTTGCCAACAGTTTATGGCCTGTCAACAGGTATCGCTTTTGGCATGGTTCAAGGAGCATGACAGAAAAACCTATGATACTATCCGCTGGGCTTTCTCGGTTATTGATTATATTCGTTTCAGATTAACCGGAGAGGCGTATAGCGAGGCGACCAATATATCCGGTTCCGGCCTTATAAATGTCAGGGATGCCCGCATTGACAGGGATATGCTTGCCGCCCTGGGTATTCCCGAAGCGGTCGACATGATTCCTTCTATTCGGTATTCGAGCGAAGAATTGGGAGTCATTACCGTTGCCGCAGCGGCGCAGACCGGCCTTAAAGCCGGAACGCCGGTAGCGGGAGGTATGTTCGACATCGACTCCTGCGCCATTGCCATGTCGGTTACTAAACCGGAAGATTTTTGTACCATCACGGGAACATGGACGATCAATGAGTTTATATCGAGGACACCGGTAACCGGCACCGAGATTGCCATGAATTCCCTCTATGCGATACCGGGTTTTTTCCTGATCGAGGAATCAAGCTCTACCGGCGCGGGCAATCTTGAATGGGTCATCAATAACTGTTTCCCCAATGAAGCGCCGCCAGCAGGGAAAAAATTGTATGCCCATCTGGACGAGATGGCCGCCGGCGTTTCGGTTGAGGACTGTAACGTGTACTTCCTGCCGTTCTTGCAGGGATCGAATCGACATCCGCTGGCCAAAGCAAGTTTTATAGGGCTTACCAGTTTTCATACCGGGGCGCATCTGTTGCGTTCGGTATATGAAGGCGTGGTCTACTCGGCGAAGAGCCACATTGACAAACTCCTCTCGGTACGGGAAAAGCCTGCGGCGATCCGCATGGCAGGAGGCGCGGCCAACTCTCCGTTTTGGGTACAAATGTTCGCGGACATTCTGGAACTCCCCATTGAAACCGTTACCGGCGTAAAAGAACTGGGGGCTTTGGGCTGTGCCATGGCCGCCGCGCTTGCCGCCGGCATCTACAAGGATTATAACGAGGCGGCAGCGGCCATGGTCCGCATAGCAAGCCCCATATACCCCGATTCCAAAATGGCGGCGTTTTACCGTCCTAAGTACGAAAAATATAGCGCCATTTGCGAAGCCCTGGATACAATCTGGGATCGTTTTGAGGTATAGGATGTCGTCATATACATTGGGCCTCTACGAAAAGGCCATGCCCAAAAACCTGCTGCCGGCGGAAAAACTCGCGGCGGCAAGGGAAGCGGGATACGATTTTATGGAACTTTCTATAGACGAAACCGGTGAAAAGCTCGCGCGTCTTGACTGGACGGATGCCGAAATTCGCTCGCTCCGCCGTATTAGTGAAGATACCGGTATGCCGATTGTTTCAATGTGTCTCAGCGGCCATCGCCGTTTCCCCTTAGGCGATCCTGATAAAGCCATCCGGGAACGGAGCCTTGAAATCATAGAAAAAGCAATACTGCTCGCCGCCCGTTTAGGAATACGTATCATCCAGATAGCAGGCTACGATGTGTATTATAAAACAGGAAACGAGATAACCCGCGCCTATTTCGCCGAAAACCTTGCCCGCTCGGTGGAAATGGCCGCTGTCCAGGCGGTAATGCTGGCCTTTGAAACCATGGGAACCCCCTTCATCAACACTGTGGAAAAAGCGATCTGCTGGGTGAATAAAATTAATTCCCCCTACCTTACCGTCTATCCCGATTTAGGCAATATTACCTGCGCGGCGGACGGGGACGAGAGCCGTGTTCGTTCCGATCTTGAAAGCGGCTGCGGTCATCTCGCCGCCATGCACCTTAAAGAGACAAAACCCGGCACCTTTCGGGAAGTCCCCTATGGTGATGGCCATGTTAATTTCGCAAAAGGTATACAGACTGCCTGGAATCTGGGAGTGCGAATGTACACCGCCGAATTTTGGTGGACCGGTGATAGGCCTGCGGATAGCACTCAATGGAAAAGTCTCCTTTTACGTAACGGAAAATTGCTTCGTGGTTATTTTCAGCATCTGAGGTTGTAAACGGTAACTTCAAGGGCGGAGAGCAGCTTACTATGACTGAAACCGGCCTTTTTCGACTGGTGTTACAAAAAAGGGGGAGGGGGGAGTGAATTTTTTGTTGATAACCATAAAAACCGTGGTATCTAATACACTGGTTTTATATAACAATTTGGAGGATTTTCATGAAAAAGTTTAAGAGGATTGTCGTTTTGATGGCGGGGATGGCGCTGGTAATGTCCACAACGGTATTTGCAGGCGGCACGCAGGCTGGCGGCGGAAGCTCTAAAGAAACCATCACGGTCGGACTGGCGCTTACGGGTTTGCAGACCAATCCTATTTTTATTGACATTAGGCGGGCCTTTGAGGAGCGGTGTAGTCAGGCCGGGTATCGCTTAATTGCGGCAGACCTGTCGAACGGAGCAGCGGACATGACCCGGTTCCTTGAAAATTGCCTGACCGCAAAGGCGAATATTGTGGTCTTTCAGAATATTGCTGAGGACGCTTATATCAATCTTTTAGAGGAACTAAAGGCTCAAGGTGCGATTCTCGCTTCTTATGACAACCCCAGCAAGGTCGCCCATTATGTCAGTATGGCGTCGAATTACGAACTGGGAAAAACTATCGGCCGTATGTGCGGCGAATGGGTTCATGCCAATCCGGGTTCCAAAAAAGCGGCAATTGCCACGTTTAACGTCTTGGACTTTATGATAGTGCGGGCCGACGGCATACGGGATGGCTTTAAGGAAAGCTGTCCTGAGGGCAGTATCGTATTTGAACAGGACATTAACATAGCCGACGGAGGGGTTGGTTTGGGCGAGGCCATTATCACTGCGGTTCCCGACATACAGGGTATCATGGCTATTACCGACATCGGGTGCATCGGCATTGGCCAGGCCTTTGCCGCTGCGGGCTGGACATTCCAAAATCACCGCATCGGCATGTTTGGCAGCGATGCCAGCGAAGACGGCATGAGGGAGATCAGAAAGAACGGTATGTTCATCGGTACTATTTATATGGATTTGGTGAATCAGGTGCTGGGCCTCTTTGACCGAAGCCTTGATACCATGAAGACCGGCAAGATAAATGAAGCGGAAAAAATCGTGTACTTCCCGACACAACCTATCACTATCGAAAACGCCGATTTGGTTGGGAAGCCATTGCCGAAAAAATAGTGCTGTTTCCGGGGGGCTGTTCGGGATTTGACCGCTTGGAACCGCCTTCGGATTCATCATAGGAAGACTCATGCCTGAAAACGCGCTTTTGGAACTGCGCCATATTTCCAAACAGTATCCCGGCGTACTCGCGCTCAATGACGTTTCTGTAACATTTCAAACAAATGAGATACATGCCCTGGTCGGCGAAAACGGCGCCGGAAAATCCACCTTGATAAAAGTCCTTTCCGGAGCCGTCAGTCCCGACAAGGGCGAAATCGTCTTTGACGGAATTACCCATACCGCTATGACGCCTAAACTTTCACAGGATCTTGGTATCGCGGTAATATATCAGGAATTTAATCTGGTACCCGCCCTTACCGCAGCGGAAAATGTCTTTGTGGGCAGTATGCCGGGGAATACCGTTTTTATCGATAGGCAAGAGTGCGAAAAGAAAGCGGCGGAAATTTTTCGGCGCATGAAGATCAACATTGATCCAAAGGCCCTGGTGCGGGATTTAACGGTAGCCTACAAGCAGATGGTGGAAATCGCGAAAGCCCTTTCCAAAAATGTGCGGCTTTTGGTAATGGACGAGCCTACCGCGCCTTTGACGAGTAAAGAAACCGATATTCTGCTTGAAATAGTTGAAAATCTTAAAAAGCAGGGCGTAACGGTTATTTTTATTACTCACCGGCTGGACGAAGTGTTCCGTATCGCGGATCGGGTCACCGTTATGCGGGACGGATGTTTTGCCGGCGAAATGGACCCAAAAAACATTACCCGGGACGACTTGATCCGCAGTATGGTTGGCCGTCAAATTACCGATACCTACCCCGTTCGCGACAGCAGTATCGGAGAACCGGTACTTGAAGTTGCCGGACTTAAAGGCGCCGGCGTCGAGGATATAAATTTTGTGGCGCGCCGGGGCGAAATTCTGGGATTTGCCGGGCTTGTGGGAGCGGGCCGAACAGAAACCATGCGGTTTCTGTTCGGCGCGGATAAGAAAAAAAGTGGCAGGATAGTATTTAAGGGCAAGAATATCGAAACAAAAAACCCGTGCGAATCGGTCCGCAAAGGAATAGGCCTGATACCGGAGGATCGTAAACAACAGGGAGTTATCCTGGGCTTTCCCATACGATGGAACATTTCGCTTACGATTTTGGAAAAGTTATCAAA
>JAITIC010000237.1 GCA_031279635.1 Treponema sp. | reverse complement strand
CACCCCGCCAGCCCCGCCAGAATAAAAATAAAACCGTAAACTATCTTTTTCATACTATCTCTCCTTAAAAAATAAAAATAAAATGAGTCGGAACAGCCCTAGCCGTTCCCCTTGCCTCTCCTGACGCGCCCCTTCCCCGCGCCCCTTCCTTTGTCTTTTTATCCCTTGCCTGGTACCTGTTCATTAATTCAAATACCTTATATATGGCTCCGGACTCAGTTTGATAAAGCTTTCCACGTTTTCGAGGGTAAATTTGACCATCGCCTCTTCAAAGGTTGCCGTTTCGGCGTAATTGTTCCACTGGTTTACGATACACGCTATATTTCCATCTTTTCCTGCGCCCATTCCCCAGTAGTAGCAGGCGGAATACGGTCTTGAAGGCATCATGTTAAGATATTTGATAATAAACACACCGGCAGGGAGGCCGACTATAGACAGACCGCTTTTTAGCTTATCGGCCGGGAAGCTTTTAGTCTTCCCCTGTTTCCCGGTATCGGGGTCCCACTTTTTGTGGTATACGATGTTCGCTATATAGTTAAACCCCGCTGCGCCGCCCTGCCCAAACTCATACTGAATCGTGGTTGGCGTGAGCCAGTAACGGTCGTCATAGCCGCAGTCAAAGACCTTGACATTTTGATACCAGTAAGGCTGGACGGCGGCGCTCGTAAGACATTCCGCGGGAGGGCTGGCCTGGCCTTCGCCGCCCTCGTTGAAGGCTAATACCCACACATAGTAGACGGTCTCAGCGGGAAGGTAGCCCTGAGCGGCATCCTCTTCAATATCCGTTATTTCTTCCGTATAGACATCTGCGCCGTCATCATCAATCTCCTTGTAAAGCTGCGCGTCTTCGCGCTCACCGGTGATGCCGACATAGAGCCGGTAACCCTGCGTCCCCGACGGACGTTCATGCCATCGGACTTCGAGTTTGTTTTTGCCGGCCCCCGTGATATAGGGGTACACGACGGGCGCGGCTTGGAACGGGGCGGGTGTTTCGCTTACCTTGAATTCAACAGTCCGGTGAAATACCTTTCCCTCCTGATTTTCTATCTGTACAACGAGCTTATAGTCGCCAACTGAAAGCGCCCCGTCCTTGATGCGTATCTCGTACTGTTTTCCACCGCCCTCGACCAGTTCAAAGAAGTTGTTTTCCTCCGTGTCCTCATTCAGTTCCGGCGTCCAGGGGCCTTCGTCTTCCGGTACCGTTAGGCTTGCGATAAGCGCCCCCTTGCTGTTCGAGTCAGTATCGGTGTAGGAAAGCCCCGCCACCGCTTCCAGCGCAAAGCTCGTGTAGCTGATTGGTTTTGCCTCACCCTCTATGTCGTCGTATATCTCGTCCTCGTCTTGTCCCCCGGTATCCGGCGGGGCATCTCCCTGCATCGGGGAAAAGCAGGAAAAGAAGGCGGAACAGAGAAAGAGAAGCAACGCGAATACCGATAGTTTTTTCATCATTATAAGCTCCGTAAAAAAGCGGCGGCAGCCCGGTTGCCGCTGCATCCGGAAACCGCCGCTTGTACTTAAACGCTGTTAGTTCACTTCTACCAGAATGGGATAGCCATCGCTTCCTATATCCCACACCGAGCCGAACTTCCAGCCCTGCGCCGCATAAACATCTTTTGCCGGAACCGCCGCCGTGTTCCCGCCGTCCCGCCGGTCAAGACCGATTTCCTGCTTCCAGTTGGACGGCAGCGTCATCTTGTCGTACGCCCTATTGTTTTCGAGCAGTCCGATGTACCCGGAGGTATTGCCCAAGCTTCCCGCCACGCGGTGCACCACATCCTGCGCATTGGTCTGGTCGCCGTCTACCTTTCCGTTCAGGGCAAAGCTGTCGCTGATGCTGGTATTCGCCGAATAGTAGTTGAATCCGGCGATGCCTCCCGCCGCGGGGCCCGCGTCCGCGTACTGGGGAGCATAAAGCGGTTCAAGCGTACCGGTGTATGAGCTTACATTGCCGGTCGCGTAAACGCGCAGGATGACGGAGTTGTTGGCGTTCCCGCCCACGATGCCACCCGCCCAGGCGTAGGTGCCTTGCGTTGTCGCGGTGGCGGAGCCGCGCGCGTAGGAATCTTCAATGCGGCTCCCCGCTACCGAGCTATACCCCACGAGGCCGCCCGCGTAAGGAATGTCGCCATACGCTTCGCTTGGGTCTTTAAGCGATTCGGCGTATACTGCCCCGGTAGCGTAGCTTTTGGTGATGACGGTCCCGTTCTTGGCCGGGTTCGTGAAGTCGTTATAGCCGTAGTTGTACCCGACAAGGCCGCCCGCGTAGGGGAAGGGTGAATAAGCGAAAACATCGCTTGAAGCAAAGCCGCCGGTTATACGGCTGGCCGTTGTGTCCGTGCCGCCCGCGTAGCCCACGAGGCCGCCCGCATAGACCTGCCATGAATCGCTCCAGCCATAGGTATCGGAAGGGCCGGTCAGAGAAACAGCTTTACCTGTCGCCGAAGAATCGGAGACCGTGGTTCCGAGTATATAACCCGCCACGCCGCCTGCCGACGAGTTGTAGCCGGGGGCTTCGCCGGTAATAGTAACGACGGTGTGACTGTCGTCAACCGTTGACGTGTTGGCGGAACCTACCACGCCGCCCGCATAGACGGGGCTGGCCACGGTTACCCCCGTTGCGTCGATGCTCCCCCGCACTATAGCGTCACGGAATGTTGAGGTCTTGGCATAGCCCGCTACGCCGCCTATGGCAAGGCCGTCCTCGCCGGGTACTGCCTGTCCAAAACCCCTGCGGAAATGAAGGGTATCATCCCCCCGCCATATTTCCCATGCGGAAGGCGGAGGCGGAGGCGGACCGTAAAACGTGCCCGCAAAATTAGCGTATACCTGCACGTTGTCGAATGTGGAACCGGCCGCGAAGCCCGAAACGCCGCCCACGTTAAAATTGGGCAGACTGACTGAGTTCCCGCTGGTAATGTCAAAGGTTCCGGTTATCGTGATGTCGGAAAACGCAGTGTCCCGCGCATAGCCTGAAACGCCGCCAACATACTGCACGGTTTTGGAACTGATGGGGCCGGGAACAAAGTCCACATTCAGATTGGAAACGGAAGGATCGCCCTCATCGCTGCCAAGCACCGCGAAGATGCCGAGGTATTCGCTGTTTACAGCGTCGAGAGAAAAGCTATTCACCGTGATGGTGTTATTCTGGCCGTCGAACGTGCCGGTGAAAGCAACGCCCTTGTTACTCGGATCGCAAATAGGCACCCAATCTTTCAGCGTCAGGTCGTTGTCAAGAATATAATCACCCGCAGGATCTTTATTGACAGCAATCAAATCATCAACCGTTGTGATGTGGTATGTTACCCCCACCTTTACGCTTGAACGTGATGCCGACAGCGCCAAGTCCCCGTTCCCGGCAATAGCGTCGGGTCCGGTAACGGCATCGCATGAAGAAATGAACATTGCCGAGGCAATGATCAAACCGAATACGGGTTTCCAGGCCCG
>JAITIC010000229.1 GCA_031279635.1 Treponema sp. | reverse complement strand
TTACTCTTTTTTGCAGCCTGCAATGGAAGGATATAGAACATACCACAAGCGGTGCGCAGATTGTGAAGCGGCAGGTGAAAACCCGGAGTCGGGTAGTAGCCCCCCTGCACGAAAGCGCTTGGGCGCTGATAAATGACGGCACAATCCACAAATCAAGATGAATACTCAAAAAACCAAGGCATCTTAAGCGTACAAAAACCGCTTAACGTTCAGGAGGCCGCCGCATTTCCGGGGCTGCGACCGAGTTGCGTTTATAACCTTTGTCATTTCGGAAAATTGCCGCATTTCAAGCCCGGAGGAAAGAAGATAGTCTTCAAACAATCCGACCTGGAAAATTATTTGTACCGCAACCGGAAAGCCGCCGCTTTGATGAATACGGTGTACCGGATCGGGCCGGCGGGGCAGCGTATGTCAGGAGTGTTTTCCAGGGAATCCCCGATGGGGTTTCAGCATGAAAAACACCGTGCCGGACATGACCGGCGAAATAGAAAAATCCGTACTGGTCATGTTCTATGAAGGAGCGGATATCCCCCCCTATATCACTGAGGGGATGTTTCAACATCATAAACACCGGATCATATTCTCCGCGCTGAAACACCTGAAAGCCGATGGGAAAAAGCCGGATTTATTGATGCTCAACGACTACCTGATCAGCCACAAGCTGAACGAACAGGTGGAAGCCGCTTGTATCGCTGAATTAAACAATATGATTCCATCCACGGCCAACAGCCAATACTACTTTGACCAATTTCTGGAGGCATACCGGAAACGGGAGCTGAAACGGGCCATGATGACCGCAATAGAGTGCCTCGAAGACAAATCGGTGCAGGCGGCGGATATTGAGGCGTCTGTCTTGAATGAACTTCAAAATATGGACAGTGTCCTTGCCGAAACGAAACCCGTTACCCTCCGCAGTTTCGCGGATATTTGCCGGACAGACTATGAACCGCTTCAATGGATAGTGGAAGGGGTCATTCCCGAAGGCGTTACCTTGCTGTTCGCGCCGCCGAAGAAGGGAAAAAGTATCCTGGCGACCCATTTGGTTGACGCTGTAGCCTCCGGGGGGATGGCCTTCGGGGGCATACCGGTCAAGAAACGCGACACTCTTTATCTGGCCCTTGAGGATAATGGCCGTCGGATAAAAGACCGCCTGTTGCGGCAGGAAAGCGCACAGCCAGACAACGCCTATTGTGTAACGATGAAAGAGTGGGGCGGCGGCGGTATCGCAGAGCTTGACCGTTACAAAAAAGCCTGCCCGTCGATTGAATTGGCGGTCGTCGATACGCTGGGTATTTTTTCACCAAGCGAAGACAACAGTGCATATTCTGAAAATTACCGGCTGGTATCCAAAATTCACCAGTGGGCCACGAAAAACGGCGTGTCTGTCGTTCTTGTTCACCATAGCCGCAAGGGCGCTGGCCGGAATGAAGGAGAAGGCTGGGCGGATGAAATGATGGGAAGCCAGGGTATTTCCGGCGCTGTGGATACCCTTATTTTCCTTCATAAAAAGGACACGGCGCATGAAGGAACGTTACGCATACAGGGCCGGGACATAGAGCCGACTCACAAACGTATCGTATTTGACAGCGACTTCCTGTACTGGCGGATTTTGGGGGACGCGGCGGCGCCGGAAGAAAAGCTGCCTGAAAAACAGGAAGAAGTGCTGGCGGTTTTGGAGGAAGCCGGGCCGGATGGCCTACGCTCCAAGGAGATTGCGGAAAAGCTGGGGAAGAGCGAATCCGCCGCGGGAAACCTTTTGAAGGCATTAAAAGACAAAGACAAGGTATTCAATCCGTCTCATGGAACATGGGCGCTTTCACATTTTCACACGAATTCACATGTGAAAACCGATGAAAGCAGTGAAAAGGGAAATTCACAAATTCACGTCCCCTATAGGAAATGTGAAAATGTGAATTTGGATGAATCCGGTTTACCGCCTGAAAAACCCCCTGAAAGCAGTGAATCTCCCCCCGAAGCCGGGCCGCCGCCTGAACCGGAACTGTTTGAGCCTCCCCCGGATATGCCGCCCGGCCTTGGCGGCCGCTACGATTATCTTTATACCAATCTGGTAAACAGGGGACTGTCCCACGAAGAAGCGGACAAGCAAGCGATGGAGCAGGTAAACCGGGAGTACCGGGATCAGGCCGCCGGTTCCGAGCTTGAGATATGGTAGGGGCGCGGCTATGGGCAAGCAAACACCGGAGGGCCGGGTAAAAGCCGCCTGTCTCCGATACCTGGAAAAGTGGGGAATCAAGGCATGGAACAACCCGACCGGCGCGGCGCGCATAGCACCGGATCGCTGGATTCGCTTTGGGCGAAGGGGAAGCGCCGATCTCCTGGGCTGTCTGCCGGGCGGGAAATTCCTTGCCGTGGAGGTGAAGGCCGAGCATGGCCGCCTGTCCCCGGAACAGCGGCAATTCCTGGCCGACATCAAGGCCCTGGGCGGTATAGCGATAGTGGCGCGGTCTTTCCGGGATATCGAAGCGGCCCTGAGGGAAGCGGGATATACCGGCATAATTGAAGGGCCGTTGTTTGGAGGAGACGTTGAACAAGACAGAAGCTGACCCGGTAAATCATCCGGGACATTACACCTTCGGAAAGTATGAAGTGATCGACGTGCTTGAAGACTGGTTCCCCGCGGACCCGCTTCTCTGGCAGGTGGGAAAGTACATAGCCCGCGCCGGCCGCAAGGGGAACCTTGTAGAGGACCTGAAAAAAGCCGCGTGGTATTTGCGGCGGAGGATTGAGAAGGAGGAATCAGATGAAACTTCGGGAAACAGAATTATTAAGTAACCTGGTTTTATGCTATTGTTTAACAATGGAGGATCAATATGCCGTTTGCGAAGGGACAATCGGGCAATCCGTATGGACGTCCCAAAAAAGCGAAAAGCCTCACTAATATTCTTGAAAAGGCCCTCTCAAAAAAACGTGCGGATGGCAGGACAAACAAGGCCGCTCTTGTGGATACTCTTATTTCCCTGGCGCTTGCCGGGGACGTTACCGCGCTCAAATATGTTTATGACAGGGTTGACGGCAAACTGGCGGAAAGCGTTAATATGGCCGCAGATGTAAACGCCAATGCCAATTTGGAAGTTATACAAATGAGCCGGGAGGACCGTATGAAACAGATTGTGGAGCGGGTGGGGACAAGGGGGTGTGTGTACAGGGGGACGGAATGAATTTTTTAGAGAATCTACTAATCTTTACAAAAGTAATAGCGCATGATATAGTAATCGCATGATTATACGAATAAATGACGGAAGAAAATTAAACCGCGCAGCACAGGCACAAATAAGAATTACGGCGGTGCAACGGGTAGTAGAGGGCGAAAGTCCGGAAGAAGTTGTCAAATCAACAGGCTATAATCGGCGTATCATCTATCATTGGCTTGCCTTATATCGGGCAGGCGGATTTGAGGCATTGCAAGTCCATAAATCAGGCGGACGGCCGCCTAAATTGAGCGGAGCCCAAATGATGCGTCTTTACACTATAATAAAAGATGAAACGCCGGAACAATATACATTTTCATTTGCGTTGTGGACAGTAGAAATAATACGGGAAGTAATACGGCGCATCTTTAATGTGCCCATGTCCGGGGTGTCGGTGTGGCGGACGCTCAGGGCGTTAGGATTGTCAGCGCAACGCCCCAAATATGTGGCATACCAACAAAACGAGGAAGCGGTGGGAAAGTTTTTGAAGGAAGAGTATCCTGCGATAAAAAAAGCGGCAAAAAAGTGCGGAGCGACGATCTATTGGGGCGATGAATCGGCGATTCGTTCTGACTATCACAGCGGAACGACCTGGGCTCCCCGGGGGGAAACACCGGTGATACGGACTACCGGGGCGAGATTTTCAGTTAATATGTTATCGGCGATTAGCGGCAAAGGGCACATGAGATTTATGGTCACCGACAAGACCTGTACGATACCGGTGTTTATAGACTTTCTGAAACGATTGCTTTTCAAGCAGAAAAACCCGGTGTTTCTTATAGTAGACGGACACCCTGTGCATAAGAGCAAAAAAGTAAAAGCGTTTGTCGAATCAATGGAGGGCAAATTGCGATTATATTATCTGCCCGGATATTCGCCGGAATTAAACCCCGATGAGACGGTATGGGCATATGTAAAACATCATGTAATAGGGAAGAAAATAATCAGCGGGCCCGAACAATTTCTAAAAACAGTGAAAGAAGCTTTATATGCGATGATGCATAAACCAGTTATTGTATCAGCCTTCTTTCAGAAACCATCATTGCAATATATAT
>JAITIC010000172.1 GCA_031279635.1 Treponema sp. | reverse complement strand
CCCGGTACTTTTTCTTCGAGGTTTTTTAAGGGGCCTTTGGATTTACAAACCCCAAGCCCCCCGCCGCCAAGTACCGCGATGCCCGCCGAATCGTAGCCCCGGTATTCAAGTTTTTTGAGTCCCTGAAGGAGTACCGGCGTCGCCTCTCTGGCGCCTATATAGCCGACTATACCGCACATGTTTGTTTAATATCTCCTTTTTCCGTTGAAACAAGCTCCATTATCAACAAAATGCCGCGGACTGAAAAGGCCCGTACCTTAACCTTTTTGGGGTAACCGTTCACGGGGTATTCCCATATATACGTGTTGCGCCACGTAAAAAACGAACCATAGCGATATATTGACAAGAGGGGGATGTGTACGTTATAATAAGATTTAACGTGGGGGAATGAGTCTCCGCGGGGCAAGCTCCGCGGTATCTTAAACGCTGCCTTGGTTTGAACGGAGGTCGTTCGAGAGGAAGTTTATTATACCCTCCCCCGTGCAAGCGGGTTCTTGGGTTTAACACCAAATTTTTGTAAACGTTGCGTTATTTGAGCCGGAGCAAGCTTGGCAAGCATAGCTTGCCTTAGGGTATTAAACCAGGCTTTCGAATAAAATTAGAGAGCTATAATGAAATCGGATATAAAATTGAGGGATAACAAGTGGTAAAATTTAAAAAAACGCCGTTTTTGGCGGCCGTTTTCGCGTGCCTTTTGGGGATTTCCTGCGATACGCCCACTTCCGGAGGCGGGAGTGAAAACAGGACAAGCCCGGATACAATTCTGGACACGGCGAATTTTTATGCCATTGACTACAGCTCGAACAGCTATTATAAAATCACGGCGGATAAAAAAGCCGAGGGACAAAAGTGTGAAATTTGGGTGGAGAAAGACGGCGATGTTACCTCCAGCGATGCCCGGGCAATCGCCGCCGAATTTGACAAAAATATTTATCCTATAATAAAAAATACTTTCGGTATTGTTAGCATAAACGGGACACAGATGGATGCTTTGGAAATCGGTGATGTCAATAAGGATGGCAGGGTACTGTTGCTGCTCATGGATATTAAAGAGGGGGTTTCTACTGACGGCAGTTATGTGGCGGGCCTGTTCGATCCCTATGATTTACTCAACTATCCCTACTCCAACAAGGTCGATATGTTATATATCGACATTAACCCCGGCAAAACAAAAAGCAGCCAGTTTTACGCTGTCATTGCCCACGAATTGCAGCATTTAATTCATTTTGCTTTGGACAAGGAGTTGCGTGTCGAGGGTCTCCAAATTTATCAGCAGGATCATTGGCTTGATGAAGGCTTGTCCACTGCCGCGGAATATCTGTATTTCAAAAATCGTGGTTCCGATTATACCGACAGGGTTGAGCAGTTTAACGCGGACTCTAACGTGGCTCGGGGAAACACTTTCTTTGTATGGGAGGGATTGCTTGCCGATTATGCCACCGTGTATCTGTTCTTCCAGTGGCTGCGGATTCAGTCGGGAGATGTCCAGATATATAGGGACATATTGACCTCCACGAAGCGCGACTATACGGCGGTAATGGATGCCGCCGCCACGGCAAAAATAACCGCCGCCGGCACCTGGGAAACGCTGCTTGGCGCGTGGTTTAGGGCTAACTATAACCCCAAAACCGGCTACAACGAGGAAATAAATCCCGTTGTACAATACGCTTCCGGCGGTTCTATTGGACTAAAGCCCGGAGAAGGTATCTACAGCGGCGTCCCCGCTTCTCCGCCGTCAAAGACAAACATCTCCTACGAAGAGCTTCCAGGCCCAAAAGCTTTAACGTTTAACAGCAATCCCAATAATAAAGGCGGCTCAGTGGAAGTAACGGTTCCCGCCTCGCAGCTTCCCGCAAGTACCGCCTCGCGGGCGGCGGCTCCCCTCAAGCCGTATCCTATCGACGTCGCGGACCTCTTTGGCGGGCGGCGGCCCCCGCTTCCGGCAGGGACGCAGGAGGAAACCGGCGGATACAAACTCAACCCCGATGGGCAATAAGCGTTCCCTGTTGTTCGCCCTGGTCATGCTTCCCTGTTGCGCGTTCACGCTGATGGGCCTTGGGGCCAGGGAATCCACCGCGCCGGAAAGCGAGCCGGGCTTTTATCGCGACCGTACCAGGGAAACCGTCGAAGCTCCGGAACTGCCCCCCGAAGAAAGCGGAGAGAAAACCGTCAGGGTTACAGGCAGAGTGCGTCTGGTAGGGACGGCGCTACGGAACAGCCTCGTCGTCAGCGGGGAAGATGGCGAATGGTACATTGAAGGCGGCGACATGGACGCGTTAACGGCCCTGCAGCAACAGAACGTGACGCTGGAAGGCCGGCTGTACAGCGAGAACATGGTACTGGCAAACGGCCAGTATATAGGCAAACGCCTCATACTGCGGGAAGTGAGGATTATTGAGTAAGGGCACTCAAGTCCCGATGCCCAGCTCCTCAACCTTCTTTGCGCCTATTTCCCGCAGCAGATACTTCTGAATCTTTCCGCTGGAAGTGAGCGGGAAATTATCAACAAAAAACACGTACTTGGGTATCTTGAAACGGCTGATCTGCCCGCGGCAGAAGTCCCGAACATCTTCCTCGCTCATTTCCGCATCCGGCTGGAGGATAATAAACGCCCCCACTTCTTCGCCGTATTTTCTGCTGGCCACGCCCACCACCTGCACGTCCCTGACGCCGGGCATGGTGAACAAAAAGTCCTCTATTTCCTTGGGGTATACGTTTTCGCCGCCCCGGATGATCATGTCTTTGATGCGGCCCGTCACCCTGAAGTAGCCGTTTTCGTCCTTGACGCCGATGTCGCCTGAGTGGAGCCAGCCGCTCTGGTCAATGCATTGGGCGGTGGCTTCGGGCATCTTGTAGTAGCCCTTCATGATGTTGTAGCCGCGGCAGCAGAATTCGCCGTGGACACCGTCCGGGCACTCCCCGCCGGTTTCCGGATCGCGGATGGTCACCTCGACGCCGGGCAGGGCGCGGCCCACGGTTTCCACTTTCGCTTCCAGGCTGTCGTCGTAGCGGGTCTGGGTCATCACCGGAGAGGACTCGGTAAGGCCGTAACAGATCGTCACTTCTTTCATGTTCATCAAATCTATAACGCGGCGCATGGCTTCAATGGGACAGGGCGAGCCGGCCATAATGCCGGTGCGGAGGCTTGAAAGATCGAACATCTTGAACATGGGATGGTTCAGCTCGGCGACGAACATCGTGGGTACGCCGTACACCGCCGTGCATTTGGCTTTTTGAATGGTGGCAAGCACGAGCAGCGGATCAAACCACTCCACTATGGCGGCGGTGGCGCCGTGGGTGATTACCGCCATCATCCCCAGCACGAGACCGAAACAGTGGAACAGCGGCACCGGCAGGCACACAATGTCCTTTTCGCTAAAACGCTGGTTGTCGCCGATGCCCAAGCCGTTGTTGAGGATGTTCCGGTGACTGAGCATGACCCCCTTGGGAAAGCCGGTGGTTCCGCTGGTGTACTGCATGTTTACCACGTCGTTGGTATCAAGGGCGGCTTCAATTTTCCGCAGTTCCGCCTCATCCGTATGCTGTCCCAAAAGCAGCAGCTCGCTGAAGCTGTACATGCCCCGGTGTTTTTGCTGGTCCACGTAAACCACGTATTTGAGAAAGGGGAATTTCTCCGCCTTAAGATGTCCCCGGGGAGCGGTTTTGAGTTCCGGAACCAGTTCGTTTACCATGGCGATATAATCGGAATCACGCCAGCCGTCGATGATGCACAGGCACGTCATGTCCGATTGTTTGAGCAGGTATTCAAGCTCGTGGATTTTGTAGCCGGTGTTGACGGTGATAAACACAATCCCCAGGCGGGCACAGGCAAAAAGCACCGTATTCCAGTCCGGCACATTCGTCGCCCATATTCCCACATGGTCGCCCTTTTTAAGTCCCATGGCGAGGAAACCTTTTGCAAGATCGTCCACCCGCTTGTCGAATTCGGCGTAGGTAAAATGCAAATCCCGGTCGGCGTAGACCAGAAAATCATGATCCGGATGGGCTTCGGTCTTTTCGCGTAAGACCTGCCCCAGGGTTTTCTCAATATATTCCACGTTACTGTTCCTTGGAAGTCCGATGATTAACGGACAGGCGAATCATAAGTTGCCTTTAGACCGGCGTATAAATAACGGCGATAATCCGCACCGGCTTCGCGTCAGCGCTCAGCACCCGGTGGGGCACAATTGAATCGTAGTACACGGAGTCCCCGGCGTTGAGGGTATGCGCAGCCGTCCCGTATTCCAGCAGCAGGTTTCCCGAAAGGATGTGGATAAACTCCTCGCCCTCGTGCGCGGATTTATCCTGAACCGCGTCGGGTTCAATATCCACGATGAACGGCTCCATGTGGCGCCCGCTTTTGTCCGCGGCCAGCGCCTTGAAGTTCAAACCGTGCCGCCCCTTTTCCGCGGCCTCCGGCGCGCTCCCGCCTTCAGGCAGGCCGGTCACAAAGCGCGGCGAGGAAGCGGCTTCTCCCGTCCTGGTAATTACCGGCCCCAATTCCCTATGGTCGTCCAAAAGGGTGCCCAGCCGGACGCCCAACGTCCGGGCTATTTTAATCAGGGGGGCAAGATCGGGAATGTGCCCCTCATCCTCGATTTTCGCGATCAATTTGACCGGAATGCCGCTCCGTTCGGCAAGGTCTTCCCTGCTGGTAGAGTAGGTTTCACGGAGTTCGGCGATACGCTCGCCCGGTGTATGTGCTTTCATGGATGGTATTACTATATAGGATTGAGCGGGAAAAGGCAAGCGGGCAGGCTATGGTTCGTTTTTTACGTGGCGCAACACGGCGGGAAAACCGGACTGGACTTCTTCGCCCTTGCGCCCTTTTCTTCATTTCCATTGAGGCTGTTCCAAAACTGAAGTTTTGGGAAAGCCTCCATTATCAATTTTTAATTAGTGTCTGTCCACAAAGTCGGTTACTTTGCGGACAGACCTTGCATTTGCTCCCGTTTTGTACCAAAACGGTGCGCAAAATGCCTGTTTTAAGGTAGTCTGTCCATAATGTGT
>JAITIC010000148.1 GCA_031279635.1 Treponema sp. | reverse complement strand
AAGGCCAAAAGCTGGGGTTCGTCTCCCTTCTCCCCAAAGGCTTTCTGAAAGGCGAAATCATTCAAAATCTTAAGCCGGTTTGTCACTGCCCTGCCCCGATCCTACTATATGCCATTTCCAGCCATTTTGCAATTGCCGGCCTGCCGTCCCTTAGCCGCCCCTCAGCCGCCCTGCTTCCCTATCCCCTTTATCCGCTCAATCTCGTCGCGGATCACGGCGGCCTGCTCGAATTCCAGGTTTTTGGCGTGTTCCAGCATCTCGCTTTCCAGGGCCTTTATAAGCTGTTTGCGCTGGGAGGGGACCAGCACGTTGTAGGATTTTTTGAGTACCTCGATGGAAGTTCCCGCGGCATCCTGTTCCTCGGCGGCGTGGCGCTTCAGAATGTCGGCAATGGCCTTCTTTACCGTGGTGGGGGTAATGCCGTGTTCCCTGTTGTAGGCGGACTGGACGGCGCGGCGGCGTTCTGTTTCCGCGATGGCGTCCCGCATGGCGTCGCTGGTCCTGTCGGCGTACATGATCACCTTTCCCGCCGCGTTTCTGGCCGCCCGGCCTATTATCTGTATCAGGCTGGTAAGGGAACGCAGAAACCCTATCTTGTCCGCATCGAGTATCGCGATAAACGAAACTTCCGGCAGGTCTATACCCTCGCGCAGCAAATTGATCCCCACCAGCACGTCAAAATCGCCCTGCCTAAGCTGCGTCAGTATTTCCACGCGCTCAATGGTTTCCACTTCGCTGTGGATGTAACGCACCTTAAGGCCCAGGCCGGAAAGGTAATCCGTAAGATCCTCCGCCATTTTTTTTGTCAGGGTCAGGATAAGCGACCGTTCCCCTTTGGCAATGCGTTTGCGGACCTCGCCGTAGATGTCCTCCATCTGGCCGTCGGCGGGGCGCAGTTCTATTTCCGGGTCCAACAGTCCCGTAGGCCGTATCAACTGCTGCACTATCCGCCTGGACTGCTCGGTCTCGGTCTTGCCCGGAGTGGCGGAAACGTAGACGGCCTTGCCGGTACGGTCCGCGAATTCGTCGTAACGTAGCGGCCGGTTGTCCAGCGCGCAGGGCAGCCGGAAGCCGTAATCCACAAGGCTCATCTTGCGGGAGCGGTCGCCGGCGTACATGGCCCCTATCTGGGGAAGCGTAACGTGGCTTTCGTCGATAAAGGTAAGGTGGGCCGGCTTTCCGTCCGCCGCCTTCGGAAAGTAGTCGATCAGGGTATCGGGCGGCTCGCCGCTTTTTCTGCCGGCCAGCGGCGCCGAGTAGTTTTCAATACCCGGACAGTAACCCATCTCGGTAAGCATCTCTATGTCGTACTCCACCCTGGTTTTAAGACGCTCGGCTTCCAGCGTTTTTCCCTCCCCCTTAAGCGCCTCGTAACGCTCCGCCAGTTCTTCCTTAATCCGGTTAAGCGCGCCCTGTATCATATCCCGCGGCATGACAAACTGCTTTGCCGGGTAGATCATGGCCCGGTCAAGCTCCTCGATAGATTCCCCTGAAACAGGATTGATGCGGCGTATTCTTGTTACCGTATCCCAATCCAGGTCCACCCGGTATGCCTCCTCCAGATACGCCGGGTATATTTCCAGGGTATCGCCCCGCCGCCTGAAACGGCCGCGTTCAAGAACGGCGTCGTTGCGTTCGTACTGAAGTTCGACAAAGCGGCGCATAAGGGCGTTCACGTCGATCCTGTCGCCTTTGGAAAAAGAGGCGGTCATCTTTCGGTACACTTCAGGAGTCGCCAGCCCGTAGATACAGGACACGGTGGCGACAATGATCACGTCCTCCCGTTCCATAAGGCTCCTCGTGGCGGAAAGCCTGAGCCGCTCTATCTCCTCGTTTATGGAAGCGTCTTTCTCGATGTAAAGGTCGCGGCTTGCGACATAAGCCTCGGGCTGGTAGTAATCGTAATACGAGACAAAGTACTCCACCGCGTTGTGGGGAAAAAAGCCCTTGAATTCCCGGAAAAGCTGCGCGGCCAGGGTCTTGTTGTGGCTTATAATAAGGGTGGGCATCTGCACCGCCTCGATAATCTTCGCCATGGTAAAGGTCTTGCCCGATCCGGTGACCCCCTGCAAAGTCTGGTACTGATCCCCGGCCCCGAGCCCCGCGGCCAGCGCCGCGATAGCCTCTCCCTGATCCCCAGCAGGGCTAAAGGGAGACACAACCTCAAATTTCCGCATGCATTCCCCCGTTTCAACAAATTAATCGGCCGAATGTTGAGTTTATTATATTGGGCGCATCGCCGCGGTGCGGCGACCGGGCTTTACGCTTGTATCTTTTGCCCGACAGCCCAAAACGGGCAAAAGGATACCGCTTCAATCCCTTGCGCGTTAAAAAGAACGAGGGGAAACAGGCGGGTAAACGTTAAACCGGCGCGCCGCTTACCCGGCGAATACGCCGCTTAAATCAATCGAAAGCCCCTCTATGACGGCGGAAGAAAGCGATGAACCGGAGTCGTAGACCCTCCCCACATAGGCGCCGTCCCGCAGCACAAAAACCTGCGCGGTTTTTGATTCGGGATCGACTATCCAGTATTCACGTACTCCCGCCTTCATGTACAGGTTGAACTTGCGGATAAATTCCACGCCGGTATTCGAGGGCGAAAGAATCTCGACAACCAGATCCGGCGCGCCCCGGCAGCCCTCGTTCCCCCGCTTCTTTTCATCACAGATGACGGAAATATCGGGCTGGACAACCGTATCGTCGCTTTCGTCTTCCTCGTAGAACAACCGCACATCGTAGGGAGCGGCGCGCACCTTGCAGGGTTTGCCACGCAAATACGCCACCATTTGCGCGACCAATTCCACAAGAATCGCCTGGTGGAAATCATTGGGGGCCGCCATTGCGTAGGCTTTCCCGCCGATAAGCTCGTACCGTTCGCCTTCCTCCAGTTCCCAGGACCTGTAATCGGCGTAGGTAAAGTGCCGTTCCCCATCAATTATCTTTTCCGCAACGTCGCTCATGCAATAAGTATAGCCTTTATAGCGCCGAGTGAACAGGGGCAGGGAATAGTGACCAGTGAGTTGTATTTCCTCTTCCAAATAAGAGCATTCGTTTTTTTAGTTTCAAATGACGCCCCCCGCCCTGAAGGGCTAAGCTTGACCCTCAGAAATTTCTAATAGCGAAAATCCCCTCCTGCCGGTAGTGAAGATTAACCGGGAGGGTCTGTCCCCACATTTTTTTCTATTTTTTTTCGGCTTGATTGAAGCAAAACGGCGTATCAATCCCCTATTAGTTATATGAGGAAATTACGAATACTCAGACAGGGTGTCTGGTACAAAATCCG
>JAITIC010000134.1 GCA_031279635.1 Treponema sp. | reverse complement strand
CCAAAAGCGGCCGCCCCATGAAACTCTTCGCCAACATCGGCTCCGTGAGCGACGCCGACGCCGCCCTTGCCGGGGACGCCGAAGGGATCGGCCTTTTCCGCAGCGAATTTCTCTACCTCGGCAGGAACGATTATCCCGATGAGGATACTCAATACGAAAGCTACCGGAAGGTGCTTGAAAAAATGGGGGATCGCCAGGTGGTGATCCGCACCCTGGACATAGGCGCCGACAAGCAGGTTGACTACTTCAATCTGCCCAAAGAAGAAAACCCCGCCCTGGGTATGCGGGCGATCAGGATTTGCCTTACCCGCCCCGATCTTTTCAGGACCCAGTTACGCGCCATTTACCGGGCCTCGGCGCACGGCAACGCGGCGATCATGTTCCCCATGATAACGTCCGTTGACGAATTGAGGCGGGCCAAAGAACTGGCGAAAGCGGCGCGGGAAGAACTGGCCGCTAAAGGCTTTCCCTTTAAGGCCGATGTTCCCGTCGGTATCATGATAGAAACCCCGGCGTCGGCGGTAATAAGCGACCTGCTGGCAAAAGAGGCGGATTTTTTCAGCATCGGCACCAATGATCTGACACAATACACCCTTGCCGCGGACCGGCAGAACGATTCGATAGTCGCCTTCTGCGACACCCGCCACGAAGCGATACTGCGCCTTATCCGGCTGACCTGCGAAAACGCCCACAAGGCGGGGATCTGGTGCGGCATATGCGGCAGTTTGGGCGCGGACCTTACACTGACGAAAACCTTTGTCGATATGGGTCTCGATGAACTTTCGGTGGAGCCTTCTTACATACTCAAACTGCGGGCGCTTATTGCCGAATGTTGAATTTCATGCGGCGGGAAAAATGCACCTCCGGGGCGTCTTCCCGCTGCCTTGAAGGCTGTCCCCGCATGTGTCGAAAATTTACCTGACCGGTTATGCGAACTGGTCCGCCAATGTAATCTCCACGGACCTTTCCGGCGAGGGCCGGCTTAAGGCGCTGGAAACGGACCCTGCGGACGGTGCGTATTCCACTGTGATAATGACGTGGCGGATCGCCAGACTGCGGCGATACCATTTACAATGGGGTAGGCGGCTGCCCATTATTTGAGTAGCCGTCCTCCCAGACCACCGTGCGTACGGTTCCCGTCACGGCGGTTCAATGGATTGCGACAAGGGCTCGTATCTTCAGCGCTGCATTAGTTTGATCGGAGGCTCGTTCGAGAGGAAATTTATTATACCGTGGAAGGGCTACCCCTTCTTCGCCTTGGAGTAGAGGTCGAGCGCGACCGCCGCGAGGAGGACGAAGCCCTTGATGGCCTGCTGCCAGTCGGTGCTGACTCCGAGGATGGACATGCCGTTGTTGAGAACGCCGATGAAGAGGCCGCCCACGACCGCGCCGATGATGGTACCGATACCGCCTGAGACGGCCGAACCGCCCACGTAGCAGGCGGCGATGGCGTCCATCTCGAAGTTTTGGCCGGCCTTGGGGGTTGCGGCGTTGAGGCGGGCGGCAAAGACCAGCGCGGCTATCGAGGCGAGAGCCGACATGTTCGTGTAAATCCAGAACATGACCCACTCGGTCTTGATGCCCGACAACTTGGCCGCCTTCGCGTTGCCCCCCAGCGCGTAGATGTGCCGGCCCTGTACCGTCTTTGACGCGATGAACTGGTAGCCCGCGATGAGGATGCCCAGTACGATGAGGATATTCGGCAGTCCCCGGTAGAGGGCAAAGACAATCGTAAAGGCCATGAGCGAAGCGGAGATGGCCGCCAGCTTGGCTATCCAGATGCCTCTGGGAAGCAGGTCAAAATGGTACGCCTTCTGCTTCCGGCGCTTACCCACGTCGCTGGCGATGATGACCGCGACAATCGCCAGCCCGATCACGAGGGAAAAGAGATGCAACGTCGTGCCGCCTATCGTGAGGCCGCCCAAAGGATCGGGGATGTAGCCTGATGCGATCACCTGAAACTCGCGGGGGAAAGGCGCCTTCGTCTGCCCCTGCATGATCACCTGTCCCAGCCCGCGGAATATCAGCATCCCCGCCAGCGTCGCGATAAACGGGGGCACGTGAACAAAGGCGATCCAGAACCCCTGCCACATACCGATAAGCATTCCGACGAGCAGCGCGATCACCATCACGAGGAAGGGGTTCATGTTCATATCAACGATCATCACCCCGCAGAGCGCGCCCACGAAGCAGACGATGGACCCCACCGAGAGGTCGACGTTGCCGGTAAGCGTACAGAGCAGCATTCCCACCGCGAGGATCAGCACATAGCTGTTTTGCAACACGAGATTCGTCAGGTTCACCGGCCGAAAGAAGATGCCGTTTGTCAGAATCCCGAAGAAGATCATCGCTGCCAGCAGCGCGATCACCATGCCGTACTGCCGCGCATTTTTCTTTAAGATCGAAAGCAGATTGTTCATTACGTTTTCCTTTTCCTTCAAACCTTTATCATTAGAGCCTGTCCCAAAACTAATTGACTGTACGCTCACGTTCCCGGCATAGCCGGGGGCACGGTTTTGGGAAAGCCGCATTAACGTCTTAATTGGAGAGAATGTGGCCCATAATCGCCTCCTGGGTGGCGGTCTTGCCGTCCAGACAGGCGGTGATCCGCCCCTCGCTCATCACATAGATGCGGTCACACATACCGATGATCTCAGGCATCTCGCTTGAGATAAGGATGCAGGCGATACCCTGCGCCGCCAAGTCGTTGATGATCGTGTAAATCTCATGTTTCGCCCCCACGTCGATACCCCGTGTCGGCTCGTCCAGTATCAAGATACGCGGGTCGGAGAAGAGCCACTTTGCCAGTACCACCTTCTGCTGGTTGCCCCCGGAAAGATTACCCGCCACCTGCAAGATAGACGGCGTTTTAATATCGAGCTTCTTCCGGTACTGCTCCGCCGCGAGAATCTCCTCGTGTTCGTTGATCACCGTATTGAACACCGTTCCGCGCGCGATCTTCTTCAACTTGGCAAGCACCGTGTTTTCCTTGATCGTCTCGATTAACACGAGGCCGAACTCCTTCCGGTCTTCGGTAACGTAGGCAAGCCCCGCCTCAATCGCCTGGGGGATAGAATCAAGGGCCGCCTCCTTTCCATTGACAAACGTCTTCCCCGTGATACGGCCGCCGTAGTATTTGCCGAAGACGCTTGTCGCAAGCTCCGTACGCCCCGATCCCACGAGGCCCGCGAGCCCCACCACTTCCCCGGCCCGCACGGTAAGGTTCACCCCGTCCAGCTTCTTCCGTTCGGGATCGTCCGGATTGTAGACCGTCCAGTCCCGCACCTCAAACACCACGTCCCCAACCGGCGTGTTCCGTTTGGGAAAGCGATCGGTGATTTCCCGCCCGACCATCCCCTTGATGATGCGGTCTTCGCTGATGGACGCCCTGCCCTCCGCGTCCCGTTTCACCGGTAACGTTTCGATGGCCTTGCCGTCCCGCAGGATAGTGATCGTGTCCGCCACCTCCGCGATCTCGTTCAGCTTATGGGAGATAAGCACAGACGAGATGTCGCTCTGGTCCCGCAACTCCCGCAGTATCTGGAGCAGATGCCGGCTGTCGTTTTCGTTGAGCGCCGAAGTCGGCTCGTCCAGTATCAGAATCTTCGCGTCCTTGGCAAGCGCCTTGGCGATCTCCACCAGTTGCTGCTTCCCCACCCCCAGCTTGTTCACCGGCAGGTTCGGGTTTTCGTTCAGACCCAGCTTCCGCATATAGACAAGCGCGTCCTCACGGGTCTTGTCCCAGTTGATGATATTGTGCTTCGCCCGCTCGTCCCCCAGAAAGATGTTTTCCGCGATGGAAAGATAGGGGCTTAAAGCCAGTTCCTGATGAATGATCACTACCCCGGCCTTCTCGCTCTGTTTGATGTCCGAAAACGCGCATACCCTCTCGTCAAACACGATCTCGCCTTCGTAGGAGCCGTGCGGATACACGCCGGAGAGAATCTTCACCAGCGTAGACTTCCCCGCCCCGTTTTCGCCTACCAGCGAGTGTATCTCCCGCCGCCTCACCTGAAGATTCACCCGGTCCAGCGCCACCACGCCGGGAAACGTCTTCGTAATATTCTTCATTTCAAGCAAGACCGCTTCGCCAGCCATAAAACACTCCTCTCATTCACCGTTACAAGCATAGTACCCATTTATTCGAAAGTCTGGTTTAATACCCTTGCCCCGGCTCAAATGACGCAACGCATACAAAAATTTGGTATTAAACCAGACGGTAGTATAAACTCCCTATCGAACGAGCCTCCGATCGAACCAATGCAACGCTTAAGATACCGCGGAGCTTGCTCCGCGGAGGCTCATCTGGAATCCCCTTTCAGCCTTAATCACGGTTAACCGCAGATTACGCTGATGGAACGGATGTTCACAGAGATTATAGAAGGAAATTATCCGCATTCATCTGCGCCGCCCTTTATGGCGCCGGCTGCGGTTCCTGTGATCGTATCCGCAGTTCCCGTGTGTCAGCCGTGATTACGGTTCTTGTCAGACAAACGACAGAAGATGAGCGCCCCGCCCATCTTCCATCTCTTGTCTTTTTTTTACAGTCCAAGCTCCGCACGGGTATGATAACCGGTATCAATGACATCCTTTTGGACATTGTCTTTGGTGACGATGACGGAGTCCAGGAGCAGGGACGGGACAATCTTCGCGCCGTTGTTATAGCTCGTGGTGTCAAGGCCGGTGGGCGTCCCACCCTGCATGATCGTGTTCACCAGTTCAACCGTCGCCGCGCCCAGAGAACGGGTGTCTTTCAGGATCGTGGCGTACTGCTCGCCCGCGAGAATGGACTTGACGGAAGCGACGATGCAGTCCTGTCCGCCCACTAGCGGGAGGGGCTTGCCGGGGGTGCCGTACCCGACGGCTTTGCAGGCTTCAAGGGTCGAAAGGCTTATCGGGTCGTAAGGAGAGAGTATCCCGTTCAGCACCACATTGCCTGAGTAGTAGGCCGAGAGCAGGTTCTCCATGCGCTTCTGGGCTTCCGCCGCGTCCCAGCGCAGGGTACCGATGACGGCCCGGTCGATCTGGCCGGAGGGCACCCTCAACACACCACGGTCAAAGTAGGGTTTCAGCCTGTCCATCGCGCCCTGGTAGAACCCGACGGAGTTGTTGTCGTCGGGAGAACCGGCAAAGAGTTCGACGATGACCGGATTTGCGGCGGTCGCCTGGTCCAGCTTGAGCCCGGTAACGAGGATCTCGCCCATCTGGACGCCGACCTTGTAATTGTCGAAGGACACATAGTAGTCCACATTGGGCGACTGCATGAGCAACCGGTCATAGGAAATGACGGGAATCTTGGCCGCCGCCGCGTTGGCGAGCTGGTTGGAAAGTGCGCCGCCGTCGATGGACGCGATAACCAGAACTTTTACGCCCTTGGTGATCATGTCGTCAATCTGGCGGGTCTGCGTGGGGATGTCGTCATCCGAAAATTGCAGGTCCACCGTGTAGCCCAGTTTTTCAAGGCCCTCCTTGACGGCGTTGCCGTCCTTGTTCCAGCGTTCCTCCGACCGCGTGGGCATTACCACGCCGATCAAGCCTTTCCCGCTGCTCTGGGCCCTCTGCCCGCCCGAAAATACCATTCCCGCCGCAACCAGCAGGAACACCGATACGGCGCACATTTTTTGCATGTACTTCATCTTTTTCCTCCATCACATAAAAAAAAATTTGGTGCTAATGTAGAGAACGTGTTCGTTCACATCACGTTAAGCCTTAAGAGGCTTTGGCTTTTTCGCGCTGTTAAGAATATGGACTTTTCATACCTTACTCCTTTTTAAAAAAGCCGGTACGCCTCCCTGCGGAGGCATCCGGTTTTTATATGCGGGTGAGGAAGAGGGCGCCCTGCGGACAGAGTCATCCCCCGGAAAAAAAGATTCAGATGAGTATATACAGAGAGAGAGAGAGAGAGAGAGAGAGAGAGAGAGAGAGAGAGAGAGAGAGATTATACTCGCAAAGGCACTAAAAAGCAAGCAAAAAGTGAAAAAAATCTCCGGCTCCGCTCTTTTCATGTGAAGCAGTATCACATGGATTAGGCCGGCTGTCAAGGGATTATTTCACTGCCGACTTCCTTACGCCGTTTCCCCGGATGATTGGATTGCCCTCCTCCCCTGGAACATCTCTCTCTAACAGGGGGAGAATTGACAGTTGTCTTCTTTCAAACATAGCGTAAAATGCGTGGTTTTTCTTTTCCTCTTCATTCACTATAATACCTTTATGCGTACCGAAAGACTTTATCACGATTACGTCTCCGCCGAGCCTTTTGAGGCCACTGTTGTAGAAGAGCGGCCCTGGGAAGCAGGCGGGGTGGCGCTGGTGCTGGACAAGACCATCTTCTATCCTGAAGGGGGAGGGCAGAGCGGCGACCGGGGGAGTATCAACGGGATTCCCCTGCTGGACGTGCGGGAACAGGACGGGGAGATTCTGCATATAGTTGCCGCGGGAGCGGTTCTTTGCGGGCCGGCCCGGCTGGTTCTTGACGCGGCGCGCCGCCGCGATTTTACGGTGCAGCATACCGCCCAGCATCTGCTTTCGGGGACAATTTTGCGCCTGACGGGAAAACCCACGGTCTCAATGCACCTGGGCGACGAGGTCAACACCATCGACGTTGACGCTCAGGAAATTGCCGCCGGCACGCTCACCGCGGTTGAGGAAGCGGCAGCGGACGCTATTGAGCGGGAAAGTCCGGTGATTATCCACCTGTGCCCGCCTGAAGATGCGGCGAGTTTTCCCCTGCGTAAGGTTCCGCCCCGGGACGAGGAAGTGATACGGGTCGTGGAAATAGCGGGGAATGATTTTTCGCCCTGCTGCGGCACGCACTGTACATCGGCCGGCCAAATCGGGGCGCTGCGCGTGCTGGGCGCCGAAAAATACAAGGGCATGACCAGGGTGAGTTTTATCGCCGGACGCCGTGTGCTGCATGACAGCCGCCGCCTGCGGGAAAACGCCGATATTGTTTCCCGCGCCCTCAAGGTTCCGGCAGCAGAAACCGGCAAGGGTGTGCTGGCGCTGCTGGAAAAGACCAGGGCGCTGGAACTGCGGGTGAACGCCCTTGCAGATGCCGCCGCCGAAGCCGCCGCCACGGCGCTGCTGGAAAAGGCGGAGCTTGCAGCGGGCAGGCGGGAAGGGCCGGCCGCGGTGGTGGAACGTTATGCGGACGCCGCTATGGAAGAAGTGCTCCGTATCGGGCGGGCGGCGCAGAAGCGTACCGGCGCGGTTTTGGTGCTCGCCTCTGAGCGGGAACTTAAATTCGCCGCTTTTTGCTCCGCCAAAGACTGCGACATCCGGCCCCTGCTGAAAGGGCCTTTTGAGCAGGCCAACGGCAAGGGCGGGGGCGGACCTTCGTTTTTTCAGGGGCAGTTCGCTTCCGCCGGGGAGCTTGCGGCTTTTCTTTCGGTTGTTGACAGGGCCGGGGCCCCGGCGTGAGCATTACCACCAAAACCGGGGACGGCGGAGAGACCGGCCTTATCGGCGGAAGGCGCGTCCCCAAAGACCATCCTCTGCTGGAATGTCTGGGTACCATTGACGAGCTTAACGCCTTTCTAGGCGATGCCGGAGCCGCGGTTGCGGTGGGAGAGACGGCGGCCGGGACCGGAGAAATTATCGCTGGAATTCAGGAAGAACTGTTTACCGTTTCGGGCGTTTTGGCCGGCTCCGGCGCACCCACTCCCGGCGAAGAGCGCCTGAGCGCCCTAATCGAAGAACTGGAAGCGCTCCAGCCGAAGTTTACCGCTTTCCGCGTTCCCGGCGCCGGCCCGCTTTCGGCAAAACTCCACATTGCCCGCACCGTCTGCCGCCGCGCCGAACGCCGCCTGGTCAGCCTTGACCGCCTCGGCAAACTGCCCGAAGGCATCCTCCCCTGGTTCA
Source organism: Treponema sp. (assembly GCA_031279635.1). Classification (GTDB taxonomy): domain Bacteria; phylum Spirochaetota; class Spirochaetia; order Treponematales; family Breznakiellaceae; genus WQXQ01. The sequence goes on along the minus strand of JAITIC010000134.1, from coordinate 1,793 downwards.
ACCGCCTCTCAGACCTGCTTTTTCTGCTGGCCGGCCGGGAAGAAAACGCCGGGGCGGCGTATTATAGAAGAACACCATTCCACTAAAGCGCCACGCCTCCTGGCAGACCAGTTGAAAAGGGACGGCCGCACAGCAATTTGAGACAGGTAATCAGTATAATCGCCTGCGGCCATAATCTGCTGATTGAGGATTTTTGCGTTTTTCCCGAAAAAACGCAGCGGCGCCCGGCGCCGAAATCAGGAAATCAACCACGGACCACACCGGCATCACGGACTTTTGGCTCTCGTCCGTATCATCTGTGGTTTTATTCATATTTATGCTATAAAGAGATATGGCTGTTCAGGAAGAGGGGCGCGCTCATAAAGAACGGTCTATTCAGGCCCGCAGAATACGGGGAAGAAATCTTTTCAGGAACCGACTATGAATAAGGCAATCAGGACAATGCGGGTTGAAGAAGCGGTTGGCCAGGTGCTGTGCCATGATGTCACCCGGATTGTGAAAGGTGAGATGAAGGGACCGCAGTTTCGTAAAGGACATATCATCAGGGAAGAAGATATTCCCATGCTGCTCTCCATGGGAAAAGAACATGTCTATATTTGGGAAAAACCTGCGGGCTTTCTCCACGAAGATGAAGCCGCCGAAGCGCTGGCCGTCCTGTGCCGGGGGCGGAATATCAGCCGGCAAGGACCAAAAGAAGGAAAGATAGAGCTGTTTTCCCAAATTGACGGCCTCTTTGAATACGACACGGACCTGCTCCTTGCCATAAACGAAATTGAGGAACTCGCCGTCACGGCAAGGCATAATTACAGTCCGGTCAAAAGCGGGGATAAACTTGCCGCAATGAAGGCGATTCCGCTGGTCATTGCGGAAGAGAAACTGCGGCGGGCGCGCACTATATCCGGTGGGAAGCCGTTCATGCATGTCCGGCCCTACGTCCTGAAAAGCGCGGCAATAATCACCACCGGCAGCGAGCTGGCCAGGGGGCGCATTACAGACACCTTCACACCGGTACTTGCCGGAAAACTGGAAGTATACGGAATCAGGCTTATAAAGCACAGTATCGTGCCGGACGGAACAGATCATGTAGCCGGGGCCATTGCCGAAGCCCGCCGGGAAAACCCGGACATGATTCTGTGTACCGGGGGAATGAGCGTTGATCCCGACGACAAGACGCCCGGAGCCATCAAGAAGAGCGGCGCTTCAATCGTTACCTACGGCGTCCCGGTGGCGCCGGGACTTATGTTTCTTCTGGCCTATTTTGACAACGGCGTTCCGATCATGGGTGTTCCCGGCTGCGTCATGTTCACCTCGGCCACCGTATTCGATATGATCCTGCCTGTCATAGCAGCGGACCGGCGCATGACCCGCCGGGACTTTACCCGCATGGGCGCGGGTGGCCTCTGCCTTTCCTGCCCGGTATGTCATTACCCGGTCTGCCCCTTCGGCAAGGGCCGCTAAGCCGCGGATAAACCTTTCTGTATAATTTCGCTTATATCCTGCTTTTTGTGATGTATGCAACACGGGAATGGAATACAACATTGTTGAACTAAAAAAAGAAAACAGCCTATTATATTAAAATGATCTTGAGCCCTATTGAAACAAGGCAAAAATTGTTCTACGATGTCATTGATAAACCGGAACATAGAAAGGCCCCCTCTTGCCATCCGATGTGGTGTGCTGACTTCATCGTAACGCAAGATGCAAGGTTTTTCTACCGGTTCATCTTTTTTATCTTGAGAACTTGCGACTCACAAGATGATAGCATATGAAGAATAAAATATACAAGGGGGCGC
>JAITIC010000119.1 GCA_031279635.1 Treponema sp. | reverse complement strand
TTACTTTGCGGACAGACCTTGCATTTGCTCCCGTTTTGTACCAAAACGGTGCGCAAAATGCCTGTTTTAAGGTAGTCTGTCCATAATGTGTCTACATTATGGACAGACTCTAATTATATACACTTTTCTCCCTTTCGTCTATATTTTGACCGGGGATTTGCCGGAAGGTTGCACGGATGTTAGTTGACTGTGTTTCAAAACCAATTGACTGTGCGCTAACACGCACGGTTTTGAAACAGCCTCAATTATTTTACGTAGCCCCGGTATGCGGTGCGTGATCTGAACGGCGCAGTGGCCGCCTTTACTCAATTACCATCAAGTCACTGAAATAGAGCGCTTCGATCTTCCCCAGACGCAGGCTTGCGTTGTAGCGCCGGAGAATTTCGCTTTTGGCGGCATTCTCGTCCGGGTTGATCGCTTGTTCGGCGGGAAGGGATGAAAAATATTCTATGGCGATGGTTCTGAAATCCCCGACTTTGGAGGCCAGCTCCTCGGTAAAGGCCCGGTCTTCGGGAGGGTAGGGAAAGGCAATGGAGAGCACCATTGTGGCCGGCACGGGAGATCCGCCCGCAAGGGGGATTCTAAGGCGCCCGATGCCGGTAAACACGCCGGCCACGCCGCCGCCGGTATCACCGATGCCGGTATTGGCGGATTCGCCGCCGCCGATTCGGAACAGGGGGACGGAACCGGCGGGGCGGAGAAACGCGTATAGCGTGCCGGCGGCGAGGAGGCCCGCCAGGACCAGGACCAACAGGAACATAACGCGGTATACGATGAGCTTCCCTCTGTTGGGAGGGGTCAATATTCGCTTCATTGTTTATTATGAGCAGTTGATTGGGAAATTTGCAAGGTAAGGGAAGTCCTGAAATTTCCGGGTAGCCGAAGCACAGAGATCGGCTTTTCTTCCTTATCTTTATGTGTGGTTCGTGTCGTCCGTAATTCTCTTCTCAAAACATGGCCCGAATCAGCCGAAATTCAGAGAATACATGGCGGCTTTTATTTCCCGAAAGCAATCCCTTTTGATACTGCTTGCCGCGCTTTGTACAGCGGCGCTTGCGGCGGTACTGCTGAACTATTTCCTCGCGGGACCGCGCCTGGGGCCGGTGTACGATTTTCTGCGGGACAGGCGAGATGACCCGCCGGTTTCCAGGGAAATCGCCCTTATTGATACCGGCGAGTTGGTGGAAGCCGGCGATGTTTTTACCGTGCTCATGGCCCTGAATGAACTGGGCGCGTCCGGCCTTATTGTGGAGGTTCCGGCGCTGGGGTATTACTCAGGAAGAACGGCGAGTGATGAGGAGATACGGCGGCGTTTTAATGACGAGTACGAGCTGCTGGGGAGAAATATCCGTAACCTTTTTGAGGCAATCCGGGTAGGTTCCGTGCCGCCCTCGGAGTCGGCCTCTTATGTGGAAAATCTGGTGGAACTGGCTGAAAGGGGCAGGGACCGCCTTTCCGCCGCCCTTATCCGGCAGGACGAGGCCGTTTCGCTTCAGGTGGCCCAGGCCGCCGCGGCCTTCGGCGCAATGCTTGAGGCGAAGGACCTCCGCTCCGGAACAGGAGAGGCCCTTCCCTGGTACGCCCGCCCCCGGCCGGACGGCGACGGGAAGCTCAGGCGCATCGCCCCTCTGTTAAGCGGGGAACCCGCCATTGAACACATTGTGTACCGGAGCCTTAAATCCCGCCGGGAAGAATCTTTTGTTGAGCAGACCGAGGGCGGGCCGGCGCTGGTAAACCGGCAAAGCGGCGGCGCTGAAACGCGAATCTTCCTTGACCGGAACGGAAACATCCTTATCGAAAAGCCCCATGCGGTTAAACAAGGTTTCCGCCGCCTGGCGCTGGAGCGTTTTCGGGAATACGAGGCAGCGGACCGGGTCATGGGGCGGCTGTTGCAGGATGCCGAAGCGCTCGGCATCTATTCGCAGACCATACCTGAGCGGATACCGCTCTTCCTCCGGGATTACGCGGCAAGTCTGCGGGAAGCGCTGCTGGAAGCGCCGGACGCGGAGAAACAGGCCGCATGGCTCGCGGCCCGCGCCGAATACCTTGCCGGCCTGGACGAGTTTCTCTACGGCCCGGCGGAAATGACCCTGGTCGGCGGCTACGAGGAAATTATCGCTACCGAGCAGTTGGCGGAAGAGGGGCTTGCCAAACTGCGCGGCCTCCGCGACGAATTGATCCGCTGTTTTGCCGCCATGCGGGAACAGCACCGCCTGCTGATCGAAAGCCGCAGCCTCCTGGCCGAAACCCTCGCCTCCTCCCTGTGCATAATGGGCGCGCCCTCCGGAGGAGAATCCGGCCTGGTGGAAACATCGGCCCTGCTTGCCAACGCCCTCTTGACCGGCAGCCACATCATTCCCACCCGGAGCCGCTACGCTATTTTCTGGTCGCTTGCCGCGGTTTTTGTCATGCTCTTCTGCGTACACGCCCTGCGGCCCGCAGCGGCGCTGCTTGCGGGCCTTGCTGCCGCGCTCCTGTGCGCCGCCGGTTTCGCCTGGAGTTTTATCATTTCCGCTTACTGGATAGATCCGTTCATCTCCACCGGCTCCTGCGCCGCGGGCACGCTCGTTATTTTTATCGCAAGGCTGGTGATTATACGCCGGGGTACACGGCATTTCCGTTACACCTACGGGCCCGCAGTGAACAAAGCCTGCCTGAAAGAGCTTGTCCGCGCGGGCCGGCCCCTGTTATCTGAAATCAACACCGTGGCGGCGGCTGTGCTTGCCGTCAAGAACCCCGGCCTTTACAGCCATGAGGACAAAGATCCTTCCGCCCAGGCGCAGCGCTCCGCAGCGGAATTCAGAAACGCCGCGGCCGGGGCTTTCAAACAGGCCGGGGCGGCGCTCCTCGCTTTTGAGGGAGACACGGTACTGGCCTGTTTCGGCTCGCCGCCCGAACGGATTTGCCTGCAGCGCTCTAAAACCCGCAGCGGCCAACACCCGGCGCTTAAGGCCGCCGAAACCGCCGCCGCCCTCTTAGGGCCGGAAACTTCGGGCAAGCGCACCGGCGCCCCGTTTGCCGCGTGGCGCTTCGGTATCGACTTCGGGGAATGCACTTTTTCCTGGTCTGAGGAAACCGGCTACACCGCCAACGGCCGCCCGCTTGTCCGCGCCCGTTTCCTCTCCGCCATGGCCGCCCGCCGCGGTATCCCTGCGCTCATCAGCGACGCGGTTCATAAAGAACTTAAAAGTCCGGCGCGGAAGATCAGGACTATGGTATCCGGCGGTATGGATATGTACGAACTGTCAACCATTGAACACCGGAACGGTTAAAAATTCTATCTTCGGCAAGTCGTGCGGGAGTACCCGCCCGGTCCTTTTAACGCGGGACCTTGCCTTGTCTCCCTTTTTTCTATATACTGAGTTTGTCCCTACTGTGCGCTAACGTTCCCGGCATAGCCGGCGGCGCGGTTTTGGAACAGGCTTGAGCCAAAGGCTCTTGCAGTTTTTCAGGCTTTCAGCCTTGCAAAACTGCGTTTTTTAAAGGTTGCTGTTTCAAAACTGAAGTTTTGGAACAACCTCATTTAAAGAAAATAATCGAAAAAGAACTTCGCATGAAGTCCTCATTAAAAACGCAGGAGGTTGCCATGTCCGATTCGGACGGCGGGGGTAGTAGATCACCCCGATGTGTATTAAGCTGGCGGGCGCTTCCTGCGGAGAATACCGGCTGCTGACAGTCTCAAATGACGGTCATAGGGTCTCCGGCGGGGAACCGGCAGGTTTCCCCGGAAGCGCGTCTTCGTAACTTACAGAGGAGAAACCCTTATGATCAAAATTCGAACGCAGAGAGAGAACGGCATTGTCGAGGCCGACACCGTCACCAGGGACTGCTGGATCGACGCCCGCTGGGTGAACCGGGAGGACATCGCGCGCCTGGAAAAAGAATTCGGTATCGATGCCGAACTGTTAACCGACGTCATGGATACGGACGAACAGGCCCGTATCGAAAAAGAAGACGAGTACACCGCCATCATTGTGCGGCTGCCGGTCTTTGATGAAACCGAAGAAACATCGTTCTTCACCCTGCCCCTCGGCATCATTCTTTTTTCGGATAAAATCGTTACCATCTGCCGGCGTTCCAGCGACGCCCTGGACGGATTCCTTAAAAGCCGAATGCGGAGCTTCAACCTGAAAAATAAAAGCGCGTTTGTACTCAACCTTCTGAGCCGCGGGGCCTTCATGTATCTCAAGTGTCTCAAGGAATTGAACAAACAGACCAACATCATCAAAGAGGAATTGCAGCGTTCCATCAAAAACAACGAACTGATTCAACTGCTCTCGATTCAGAAATCGCTGGTGTTTTTTACCACCAGCATCAAGAGCAATGAACTGCTGCTGGAAAAACTGCAAAAATCTCCGCTGATGCGCTTCAAGGAAGACGAGAAAGAGCTGCTGGAAGACGTAGTGATCGAGAACCGGCAGGCCATTGAAATGGCGAATATCTACTCTTCGATTTTAACCGGTACTATGGACGCCTTCGCCAGTGTCATTTCCAACAACCTCAACATCGTGATGAAACGCTTGACCATTGTTTCAATAGTGCTCATGATTCCTACATTGATTTACAGTTTCTACGGTATGAACCTGGACCTGCCCCTGCAGCATTTGAGCGGCATCGGCTGGGGTATTATGCTGGGCAGTTTCGGCGCGGCAGCCCTGGGGGGGATTTTGCTCAACACCAACGGCGGCTGGCGGAAAACCAAAACCAGAACAAAGAAGAACAGGCGCGTGCCGGAGCGGAAAAAACCGGCGGCCGCCGTTCAAACGGAGCGTTAAATGATAGACATTAGAAGCGACACGGTTACCAAACCGACCGAAGCGATGCGGCGGGCCATGGCCCAGGCCGAAGTAGGCGATGACGTATACGGTGACGATCCTACGGTCAACCGCCTGGAAGCGCTCGGCGCGGAAATGCTGGGCAAGGAGGCTTCCCTCTTTGTGCCGTCCGGCACTTTCGGGAACGAACTGGCCCTGTTCACCTGGTGCCTCCGGGGAACCGAGGTCGTGCTGGGGGAGGAGTGCCACATCATCGTGCACGAGGCCGCTTCCGCCGCGGTGATTGCCGGCGTGCAGACCCGCTGTATCCCCGCGCCGGACGGGGTGTTAAAGGCGGAAGAAATAAAGCGGCGGCTGCGCAGGCAGGACCTGCACGCGCCGGCCACCTCGCTCATCTGCCTTGAGAACGCCCACTCGTCGGGCAGGGTCGTCTCCCTCGCGCACATGGACGCGGTAAAGGCCATTGCCGCCGAATGGGGACTGCCGGTACATCTGGACGGCGCGCGCATATTTAACGCCGCCGCCGCCCTGGGCTGCACGGCCGCCGATATTGCCGCCAGGGCGGACTCGGTGATGTACTGCCTTTCCAAGGGCCTCTGCGCGCCGATAGGTTCCCTGCTTGCCGGGTCGAAAGACTTTGTGGAAGCGGCCCGCATCAAACGGAAAATCATGGGCGGCGGTATGCGCCAGGCGGGAATTCTCGCCGCCGCGGGCATCATCGCCCTGACCGCCCATACATCCCTCCTGGCCGCCGATCACGCGCGGGCGAAAAAACTGGCGCAGGGGCTTGCGAATATCGAAGGTATTCACGTTGACCCGGACGCGGCGGATATCAACATGGTCTTTTTCAGTCACAAGGCGGGTGAACAGGCCGCGGAAACCGTCGGGCAATTCCGCAAACGGGGAATACTCATCAACCCGCCCGAAGGGGGCCTGTTCCGCTTTGTCACCCATTACTGGATAGGCGACACGGAATTGGACGCCATTCTTGCCGCCGCCGCCGAAATCTTCGCAGGAAAGCGGGGGGCCAAATGAACCAGTATCAGCCGCGCCTTGAAAAACTGTTTGACTGGATGGCGCGGGAAAGCGTCACCCTGGCCGTATTCGAAGATGCCGGGGGCCGCCGCGACCAGACCGTCCGCTATCTTACCGGGCAGCCCGGCGATGCGCTGCTTTTTCTTTCGCTGGACCGCAAGACCGTACTCGTGCCGTGGGACATCAACATGGCAAAGGCCTACGCCCACGCGGATATGATCATCCCCTACAGTGAATTCGAGCGCCTCCCCCATAAAGCGATTACCGCCGTGGCGGAAATGCTCGGCATTCCGGCCGGCTCCAAAATCGAAATACCGCCGGTTACGCCCTATCCCCTGTTTCTCAATTACGTGGGGGAACTGACCGATTTCGACATCCTCTGCCGCGAGCGCGGCCTTGCCGCGGAGGTAAAAAAAATCCGTGCCGTAAAAGACGACGAAGAAATAAAAATCTACCGGAAAGCAGCGGACATCACCAACGCCCTCATCGGCCTGCTGGAAAAAAACACGCGTTCCGGCAAAATCAAAACCGAGGCCGACGCGGCCCTGCTCATTGAAGTTGAGGCCCGCAGGGGCGGCTGCGAGGGAACGGGCTTTGAAACCCTGGCCGCCGGGCCGGAGCGAAGCTTCGGCATTCACGCCTATCCCGCGTGGACCGACTCTCCCTTTGCCGGGCCGGGCCTTTCCATTCTGGACTTTGGCGTGCGCCTGGCCGGCTACACTACCGACGTAACCCTGACCTTTGTCCGTGAAGCCAACTCCCGGCAGGAAAAACTCGCCGGCCTTGTGGAGAAAGCCGCCAAACTTTCCCTTTCAATGGCGGATAACGGCGCGCCGGCCAGGGGCATCGCCTCAGCGGTCGAGGATCTGTTCGCCAAGGCGAAAAAGCGCATGCCCCACGCCCTGGGCCACGGCATCGGTCTTGAGGAACACGAATACCCCGCCGTCAGCAAGCGCCCCGACAACGAGTGGATCCTCGAACCGGGCATGATCTTCACGCTTGAACCGGGCCTTTACGATCCCCTGCACGGCGGCTGCCGCCTGGAAAACGACATCCTCATGACCGAAACCGGCCCGGAAGTTTTGACAGAAGCGCGGATTATACGGCTGTGAGAAGCGGCGGTCTTCGCTTTCGGTACCTTTGTGTTTAATTAGTGTCTGTCTATAATGTAGACACATTATGGACAGACACTAATTATCAGACTTGTCCGTGTCTGTGTTTGGTCTGTGGTTAAAAATCTTAAATAACCGCACAGGGACTTTAGTCCGCGGGTTTCCGAACAAGTCTATTGAGCCTGTTTCAAAACTAATTGACTGTGCGCTAAACGCGCAGGGTTTCGAAACAGCCTCTATTGTCAATTTTATGAGACAAGCGCACACCTGATTTCCCGCCTGTGCCCGTCGTTATCCGAAATCACCCGCAGGGCCGGTATGCTCCCGGCACATTCGGGACAGGCCCGCGGGCAGCGGGGGACAAAGGGGCAGCCCGGTTCGGGATTTGCCGGGTTGGTGACTTTACCGGGAATGGTGAGGAGCTTCCCCCCGGAATAGTGGCTACCCAGGCGGGGGGATGCGGCAAGCAGGGCCTTTGTGTAGGGATGGGCAGGATTACCGATGATGCCCGCGGCGGTCCCGGCTTCCATCACGAGGCCGCCGTACATTACCATGATGCGGTCGGAGATTTCCGCCACCAGGTCTATATCGTGGCTGATGAAAATGATCGAAATAGTGCGGGTACGGCGCAGGGTTTTAAGCAGATCCATGATCTGTTTCTGAATGGTTACGTCAAGCGCGGTGGTCGGCTCGTCGGCGATAAGCAGTTCGCAGCCCTGGGCAAGGGCAAGGGCGATACCGGCGCGCTGAAGCTGCCCGCCTGAGAACTGGTGGGGATAATTGGAGAGCCGTTCCCTGCCCCGGTCAAGGCCTGTCTCGGCAAGCAGCGAAGCGGCCTTTTCCAGCGCTTTCTTTTTGGTAATGGCGGGATCGCAGTTCCTGAACGTTTCAAAAAACACGCTGCCCATGTTTTGCAGCGGATCATAGGATCTCCCCGGCTCCTGAAATATCATGCCGATCTTTTTGCCCCAATACTTCCGCATCCGGGCGGCAGGCAGGCCGCAAAGCTCGTTTCCCTCATAGCGGATGGAACCGCGCACGATCGCGTTCCGGGGCAGCAGCGCCGGAATTGCCAGCGTGCTCACGCTTTTTCCTGAGCCGCTCTCCCCCACAATGCCAAGGCACTCCCCCTTGTTCAACGCAAACGAAAATCCCCGCACCGCCCGCACGGAAACCAGCTCCCGCCCCCGCAATACGGAGAAGTCGACGTGCAGATCACGGACCTCAAGAAGCGGCGTACCGGAAGCGGGCGGGACGGACGCTTCATCAACCGGGCGGCCGCCCGACTCATCTCCGCCGCTCTTTGCCGCGCTTTTTTTAGAACGCTGTTTTCGCAGACCCGGCGCGAAAATCGTGTGATACGGATCAAAATAATCCCTCAGCGCGTCGCCGATAAAGTTAAACGCCAGAGTTACACCTAACAGAAACCACACCGGACTCAAAAGCCAGGGATAGGCCCGCAGGTTCGCCAGGGTCGAGACATCGCGCTTTATCAGGGAGCCCCAGCTTACCGCCGGATCGGTTATGCCAAGCCCCAGATAGGAAAGCACCGTTTCGGTCATAATGAAGCCGGGGATGCTCAGGGCGACGCTCACGATAAGGAGGCTCGCTATCTGGGGGAGGATGTGGTTCAGGATGATAAGCGGCGGGGGGATCATCTCAAGGCGGGCGTTGAGCACAAACTCCTCCCGCTTGATGGCGTGTACCATGCCGCGGATTGTGCGGGCCGAACCGGGCCAGCTCACCAGGGACAGAATCACCGTTATCATCATGTAGGACTGGCCCGAGTCCATGTTAGACGCCATGAGGGAGCGGAGAAAAAGGATGAGGTAGAGGCCGGGAATCAGCATCAGGAATTCGGAGAAGCGCATGATAGACCAGTCGGCGGCCCCTCCGAAGTAGCCGGCAAGCCCCCCGAAGAGCGCCGCCAGGGCAAGGGAAACGGCGGTTGCCACAAAGCCGATGGTCAGCGATATGCGGGAGCCGTAGATGATGCGGGAAAAGAGATCCCTGCCAAGGTTGTCCGCGCCCATGAGAAACACCGGGTACGCGCCGCTTTCTGCCGCGAACAGCCGCCGCTCCATCGGGATAAGCCCCCAGAGCCGGTATGGTTCCCCTTTGCCAAAAAACCGGATCGGCGAATACTGCCCCCGGACGCGCACGTATCGCCACGTTACCGTATTGGTGACGCGGCATTCCTGGGCCTGCAATTTCCCCTGGTAGAAACGGACATTGGGCGGATGATAGCTTTTGTCGTGAAAAGAGGCGTTAGGTGAATAGGGGGCAAAAAACTCGGCGAAGATCATGATAAGGTAAAGCAGAACGAGGACAACAAGCGATGCCGCCGCGATGGGGCGTGATTTTACGTAGTCAATAAACCGTTTCACAGCCGTCTCTTATTCTTTGCCGTATCTGATCCTGGGATCCACCAGGGCCAGAAGAATGTCGGCCAATACCATGCCCAGCAGCACCAAAAAAGAAATAAACATGATATTGGAAAGCACCAGATTGATGTCTTCCTGAATCACCGCCTCGTACATGAGCCTGCCGATGCCGGGATAGGCGAAGATGATTTCCAGAATCAGGGAACCTGAAAAGAGGCTTGCCAGAAGGTTGGCGCTGCCGGTGATATAGGGGTTGAGGGTGTTGCGGAAGGCGTGGTTAAAATAGATGCGCCATTCCCTGATGCCCCTTGAGCGCAGACTCGTTATGTAAGGCTGGCCGAGCTGGTCCAGCATGGTTGCCCGGATCATGCGCAGGGCGCCGCCGATGCCGCCGAGGAAGGCGGCGAGCAGGGGCAGGAAAATGTGATGGGCGTAGGAAAACACAAAACGCGCCGGGGCCTCTGAAAAGGGAAAAGGAGGATAGGCGGTTACCGGAAACAGGCCGGTTACGGAGGCGAATAACTGCAGCAGGATGAGGAGCAGCAGACCCGGAAAGGCGTGCAGCACGAGGGCGAAGAACGTTACAGCTACATCAACGCCGGTGCCCGCCTTGGCGGAAAAATAGACCCCCAGCACAAAAGAGAAGAAAGTGATTAATACCAAAGATATTATATTTAACAACAGCGAATTGACGAGCCGCGAGGCAATCAGAAACGAAACCGGGGCGCGGGAGATGAGGCTCACCCCCAGATCGTGGTGGACGATCACGCGGTTAAGCCAGCGGAAGTACTGCGCGTAAAAAGGCTGGTTCAGTCCCAGCTCGGCGCGCCTCGCGGCAAGCTGCTCCGTGTTAAGCCCCCGCAAGTCCCGGCTCGCCCGTCCCTGGCCCTCGCTGAAAATCTGCTGCAGCATAATTTGATCGACAATATCGCCGGGGGCCAGCTCCATAAGCGCGAAAACCGCCAGCCCCAGGAGGAAGAGCATCACCGTCATCGTAAGAATCCGGTTCAAAACATACGAGAGAAGCGGCATCCTCCGCTTAAAAAGATAGAAGGGCCTTAACAGGGGGGCAAATATTTTTCCCGGGTTCAGGCCGCTCATTATGCAGCACTCATTGCTTGATAAAGATGTGCGTGGTTTCGGCGCCGTTGAGATTGTCGTAGTACACGTTGCTGAAATCCCAGCGGTCACGAATGGCCCAGAAACTGCGGGAACGCAGAAGGGAGATAAGCGGACACTGTTCCAGAATTATTTGCTGAAACTCGTCCCAAATCGCCTGGGCCTTTTCCCTGTCTATCGTGTAACAGCCTTCGTTGTAGAGATAGTCAAGCCGCGCCTCCCATTCGGTGGCGGGCTGTTTCTGATTGGGATACCACATGTGCAGATTTCCCGACGAGGGCCAGACATTGCTTCCCTGACTGGGGAAGATATTCGTTCCGGAAAGCCCCATTATCATGGAGTCCCATTCAAAGGTCTGCATCAAAATCTCCACGAGTTTCTGAAAATCAAGGATACGGATATTCACCTTGATCCCCATTTTGGAAAGTTCATCCCTTATAATAGAAGCGATGTCGTTGTTGATCGTGCTTTCCGAGCGTATGGAAAGATCGAATTCAATGGCCCGGTCTTTTGCGTCACGCATGATTCCCCTGCGGTCACGCTTGATGCCGATGGACGCGAGCAGATCTTCGGCCCTTTGCCGATCGTAGAGATACTGAAATTCGATATCGGGATTGTAATACGGATTGGGTTCGGGGAAGACCGAGAGTTTGGGCTCGGCCAGCCCCCGGTAAACCTGGGCGATGATCCGCTCCCGGTTGAGCAGGCAGCTCATGGCCTGGCGGAATTCCTTTTGGGTGAACCACTCGTATTGGGGCTTTTCCCGGTTTTTGACATTCTGGTTGAATGTCCAGTAAGCGGCGCTGAGGGATCCTTCGGCGTTGAACACCGTGTAGCCCTCCTGTCCGCGGATCACAAGGTCGTCCAGGTCTTCTGGCCGTAAGCGGTAAGTTTCGGTCTGTCCTTCCTTGAACAGGAGGAACTGAGTGTTTTCATCGGGGATGATCCTGACGATCTGTTCTTCAATATAGGGAACGGAAAGGCCGTTTGTGTCTTTTCTCCAGTAATCGGGATTCCGTTTGTATACGAGCCGCTGGCCGGAGGTGTATTCAACCAGAAACCATTCGCCCATGGAGGGAATCTCCCTGGGGTCGGACGCGACGCTGAACACGTCCCGCACGCCCTGCGCGCCGTCCGCCCTTTTTGCCGGCTCGTAAATGTGCCGGGGGCCGAAGTCCATATTGGTCGCCAAAAGCGGGTCGGCCACTATCCGGGGAAAACGAAACTCAAAGCGGCGCTCATCGATCTTCGCAATCTCAACATGCCCCTCGCCGCCGCCGGACATCGTGAGAAACTGCTGATAATAGGCGGAACTCCCCATGGTCTCGTCCCCGCTGATCTCGTTGTACCAGAAGACCACATCGTCACTCGTGACTTTTATTTTGCTGTCCGAATTGTAATAGCTCCAGTAAAGATCGTCCCGCAGGGTACAGCGCACCGTGAGCGTATCGGCCGCTTCGTCGGCGATTACCTCAAACGAGGCGACGCGCGGTTTCCACTCGCGGCGTACCAAGTCGTAATCAAAAAGATAATCGTGCATACTGGACACCACCGCCGACGTACTCGAGTCTGATTCGGCGACCAGGAGATTGAAACTCTTGGGATCCTCGTTCATTACCGAATACCATGTCCCTCCCAGCCTGCCCGGCGCGAAGTCCTCGCCCCGCCAGGGCTTGTTCTGCGTCTTTGCCAGGATTTCCTCAAGGCCCGCGGGAGTGACGGCCTCCAGTTCCTCAAAAGACATTTCTTCTTCTCCTGAGCAGGAAAAGAGCGTACAGACGACACACAGTACGGCGATAAGGGGGAAAGCTTTCATGGCATTATAGTAACCCCGGCGCCGGGTTTGTGCAATATGATTTGGCCGAATGGCCGGAGGGGGGAAGAGGAAAGACCAGCACGACTTGTTTTTGGAAGGCCGTTGTGGCACAATGGTAAATCATGGCTTCCCTTATTGAACCCAAAGTCCTGAAAGGCTTCAGGGACTTTTTGCCCCCGGCTGAAATGGCGCGCCGGCATTTAACCGAACAGGTTGAGGCCTCTTTCCGCTCTTTCGGTTTTGTCCCCATTGACACCCCCGCTCTGGAATACGCCAAAATTCTCCTGGGCAAGGGAGGAGGCGAAACGGAAAAACAGATATACCGTTTCAAAGATAACGGCGGCCGGGACGTGGCCCTCCGCTTCGACCTGACCGTTCCCTTTGCCCGCTTCGTGGCCCTGCACCAGGGGGAAATTACTTTCCCGTTTAAGCGTTACCATATCGCCAAGGTGTGGCGGGGCGAAAACACCCAGCGGGGACGCTACCGGGAATTTACCCAATGCGACTTTGACATTATCGGCAGCGACAGCGCCGCTGCGGATTTTGAAATCCTCCTCATGATCCGCGCCACCCTGCTCGCCCTGGGAACGGACGTGCGGATCCATGTGAACCACCGGGGCCTTTTTAACCGTTTCCTTTCCCACATAGGCGCCGGCGAAAAATCGGTGGAAGTACTCCGTATCGTGGACAAACTTGCAAAGGTGTGCGAAGAGGAAACCCGAAAAAACCTCGCCGCTCTTGCAGGCGATTCCTGCGCGCAAAAAATTCTCGATTTTATCGGCGCGGGCGGCGGCAATACCGAAAAAACTTTCGAGGAAACCCTTGATCGCATAACGGCGCTCTCGGGCGGCCCCTCTCCCGAATCAGAGCGGCTTGACATGCTCAGGCGCTTCATGTTTGACGCGGGCGCGGCGGATTCTTTCAGCCTTGACCCCTCCATCACCAGGGGGCTTGATTACTACACCGGCGTGGTGTTTGAAACCTTCCTCACCGAACTTCCCGATATCGGCTCAATCTGTTCAGGCGGCCGCTACGACGACCTTGCCGGCCTCTACTCAAAAAACAGGATCAGCGGCGTCGGATCCTCCATCGGTCTTGACCGGATACTGGCAGCTCTGGAAAGCCTTGGCAAAAGTCCCGTGGCCGCTTCTTACGCCGCCGTGGCCATTGCCTGCGTCAAACAGGAATGTTCAGGGTTTTACCAGGCCCTTGCCGCGAAATTCCGGCAAGAGGGAATCCCCTGTGAAGTGTTTTCCGAAGACACCGGCGGCAATCTGGTCAAGCAGTTTGTGCTCGCCGAAAAAAAAGGCCGGCGCTGGATCATCATCCCCGGTGAAAATCCTCCGGATGATCCGCTCACCCTGCGGGATCTGAAAACGCGGCAAAACCAGGAGGGGCTTTCATTTTCTCAAGTCCTGGAAATTCTGCGGGGCTTCGTACGTTAACTGAAAATCCCCCTCATCGAAAAGCCGCGTGTAGACGAAAGGGAAAATATCCTCTAAACTGGGTATGTCCCAACTACGCGCTAATGTTCCCGGCATAGCCGGGGCACGGTTTTGGGACAGGCTTGAGCCAAAGGCTCTTGCAGTTTTTCAGGATTACAAAACTGTGAATTGCAAGGTTGCTTTTCCAAAACTAAAGTTTTGGAAAAGCCTCAACTTATAGTATATGAGAATTATTCGGAAACTTCAGTTTCCGAATAAGTTCCGTTGAAAAATTATTTTACAAGGGGTTACTATGATTGAAAAAAATATCCTGGACATTTTGCGAATAGGCATATTTTATGACGGCTATTATTTTTACAAGGTCAGCAATTATTACAAGTATGAGCATGAAAAGAAATCGCGAATAAGTATCAGCGGCCTGCACGAATTTATCCGGGGTGAAGTGGCCGCCCAGACCAAACTGGACATGCGTCAATGCCAGATCATCGACGCCCATTATTTCAAAGGCCGCTCATCCGCAAAAGAGCTGGGTGAAAAAGTGCAGAGTGAGCGGATTTTTGAGGATATTCTGATGCGGGAAAATATTGTCACCCATTACCTGCCGCTCCGTTACAGTGAAAACAACGTGGCCCAGGAAAAGGGTATAGACGTATGGCTCGCGCTTGAGGCCTACGAGCTTGCCATATACAAGCACTTTAACATTCTCGTCCTGGTTGCAGGTGACGGTGATTATGTTCCGCTGGTCCGTAAGCTCCACACCCTAGGCACCCAGGTCATGCTTATCTGCTGGGATTTTTCCTACCATAATGAAAGAGGCGATATGGTGGAAACAAGAACATCCAGGCATTTGCTGGAAGAAGTTTTTTATCCTGTGCAAATGCACCAGAGAGTCGAACAAAACAACAATGAATTTATTAAAAACTTATTTGTACCTGAACGGACTTTTGAAAAAATACCCGTTGTGTTTAACTTCAAGCCTGAAAGTGAAATCAATGAGGAAGAAGAATTTACTTCCGTCATTGTCAGCATCAATCCTAACGGGTTTGGTTTTATAAAAGACGAGGAACGGAACAATATTTTTTTCCATTACAGCATGCTCACCAACCGTGATTTTTCCGATCTGTCTAACGGCATGAAGGTGAAATACACGGTTGAGGAAGACGAGGAACGAAGCAAGCGGGATGACGCTCCCCGCTTCCGGGCCACCAGGGTTACGGTGATTGACGACTGAGCGCGGCAAACCGCAAGCGCAGCAGATTGATTCGAAAGTCTGGTTTAATACCCCAAGGCAAGCCATGCTTGCTGCGGCTCAAAATGAGCCTCCGCGGGGCAAGCCCCGCGGTATCTTTAGCGTTGGGTTGTACCGGAACGGAGGCTCGTTCGAGAGGAAATTTATTATACCGTCTGGTTTAATACCAAAATTTTGTAAACGTTGCGTCATTTGAGCCGGAGCAGAGCTCCGGGGTATTAAACCAGACTTTCGAATAAAGCAACGCTTACAGGAAATTGGTAACTCATGTTACGCACGAGCCACTGAAGAATGCTGAAAATTCGTCAAAAACGGTCAAATACAGGTAAATTTAGCATAAATTTCGGATTATTTTGGGCTATCAAATACCCCCTGCGTAACATGAGTTGGTAATAAAAATTCCCCGCCCCAAGGGGCAGGGAATTAAACCCCCAAGGGATTAAATCATTTTTTATGTATCATATAAAACTATTGTTACTATAATGTCCGGCCAACTTTCATATGATAAAAGCCCGGCTCTAACTGGAATTATTGATGTATTTATCCACCTGTTATATTAAAAAAAATAAATATCTGCTTTGTATTCCATATCGCTATTAAATGGATTCCTAATTTTTAACATCATAAAATCATGTATTCGTTCATTTTCACCTTTTTTTTATTTGATTAAATTCTATAGCTATTGTATTATTTTCATTTAATATTTCTTTTACAACCGATAACTTTATTATTTTATTTTCAAGAAATTCAGCTTCAAGAAACAAGGTTTCTCCGGGATACAATTGAACATAATTTCCATTTATAATATATGGGCTCTGAGGGATTGTCCCTTGCCAATAATTTTCCTCGTCAATGTTTAAGATTAAATCAAAGGAAGAACGTTCGATAATATAATTTTCATCAGGATATATAAATGCCGTTAGAAATACAAAAGCTGCAAAAAAATATATTTTATTCATAATTTACCTCCCAAAATATATTTTATATTTTACCTGAGTTTTATATAATGTCAATCAAAACATCAGCCTTTTTTAACAATTTTATAGGTGCAATTGCGCATAACATGTCTGTATATGCCTTTTCTGCCTTACATCAGACCGGGCCGGTAAGCGGCTCGGGTTCCGTTCCGCCAGGCCGGCGCGGCAGCTTTGTTGCCGATGCCTCCCGCCTGTCATTCAACCAAAAAGGCCGTGCCTTTCTGCTTTCCCGCGGCGAGCGCTTCGAGGCTGCGGGGTTTGCCGCCACAGGCCAAAATTGTGGGGATGCCGTAGGAAAAGGCCCGCTGGGCCGCGTCGAGTTTCGTGGCGATGCCGCCGGTGCCGAAATTGTTCGCCGCGCCGGTACTGATGTTTTTGCGCATGCCGTCAATATTCCGGACTTCTTCCACCAGGACGGCGTCGGGAAACTCTTTGGGGTTTTTGGTGTACAGGCCGTCGATGTCGCTGAAAAGGACGAGGAGATCGGCGCTCCAGAGGATCGCCGACTGGGCCGCCAGGGTGTCGTTGTCGCCGATTTTGATTTCTTCTACCGAAACGGTGTCGTTCTCGTTGATGATGGGGATGATGCCCTCGTCCACAAGGGTGAAAAGCGTGTTGCGCATATTGAGGGTTCTGATGGGATCGCCGAAGTCGTCCTGGGTGAGAAGGATTTGAGCGATGCGGAGGCCGTTCTGTTCAAAGGCCCGCCGCCACGCGCCCATGAGTTCTACCTGGCCCACGGCGCAGAGGGCCTGGCGGTAGTGGATGTCCCGTTTGCGCGCCCATTTGTCCATGGTGGAAAGCCCCGCCACCTGCGCCCCGGATGACACGATAACGATCTGTTTGCCGTCCCGCTTGAAGGCCGCGGCCTGCTCGGCGAATTCCGCGAGAAAGGCGGAGTTTATCCTGCCGTCCCGGTCGGCAAGGGTGTTGGAACCGAATTTGCATACTATTTTCCGCGCATCAGCGATGAGCCGTGCTATCATTTTCACCTAACTCCGTATTTGTCCCGAACCGCTGATAAGGTATTTTATGGTGGTGAGGGCTTCAAGCCCCATGGGGCCGCGCGCGTGAAACTTCTGGGTGCTGATCCCCAGCTCCGCGCCAAAGCCGAATTCGCCGCCGTCGGTAAAGCGGGTGGAGGCGTTGACGTACACGCAGGCGGCGTCCACACGGGCGCGGAACTGTTCCGCCGCCTGTAAATCGTTGGTGAGGATCGCCTCGGAGTGTTTGGTTCCGCAGCGGTTGATGTGCCGGATCGCCTCATCGCAGGAGTCGACGGTTTTGACGGCGAGAATGTAATCGAGAAATTCTGTTGTCCAGTCTGCTTCGTCTGCATCCTTGAGAACCAGGCCCGTGGGCCGGACGGCATCACCGTCCCCGCCGGCGGCGCAAATCGCGGCACGGGCGTCGGCGTCGCAACGGAGTTCCGCCTTGCCGGCAAAACGCGCCGCCAGCCTGGGCATGAGCGCCGCCAGCGCGTCCCGCCGCACCAGCAGGGTTTCCACAGCGTTGCACGCGCCGGGCTTTTGCAGTTTCGCGTTGGCGATAATTTCAACCGCGCGCTCAATGTCCGCGCTGCCCTCAACATAGATATGGCAGTTACCTTCGCCGGTTTCAATTACCGGAATACGGGCATGTTCCACCACGCGGCGGATCAGCTCTTTGCCGCCACGGGGAAGCACCACGTCGATCCAGCCCCTCGCTTCAAGGATTTCACTTACCTCGTCCCGGCTGCCTGAGTCCGCCAGGGCAACCGCGTCCGCTATGCCGCCGCCTTCCTCAATGCCCGCCTTAATCGCTTTTACGAGCGCCTTGTTCGACTCCAGCGCCGAAGAAGAACCCCGCAGTAAAATCGAGCAGCCCGCCTTGTAGGCCAGGGCCGCGCAGTCGGCGGTAACGTTGGGCCGCGACTCGTAGATGATCGCCGCCACTCCCAGCGGGGCCGTGACCTGTTCAATCAAAAGGCCGTTGGGCAAAGTCCAGCCAGCGCGCACTTTGCCGGCAGGGTCTTCCTGGGCGATAACAATCTCAATCCCTTCGATAATGCCGTCTATCCGCTTATCATTCAGGAGGAGGCGGTCGAGCAGACTTTCCTTCATGCCGCCTGAGCGGGCCTTCGCAATATCGCGGGCGTTAGCGGCCAGGACGGCGGCCCGGTCCCGATCAATGGCGGCGGCGGCGGCGGCAAGGGCCTTGTCCTTGGCCGCGCGGTTTTCCAGCGCCAGGCGGGCCTGGGCCTCTTTAAGCACAGAAAACACTGTTTGCAGGGAACTCATATATGCTATCATAGCACAGCGGAGATTTTAATGAAATACTTTCGTGTCCTTCTATGTGTCCTTACCGTCGTTTTGCCGCTGTCCTGCGCCAGCCGGCCGCCTCCTGTTCAGACTGAGGCCGTGCCCCCTGTAGTGGATGTACCGCCGCCCGACAAACCGGGCGAAGCCTTTAAGCAGGCCCTGCTGCATGTCAAAAACAATTCGCCGCTGGTCAAAAAATCTTTTCAGCTGAACGAGGGCAGCGCGGCCGCCGCTGTCGAAAAAAACATGCCGGAGATTGTTGTTACCGGCGAATGTCAAGTTGATGGGTACGATTTTTCGGTTGTCTACGATTTGGCCTCGGCCGCTAAAACCGGCGACAACAGTTTCCGCATTCCGTTTTTCCTGGAAGAATCAGGCGGCGGCTTTTCCCGGAACGATGAACTTTTCTGGAGTTCCGTCGAGGATGAAACCGGCCTGCTTCTTTCCCTTGACGACGATTATCAGGAGAGCTGGTGGCGTCACTTCGACCTCTTTGAACAGTACGGCGCGCGGATCACTTTTTTTGTACAGGGTACGCAAGACGTCGTTGCCGGTTTTTGCGATGAAGCCCTGCGCCGAAACCACGACATCGGTTTTCATAGTACAAACCACTATAACCTGACCAAAGTATCCCGCGAAGTATTTGACAGCGAAACCATTGAGGCCGCGGAAGATTTCCGTATCGCCTGCATTCCTTTAAGCGCCTTTGCCTGGCCCTACGGTTTTTCCGAGCCATGGATGCAGGAAGCTCTGGCGCCGGTCTTCAAAATAACCAGAGGCTACGGCGCCAACTACCGCCTCTACGACGCGGAAACCGTACGCGGCGGGTACATTGTGTCCAAGGCCATTGACAACATCATATATCCGGACGACGGCTGCTTTGAACGGAGTATCCGCCTGCTGCTCCTTGCCGCTAAATTCATCGGCGGCGTCGTTCCCTTTACCACCCACGAAATTGCGGATACCGCCCAATGGGGCATCAAGCCACAGCGGCTTGAATATGTGCTGCAAACCGCCCGTGAGCTGAAACTCAAGTTTTATACGTATAGGGATTTTCTGTAGGCCGCAGGAATTCTCATTTTACCCGCGGACGGGAAAGTAAACGGTTTTGGGACCGGCTCATCGGTTTTCCTTTTCTTCTTCAACCCAATCCGCCTCTTTCCATAAGACATTAATACTGTCGATTCTTTTTTGGGCAATATCAATATATTCCTGCTCACGTTCTATGCCAATATATTTTCTGCCCAATTTTTTTGCCACAGCACCCGTTGTACCTGTGCCAAAAAACGGATCGAGAACAATGCCATCCCTGTTTGTTGATGACAGAATAACCCTTTTTAATAATTCTTCAGGCTTTTGGGTAGAATGTGCTTTTTTCCCATCCGCACCCTTGATTCTTTCTTCGCCGATACACAGACCAATTTGCCAAACAGAGGTCATTTGTTTATCACCGTTGTATTTTTTCATTATTTTGTGATTAAAAGTATATTTTTTACTTTCCGCGCTTTTAGAACACCAAAGCAGTGTTTCTGTGGCGTTTGTAAAACGGGTACCCAAAAAATTGGGCATTGGATTGGTTTTATGCCAGGTAACATCGTTGAGGATCCAAAATCCCAGGTTAAGCATAATATTTCCTATACGGAATATATTATGATAAGAACCTATTACCCAAATTGAGCCGGTTTCTTTTAGCACTCTGCGGCACTCGGTAAGCCATGCAATGCAAAAATCATCGTATTTATTAAATGAATCGAATTTATCCCAATGATCATCTACACCGTCTACTTTAGTATTATTGGGACGATACAATACAGTTTTGAGCTGCATATTATACGGCGGATCAGCAAAGATGAGATCAACATAATTATCGGGAATATTTTTCAACTTTTCGATGCAATCCCCATGGATTATCGTGTCTACTTTCATGATTCGACTATAATTCACAAAAAAGCTGTCAATTGAGGCTGTTCCAAAACTGAAGTTTTGAAACAGCCTCAATTGTATACCAGTGTAATTTTTCCCCAAAACCAACCGGGTCTTGGGAAAAGCTCAAAATTGCATCCTGTTCCGCTCGGCGAAACCGGTGATGTTGTTAAACTCCATGATCGAATCGTCATCGAGAATCGCCTTACCTGAAAAGAAACCGGCTACCTGCCGCCGGACAGAGGAATGGAGGAACAGGCTCCGCCGCTCGATCCTTTGCTGCTGGGGGGTGAAGCTCATTTCCAGGCGGTTGTCGTTACTGGTGAAGCGCCAGGGGGTGAGCCAGTTTGACGGGGGGATGTGAAAAGTTACCTGATCAAGTTTGTGGAGTTTGCCGTCCGTGAAAAAGGCGTTTTCAGTACCCGCCGAAGAATCCGCAGAGCTGTAGCCTACACTGAAGCCGACAAGCCGGCCTTCGCTCATGCCGCAGGACGCGGCCCAATAGCGGACATCGGCGCGCGGACGCACGCCCCGGCTCCACTCAAAAATCCCCCAGGCTTTTCCCCTGGTAAAAACAATTTCCGCCGTGCCGAACTGAATCACCCCCTCAACCGTATACCAGGGGGAGCGGCGGGAATACCTGAAGGCGTTTTTGTTGCCGCGCCAGCCCATGTTCGTTACCAGGGATTCCGCCATAACCGGCCCGGTCAACACCAGTTCCCCCCTGAGGTGCCGGTGGTGGCCAAACCTGGGAACGTCCACCCTGACTATCCTCACGCCTCCTCCCATGGGAACAAAATCGACGCTCGTCTTGTAGCGGCGGTAACGTATGGCGCCGCTCTCGCTGCCGGTGGGCATTTCATAAGAGCCAAGGGGGAGCAGAGTCTGAAAGGCCTGCGTTGACCTTTTTTTGTCCCGCAGGGATACCACCGAGATTCCCATGTGGCCCAGGTAGCCGTCATCCTTGACTTCAAAAGTAACCATGTGCGTGGGGGTAAAAACAATATAGCGATCGGACTCGGATATTTTTCGCCGGGGCGCCCAGACCAGGACAGGATCGTAAAAAAGCCCCGCCTGCCGTGACCAGCCGAAATTCTGAGGTTTGCCGGTATCGGTGAGTACCGAGGCGGCGCCGGGAATTTCATTCTGAGACATGACCCCCCCGTTTACAGGCTCCTGCTTGCATGGTATATACCATAACATGGAATTTGCGGGAATGAAAGTACTGATAATGGGGCTTGGGCTGCACGGCGGCGGTCTTGAGGCCGCCTGTTACCTGCTCCGTCACGGGGCGGAACTTACCGTTACCGATCTGCGGGATGAACGGGTCCTGGCCCCCTCAATACAGCGGCTTGAGACCGCGTCCGGCGGGGCTTCCGTCCGTTACGTACTGGGCCGCCATGAGACCGGCGATTTCAAAAGCGCCGACATGGTGATAAAAAACCCCGGCGTGCGGCCGGACTCTCCCTGTTTGCGGCTCGCCAAACGGATTGAAACCGATATTTCCCTGTTTCTGGCGGCCTCTCCCGCCCGCCTTACCGCGGTGACCGGCTCCAAAGGCAAGTCCTGCGCCGCTTCGGCCCTGCATTGGGCGCTGGGCAAAGTCCGGGAAAACGCCGCGGATGGCCGCTCTTCCGCGCCGCCGGATAAGGCCGCCCCGCCGGGCAAGGCATGGCTGGGCGGCAACATTACCGTATCGCCCCTCACCTTTCTTGACGATCTGAACAGGGAAGACGACGTGGTGCTTGAACTATCAAGCTGGCAGTTGGGGGATCTCAAAGGCCGCCTGAGGACGGACAGCGGCGGCAAAACCGGCGGCCCGCTGTTGAAGCCTAAAACGGCGGTGCTGACCGCGATCATGCCGGATCATCTGGACCGTTATGCGACAATGGAAGACTATGTCGCCGACAAGCGGATCATCTATCAGGGGCAGGACGAAACGGACTTTACCGTTGCCGCCGACAACGGGTGGGGGAGGAGTTTTCACGCGGAAAGCAGGGGCCGCCCCCTCAGGTATGCCGACGCGCCGCTGTCTGAGGGAATCTCGGGCGGCTGGTTTAACAGCCCCGAAGGGCCGGGCCTCGCGCGGCTCTACGGTTTCGCTTCTCCCGGCCTTGCCGAGGGGGAACTTGCCGAGTTGGTCCCGCCCCGGCTGCTTACGCCGGGCTATCACCAGAAGAAGAACCTCCTTGCCGCATCTCTCGCCCTGCTCGGCCTGGGGCTGGAAGCGGCGCGTATCCGCGAGGCCCTGGGGAACTTCCCCGGTATTGAGCACCGGCTGGAATTGTTCCGCCGGGCCGGAGGCATAGACTTTTACAACGACAGTGCCGCCACCATTCCCGAAGCCGCCGCCGCCGCGGTGGAAGCGCTGGGCAAGGACGCCCCGCTCGTACTGGTTGCCGGCGGCGCCGACAAAAACCTCGATTTTTCCCCTTTGGCGCGGGCCGCTCCCCTGGCAAAGACGCTAATCCTCCTGGCCGGTGACGGCAGCGAAAAACTCCGCCGCCTGCTTGACCGGACGGGCCTCGCGTACCGGGGCCCCTTTGACTCGCTGGACAAGGCGGTGAGCGCCGCCCTGGAAGCCGGCAAACCCGGCGACCGGGTAGCGCTTTCCCCCGGCTGTACGAGCTTTGGCATGTTCCTCAACGAATTTGACCGGGGCCGCCAATGGAAAGAAACCGTTACGCGCCTGACGTAATAAGCCTCCGCGGAGCAAGCTCCGCGGTATCTTTAGCGTTGCATTAGTTCGATCGGAGGCTCGTTCGATAGGAAGTTTATTATAACGTCTGGTTTAATATCAAATTTTTGTAAGCGTTGCGGCATTTGAGCCGGAGCAGAGCTCCGGGATATTAAACCAGACTTTCGAATAACAGGAGCATACGCAGTTGGATTTGGAAATGCTTAAAGAGCGCGCGCGGATTATCCGGCGGGTCCGTTCTTTTTTTGATGACCGAAATTATCTTGAGCTTGACACCCCCCTTTTGGCTCCGGACCTCATCCCCGAATCCTGCCTTGAGGTGTTTGAAACCCGCCGCATGGTCCCGCGCGGCGGCGGATGCGAAAGCCGGCCCTGTTGGCTTATCCCGTCGCCTGAAATTTGGATGAAGCGGATCATCGCCCAACACCGCGCAAGCGTGTACCAGATCTGCAAATGTTTCCGTAACGGGGAATCCGCCGGCCATTTGCACAGCCCCGAATTCACCATGCTGGAATATTACACCATGGACGCGGATTATTTGGATTCACTTGCCTTGACCGAAAACCTGTTCGCGTATCTGGCCGAAAGCGCCGGACAATCCCTGAGGCCGCCGTTTGAGCGCATAACGGTGGCGGAAGCCTTTGGCCGCTGGGCCGGTTTTGATCTGTTCGAGGCGGCCGCGGGCAGGGAGGGCATGGAAGCAGAGGCCCGCCGTTTGGGGCTGGAGCCGCTGCCGGGCCTGGATATTCCCGCGCTCTACGATTTAATTTTTATTCACGCGGTGGAACCTCGCCTGCGACAGGAAAAGCCCGCCGCCCTGCTTGACTACCCCGCCTTTGTGCCTTGCCTCGCGCGGCGCTCCGGCGGACTGACGGGCAAAACCGTTGAACGCTGGGAACTCTACTTTAAGGGCGTTGAGCTTGCGAACTGCTATTCGGAGGAAACCGATCCGGCGAAGGTACGCGATTTTTTTGAAAGCGAGGCCGCCGCGAAAGAACAGTCCGCCGCAGTGAAGCACCGCGTGGACGCCGCTTACTGGAAACACTTTCTGCCCCGGGCGGGCAAACCTTTCCCCCGCTGTTCAGGCGTCGCCCTCGGTCTTGACCGGCTCATCATGGCCCTCACCGGACGCTCAAATATTGACGATGTCCTGCCCTTCCCCATGCAGCAAGTCTTTACTCCGCCAACGCCGGAAAAAAGGTGAGTGGACTTTGCGTTCTTTCCGCGCGATTCGGGGATATCCGTCTGTCCTGAGCCTGTCGAAGGGTTGTGAAAATCCCAATAATATCCTACAATTAAGGTAGGAGTTAAGAGAATATGCAACTGAGTACCCGGCTGATACATAACGACCACGATACGGACCCGTCAAGCGGCGCGCTGGGGGTTCCGTTGATACAGACTTCCACGTTTGATCAGAGCGCCTGCTTTGCCGATCCGGCGGACGGGCGGGTTCCCCGGTACGATTATGCCCGTTCGGGGAATCCTACCAGAAGCGCCCTGGAAGAAATTATCGCCGGCCTTGAAGGGGGAGAATGCGGCTATGCTTTTGGCAGCGGCATCGCGGCGGTTTCCTCGGCGCTGGGGATTTTTTCCGCCGGGGATCACATTGTCGCCGCCGAGGATATCTACGGCGGCAGCTACCGGATACTCAATACTTTTTTTAAGCGCTGGGGCCTTGAACTGACTGCGGCTGACGCTTCCCGGCCGGAGCAAATCCGCGCGGCGATAAAGCCCAACACCAGGGCGGTTTACCTTGAGACGCCCTCAAACCCGCTGCTTAAAATCACCGACCTTAAAGCCTGCATAGCCGTCGCCAAAGAAGCGGGGCTGCTTTCCATTGTGGACAATACGTTTATGACCCCCTATTTGCAGCGGCCCATTGAGTTCGGCGCGGACATTGTGCTCCACTCGGCCACGAAATTTCTCGGAGGTCACAGCGATGTTATTTCCGGGCTGGCGGTTACCGCCACCAAAGAGCTGGGGAAGCGGCTCTACGCGGTGCAGAATGGTTTCGGCGCGGTACCCGGTCCCTGGGACGTATGGCTGGTGATTCGGGGAATTAAAACGCTGAAGGTGCGGCTTGACGCGCAGCAGGCGGCGGCCCAATTTTTAAGCCGGCGCCTGCGGGAACATCCCCATGTGGATGCGGTCTACTATCCCGGCCTTGAGGATCATCCCGGGAAGGCGGTTCACGACGCTCAGGCATCCGGGGCCGGGGCGGTTTTTTCCTTCAAGACAAAAACCGTGGAGCAGGCCCTCGGTTTTCTCAGGCGGACAAAGCTCGCCGCAGCCGCGGTAAGCCTGGGCGGGGTGGAGACCATCGCTTCTTATCCGGTCAGGATGAGCCACGCCTCAATCCCCAGGCCCGAACGGGAACGGCTGGGCATCACCGATACGCTGATCAGGATTTCACCCGGACTGGAAGATCCGGAAGATTTGCTTGAGGATTTTGAGCAGGCCTTGGCCTGAATATTTGCAAACAACGGAGGCGTAATAATGAGAATATCCACGAAAGGCCGCTATTCGCTTGAGGCCCTGCTCTACATGGCGATGCTTCCCCAGGGGCAGTACGCCAGCACGAGGGGCATCGCCGAAGACACCGGCCTTTCCGAAGGTTACCTTGAACAGCTTTTTATCCCGCTGCGCCACGCGGGGATCATTCAGGGACTGCGGGGGCCGAAGGGGGGCTATCTCCTCGGCAGGCCCCTTGAGGAAATCAGCGTCGGCGATATTTTGCGGGTGATGGAAGGTTCGCTGGAGCCGGCGGAATGTGTTAATTCGCGTAACTGCCCGGTTGTGGACACTTGCACTTCACGGCACACCTGGAGCGAACTCTATAAAAAAATATCCGCCTGCGTGGATTCAATCAGTCTAAAGGATCTGGTTGAAGCCTATGAGCACATGGATCAAATGGAATACGCGATATGAAAATTTCTACCAGAGGCCGTTACGGGATGAGGCTCCTCATTGACCTTGCAGAACACCCCGATGAGAATCACGTTTCGCTGGCCAGTATCGCCGGGCGGCAGGGCATTTCGATTCGCTATCTTGAGCAGGTGGCGGTGATCCTCCGCCGCGCCGGTTTTATCCGCTCGGTCAAAGGCTCCTCAGGCGGCTACGCTTTGGCGCGGAAAGCCGGGGACATTACCATAGGCGATGCCCTGCGCGTTCTGGAAGGCGACATGCTGGTCGTGGACAACCCGCTCCCCGGAGTAAAAGAAACAAAACTCCAGCGCTGCATCAGGACCACGGTTTTTGACCGCCTCAATGAACGCATCGCCGCCGTAATCGACCGTAAAACACTCGCGTCCCTCGTGGGTACCACCGATCCGGATGAATCGTATATGTATTTTATCTGAGCCGCGCTGCGCCATTGACATTTTTTGCGGCTACTCTTCTTGTGCCTCGATTTTTTTCAAAATCCTGAATGACGGATCAGCTGCAAACTGAGCGCCGCCGCTTTTTCCGCTAAGCGCCAAAGAGCCGCTTCCGGCTTGGGCGGCGCGGATTCCGCTGTCGAGCGCCCCGCCTTCATAAGGGACAAAAAGAGTGCCGTAACGGAGGACGCGCGTCTTTCCCGCGGGTATGCGGAAAGTGGTGGGCGCGCCCATCAGTTGTTTTTTTTCACGGGCGTATTGCAGGCCAAAGGGAAGGCCGGCGGCGGAATTTTCCGTGCCCAGGCAGTAGGTAAAGTCCGTTCCCCCTTCGCGGGAGGCCCAGGGGGTGTAAAGCCGCCCGCCGTACTGCATCCAGAGATCGTTGAAGCGCAGTATTACGTCGTCTTCGGCGGCGGCCGCAGCCCCGGTAAAAAAGCAGACATAGGCCATCTTCAAAAAGGGATTTACCAGCGCGGACCAGCCCAGGGAAGCCGAAGCGGGAATAGCGCCGCAGACCATATCCGTATAGCCGATGGGGCCGGGCACAAGGGAGATATTTTCGGTTCCGCCCAGGGCCAACGGCGCGGCTTCAAGGGAAGCGAATTCGGCGCCCAGCACGAGGCGGGTAGTGGTATCAAATTCGCCTCCCCTGGGTACCACGCTCCAGCGATCCGCCGCTCCGGAAATAACGCAGCCCTGCTGCAGGAAGGGAGCGCCCACTGTATTGTGCCACGCGGCGCATATTTCGATGTCGCTTGTTCCCCTGTTGCTGACAGCGAGGCTGGTATAATGAACCGCGTGACCCGAAACCACCGCGTCTATTTTTTTGAAGGAAAGGGGGATTTTCGCCTCCGGGCTTTCCATGGTTGAAACGGCCCAGGCGGCTTCGTTATCCGAATCCTTGCCGCAAAAACGCCAGGCAAGATTGGCGGTCCAGCCGTGGGGCGGCAGCGCGATGCCGTCAACATCGTTGTCTCCCCCAAAATTCGGGGCGCAGGGAAAATTCCCCGCGATGTTATAGAGCAGATTCGCCTTCCAGAATTGTTCCTCGACCGCGCCGAAAGGTTTTCCGGAGCTGGAACGGAACCATGGAAGCCAGTGGGCGTTCACGCGGTTTTTTTCCTGGATATTCGTGAGTTCAGGGACCATGCCGCCGATGTCGTCTACCATTACCCTGATACAGTCCTGTTCCAAAAGAGTGGCCTCCCGCCCTCCCAATTCCCTTACGCGCTCTATGCGTAACGCTCCGTTATTCGACATAATCATCCTCTCTGGCGCAGGCTTTTAGCGCCCGCAGCAATGCTTATACTTCTTGCCGTTGCCGCAGGGGCAGGGCTCGTTCCGCCCGACTTTCGGTGATGAACGGACCGTCGTTTTTGGAAC
Organism: Treponema sp.; assembly: GCA_031279635.1. Lineage (GTDB taxonomy): Bacteria > Spirochaetota > Spirochaetia > Treponematales > Breznakiellaceae > WQXQ01. Next base: position 3,938 of record JAITIC010000119.1, on the reverse strand, counting down.
GAGGCGCCCTTCATCATAAAGCCATTCGTCGTTTTTCCTGACAAACTTTGCCCGCTCGTGGTGGGTTTCCTTTAAACCGTTACGCTCGTAGCGCGCCTCAAATTCCACCGTTCCCCCGGTGTCGGCGGGGCCGCCTTTTTCGGTGAGAATAATATTGAGCCCCAGCCAGGTTGACTGCTCGCTCCAGTCCCGCGTTTGTTTAAGGTCGATGTCGTCTTTACCCCGTTGGACACAGGTATTGATGATGTAATCCACCGCGTGTTCCACGTAGGCGGAGTAGCGGCTCCGCATTAGGGCTTCGGCGGTGGGAGCTTTGCGCTTTCCGGTGATGTAAGGCTCGCAGCAGTCGGCGTAGGCGCGGCCCGTGCCGCAGGGACATTTCATGCAAATCTCCCCGGATTATAAACGCCGGATCGCGTCCAGCAGCGCGCCGATTTCGGCGGGAATGGTTTGGGCGTGTACCGTCCGTTCCATGGCGCGGGCAAGGACGGCGGGGATCGGCGCGGGGCCGGCCAGAGGTTCCACGGTTTCGGAAAACTTTGCCGGATGGGCGGTGGAGAGCACTCCCACAGGCCCGGCGGCGATTTTGTTTTCGGCGAAAAGTTTGTCTATGCCTTTCCAGCCAACAGCGCTGTGGGGATCAAGAAAATAGCCCGCTTCCCGATGTATCCGCTCAATGGTCTCCCTGGTCTCATCATCAGAAACGGAGACGCCCAGGATGATCCGCTTCATTTCATCCCATGAAAAATGCGCCGCCATGCGCTCAAAGTTACTGGGCGCGCCCACGTCCATGGCATTGGAGATGGTGGCTTGGGAAGCCCGGACCGTATATTCGCCGGACGCAAGGTAATCGGGAACGGTCTTGTTGATATTGGTGGCGGCGATAAACTGTTTAATGGGCGCGCCCATTTTCATCGCGTATAGTCCGGCTGTCAGATTGCCGAAGTTGCCTGAGGGAACGCAGAAGGCCGCTGCCTCGCCCTTACGCAATCCGAAGCGCGTGTCTTTTACCGCGCCCGTAAAGCCTTTCACCCTCGGCGTGGCCTCGCCGCCGGCGTCGGCCCTGCCCGCAATGGCTCTGCCCGCGGCGGCGGCATAGTAAACCGCCTGGGGAATAAGCCTGCTTATATTTATCGAGTTAGCCGACGAAAGGGCCGTCTTTTTTTTAAGCTCCTCTTCGGCCAGCGCCGCTTTTACCAGCCGCTGGCAATCGTCAAAACTCCCCTCCACCGCAAGGGCGGAGATGTTTTTGCCCAGCCCGGCAATCTGGCGTTCCTGCAAAGGCGTCACCCTTCCTTTGGGATAGAGCACGGTCACGAAAATGCCCGGCACTTCAAAAAAGCCGTCCGCCACCGCGCCGCCGGTATCGCCGGAAGTGGCCACTAAAATCCGCAGGGGCTTTTCCTCGCCCCGACGGAGATACGCGAAAGCCCTGGCCATGAAGCGCGCGCCGAAATCCTTGAAGGCCGCCGTCGGCCCGTGGAACAGCTCCAGCACCAGCCGGCCGCCGGCATCCACCAGCGGCGCGCCGAAAGGGTACGCCGAATGAACAATATCCTCCAGCACTGCGCCGGGTATTTCATCTCCCGCGTAGAGCCTGATCGTTTCAAAGGCAATGTCGCAAAAATCCATTCCTGCAAGGGAAGTCTTTACGGCCGCGGAATATTGGGGAATCTCCTCAGGCACAAAAAGCCCGCCGTCCGGGGCAAGGCCGGCAAGGGCGGCGTCCGCGAAACTGACCGGATCATTTTTGTTTCGGGTACTGAAATAGCGCATGAATTATATTAGCACGAAGGGAGGAAAAAAGCTATTGCCAAATGGACATCCGCGGGGTATTAAACCAGACATGCCCGTTAGCGCACTGTTGGGACAGGCTCTGTAGATAGCTCTTCACATTGGAGCGGATAACAATACCCATAGTAGTCTTGGTGAATTCGCTCACCTTTTCTTCCCTGGTCACAAGGTACTACAGATTCCAGAGACTCTTACCCGCCTGCTGCCAGGGATTCTGAAAAATCGTTGCGTTTAAGGTGTTGTCCTCAAAATACGGAAGCATTTCCGAATGAACATCGCTTCCGATAACTTTCAGTTTGCCGGAAAACCCCGGTTCCCTGATGGTTTCACAAGCCGTAAGGGTATTCCGTATACTGTTGCAATACACACCCCGTAAATCCGCAAATGATTCCAGGTAAGTCTTGATATGTTTTTTCAGCCTGGCGGGGTCGTCAAATTCATAACACTCAAAAATATCCAGTTCGCTTTTTAATTCCGACATGATTGAGACAAAGCCCTGGGCTGTTTCCTGGCGGTTGCGGAGATACCGGTTGCCGCATTAAAACCAGGAGCATGATGCCGTAAAACGGAAGCAGGGTTTTTGAAAGCACTTCGATATTTATTCCAGAAATGGCGCTGCCGATAAACATAACGCGCAAATAGCCGTAGAGGGGGAATACATAACGGGAGCCGGTATCTTCGCGACGACCAACGACGGGGCAACCCTCAAGCCGTTTCTGGAACACCTGAAACAGATGCTGGGAAGAGCCTGCCGGAAGATCGTCGCCGACGCGGGATATGAAAGCGAGGAGCATTACGCATATCTTAAAGAAAACAAGCAGCAGGCGTATATCAAACCGGCGAACCACGAACGGATGAAGACGGGGAAGTTCAAGAAAGACATCGGCAAACGGGAAAACATGGCGTATGACGAGATACGGGAGGAATGCTGCGGGTGAACCGTTCGATACAGGTGGAGGGGACCTTCGCGGTTACCAAAGAGGACAGCCGTTTCAGACGGTTTATGACCCGTGGGAAAGCCGGGGTAAGGGGGGAACTGTTTCTACTCTGCTTTGGCTATAATGTGAACAAACTGCATCACAAGATACAACAGGGGTAGTGCGGCAAATCGCTGTACCCGTTAAAAGAAAAAGTATCCTGACACCAGACTGAAAAGACACACTGGTTTGGGGGATAGCTCTGTCCGCGCCGTGAAACAGGCAGGACAAAACAGCGGACAGGGAGAGGGATCTGAGGGACAGTTGCAGAACCGAACCGTAAAAGGGGAAACTGTCCGCTGGAACCCTCAAAAAACAGTCATTAGAGGCTTTTCCAAAACTAACCGAGTTTTGGGAATGGCCCATTATTGCACTTCTTTTACAGCCCCAAAGGAGCCCGTAAATCGTGAGGTTTGTGTCTTTTTTCAACGAAAAAAGGCGCAAAACCTGCAAGTGTAACAGGCTGCTCGGCTACGCTTGTCTTTATGCCGCGCTGAACAAGACGGTCATGACAGACCTTACCATTACCGTGACAGAGAGCAGGAAGCTGTCCATTGCGGAAAATCTGTGGATTCGGGGGCTGAACCGGGACTTGAACGCCGAGACCGCTGGTGCGATACTAAAAGAAAGCCGGAAGAAGGGCGAAGATACCCGGAGACAGGCTTGCATATATGCGGTACTACAGGCAAACGTGAAAACCATACAGGAGGTGTTACAGATGGCAAAAAGGGTAACCCGGGAAGAATTGCTGGAAGAAGCCGGGCTGACCGCCAAGCGGGAGGCCCAGGGTGAAGCCAGAGGCAAAAAAACAGGAGAAAAAACCGGCTGGAAAAAAGCCATAGGACTGTTAAAAAAAGGATACACGGTGGATCGGCTGGAACAAATGGCCCCCGCGGAACCAGCCTCGTGACAGGCAAAGCCAGCTCCGGACCATCGGAGCACAGATAAGGTATACCATGATCTATCTCTCAGGATTTCACGCCATTGAGGAGCGTATCAAATCGGGGCGGCCCTGCGGGGCCCTGCTGGTGGCAAAGCCAGGGCCCCGGGCCAGGGAGCTTATGTCCCTGGCACAAAGCCGGAAGATACCGGTAAACCGGGTGGGAACCAGCGACCTGGACAGGCTTGCCCCGGATCACCGGGGTATCGCGCTGGAAGTTGACGAGC
>JAITIC010000114.1 GCA_031279635.1 Treponema sp. | reverse complement strand
ACACATTATAGACAGACTACCTTAAAACAGGCATTTTGCGCACCGTTTTGGTACAAAACGGGAGCAAATGCAAGGTCTGTCCATAAAGTAACCGACTTTATGGACAGACACTAATTAATAGGGTAGGTCGTTACGGTGACCAATGGGATTGTAAGGGAACATAAACCGGCATGGACGAGGCAGCGCTGAAACAACTTGTAAGGAACATCGTTCTTGAGAACTTCGCGCGGGAGGGTATGCTTTATCTTCCCGTGGCTGTTTCGGCGCGGCATGTACACCTTTCCAGGGGTGATTTTGAAGCCCTGTTCGGGAAGGGGGCGGCGATGACCCGCTGCCGGAATTTGTCCCAGTCCGGCCAGTTTGCCTGCGCGGAAACTGTAGAAGTACATGGTCCTAAAGGTTCCATCGGGAAAGTGCGGGTTCTGGGGCCGGAACGGCCGCTAACCCAGGTAGAAGTCTCGATCAGTGACAGCTGCGTCCTGGGGATTACGCCCCTTATCCGAATGAGCGGGAATACGGCCGGTTCCCCCGGCTGTACGCTGAAGGGCCCGGCGGGAGCCGTAGAGCTTCGGGAAGGGGTCATCGTCGCGGCACGGCATGTCCATATGTCGGACGGACAGGCCGCGGCATACGGCGTGAAAAACGGCGATGCCGTTTCCATACGAACGCCCGCTCCCCGCGAAGGTCTTATCGGTGGCATTACGGTCCGTTGCGGGGAGGGATACGATCTTGAAGTGCACCTCGACACCGACGAGGCGAACGGGAACGGCATTTTGCACGGGACTATCCTTCCGGCGTTGATTGGCCGGGCGGAGGAGAGGAAAGAAGAATCTCGCGGCGAGCCGGAGGCAAAGCCCCGATCCGCGATACCTCCAAAGAATGTTTTTGATCTGATAACAGAGAAGGATATCAATAAGGCGGTACTTCGCGGCGAAACAAGCCTGTACTGCGCCGCCAAAGGTTTTATCAGCCCGGCCGCCGCGGACAGAGCAAAAGAGAAAGGAATAGCGATATGCAGATTGCAAGGGTAACCGGGACGCTGGTCAATATCGGCGCGGCCGGCGCGGAAAAGGGGCATAGAAATTGACCAGGGAAGAGATAGAGGGCATTGCAGCACAGGTAGCGGCAAATCTTACCCGGACGGGGATTGTATCCCGGACCGGGGCTGCCGGCGCCTGGCTGTTCGATACCGTTGACGAGGCTGTCGCTCAGGCCGTGGAAGCCCAGCGGAAACTCTGCAGCTTGACCCTGGAAGAGCGCGGCGTCTTAATTGAGGCGATGCGCCGGGCCGCGAGGGATAACGCTCAAAAGCTCGCCGAAATGGCCCATGAGGAAACGGGCTACGGCCATGTTGAGCACAAGGTACTCAAGAACCTCCTCGCCGCGAACAAGACCCCCGGTATCGAAGACCTCCATACCACGGCTTGGTCGGGCGACAACGGTCTGACCCTGGTGGAAATGGCCCCTTTCGGCGTCATCGGCTCCATTACGCCGTCCACCAACCCGCCTTCGACGGTTATCAATAATTCGATCAGTATAATCGCCGCGGGAAATTCCGTAGTATTTAACCCCCATCCGGCGGCGAAAAAGGTGTCGCAGGAAGCGATGCGCCTCCTTCACGAGGCGCTTGTCAGCGCCGGCGGGCCTTCCGGTCTTATTACCACGGTGAGGGAGCCGACCCTGGAAACGGGAACGGCGCTGATGACCCACAGAGACGTTCCGTTGCTTTCAATTACCGGCGGCGAACCGGTAGTGAGGGCGGCGATGAAAACGGGAAAAAAGGTTATCGCGGCCGGTCCCGGCAACCCGCCGGTAATCGTGGACGATACGGCGATTATAGAGCGGGCGGCAAAGGATATTGTGGACGGAGCATCGTTCGACAACAACGTACTCTGCGTTGCGGAGAAGGAAGTTTTCGCCTTTGACTGTATCGCCGATTCGCTTATCGGGGCGATGATACGAAACGGCGCTTTTCTTGTTCGGGGCGGAGATATCGATAAAGTGCTGGCGCTTACATTGATTCAAAAAGACGACAAGTATGTTATTAACCGCAAGTATGTGGGACGCGACGCCGCGATGATACTCCGCGACGCGGGGGTTTCGTTCAGCGGTGACCCGCGCCTGGTGATCGCGGAGGTAGACCCCTATCATCCGTTTATCATGACGGAAATGCTCATGCCGGTACTGGGTATCGCCCGCGTGAGGGACATAGAGGACGCGGTGGCCCATGCGGTACGGGCCGAACAGGGGTGCTGGCATTCGGCGCTGATCCACTCGACCAACGTGAAGAACATGAGCTATGCGGCCCGCGCGCTGAATACCACGATTTTTGTAAAGAACGCCCCCTCCTACGCGGGACTGGGCTTCAACGGCGAGGGTTACGCAACCCTTACGATTGCGACCCCTACGGGTGAAGGGCTGACGGCGGCGCATTCGTTTACGCGGGCGCGGCGCTGTGTGCTGTACGGAGATTTCAGGATTGTTTGAGGGTAAGAATGGGCTTGATTGAACGGGTGTGTGAAGCGGGCATTGTCGGCGCCGGCGGCGCGGGCTTTCCCACCCACATAAAACTCGACGCAAAAGCGGAATACCTCATCGCAAATGGCGCGGAATGTGAACCCCTGCTCCGGTCGGACAGGCGGATCATGGAAAGCCGTGCCGCGGACATTGTCCGCGCGATGAGGGCCGTGGCGGAGCATACCGGATCGAGCAAGCTGGTGATCGCGACAAAAAGCCATTACGGCGCGGCGGTCGCGGCACTGCAAAAAGCCGCTGCGGGAACCGGCGTTTCCCTCCACCTGATGAAAAGTACGTATCCTTCGGGCGACGAGCAGACCTTAGTTTATGATATAACCGGCCGCGTGGTTCCCACAGGCGGCCTCCCGCTGGACGTAGGGGCGGTGGTTTCCAATGTGGCGACCCTCGTTAATATAGCCGACGCGATTGACGGAAAGCCGGTAACGACCAAGGTCATCACCGTATCGGGGGCGGTGAAAAACCCCGTAACCGTGGAGGTTCCCATTGGAACGCCGGTGGGCGCGCTTGTCGAGGCGGCGGGAGGGCTTGAAACGGGAAACGCGATGGATTATGAGATAATCATCGGCGGACCGCTCATGGGCTTTTTGGCCAGGGGTCTTGACGAGCCGGTAACCAAAACCACCGGGGGCATACTGCCTCTGCCCAAAGGGCACAAGATGCTTGGATACAAGCATGTCAATATGGAAAAACAGGCAAAACTTGCAAAAGCGGTATGTTGCCAGTGTTCAATGTGTACGCAGATCTGCCCGCGCGCCGCTCTGGGACTGGGGGTATCTCCCCACAAGGCGATGCGCGCCCTATCCTCGGAGCGGGGAAAGCTCCTGGGGAACGTGAACAGTCTTTTTAGCTGCTGTGACTGCGGGATATGTACGTACTACGCCTGCAACTTCGGCCTTAACCCGTCCGTTGTGATGGGGACTTTTAAGAAAGCCCTGATGGGGCAGGGGGTAAAGCCCAAAAAGGAGACCGTGGGCAGGGTGGATCCGGGTATCTCCAACAAGAAGATACCCGTGGCACGGTTATTGTCGCGGTTGTCGCTTGCAAAGTACGACAGGGACGCGCCGCTTGTCCCGTTTGTCACGCAGGTTAAAGAGGTGTGTATCCCCCTTAAAATGCACATCGGCGCTCCCTGCAAGCCGGTCGTGGAAAAAGGCGTGCCGGTGCGGGCGGGAACAGTAATCGGGACTCCGCAGGGGCTGGGCGCGGCGGTTCACGCTTCGATAAGCGGCGTGGTTGCCGAGGTAAGCGGCGAATACATCGCGATAAGGGCGTAAAGGTCAACGGAATGAGAAACGCATTGGGAATGATTGAAACAATGTCCATACCGCTGGGGATTTTTGCCGGCGATGCCATGCTCAAGGCTGCGGAGGTGGAGCTTGTCGGCGCCCAGGCCGCCTGCGCGGGAAAGTACATCGTTATCGTGGAAGGGGAAGTGGCCGCGGTGCGCTCTTCGGTAGAAGCGGGAAAAGCCGCCGCCGGTTCCACACTGGTTGACGCGATTGTTATTCCCGGCATCCATGAGCAGGTGGCCCCGGCCATAGGCGCGGCTGCGGAGATCGAAAGTGTAGGCGCCCTTGGGATCATGGAAAGCTACAGTATGTGCGCGGCGGTGCTTTCGGCGGACGCGGCGGTCAAGGCGGCGGCGGTAAACCTTATTGAGGTACGGCTGGGGCGCGGCCTTGGCGGAAAGGCCTTTGTGATCCTTTCAGGCGAGGTGGCCGCGGTTGAAGCCGCAGTCCGCGCCGCCGAAGGGATGGAAGAAGTTCAGGGTATGCTTGGGGCAAGCGTGGTTATTCCGTCACCTCATAAAAAAATAGCGGAGGCAATTTGCTAATGAGCCTCCGTGGAGGCTCATTTTAAATCAATATTCCATTCAAGATTGCGCCAATATCCATTTTCCCCTATTAATTTTTGGTAAATTTGATATGTTTCTAACAAATATGCTACGTCTTCTCCAAACCCGGATGCCCAAAATACACGGCCCATATAATAATCATAGCCATATTCTTCCCATGAATTATATAATGGCTGTATTAATTTGGCATAATACATTATTTTTTCTAACGCTTCTTCTTCTGTTAAAAATCCTACATCATATCCCCACCTGCACAATGCTATATTTCTGCCCAAATCCCATACCAAAATATCTCTATTATTAAATATATTCCAATTTAAAATTGTAAATTTCAAATAATTGTACTGCCTTGAATTTAACTGATATTTATTGTATATAGTAATTATTGAAAAGTTTCCTTTTTCTTCTATGGTTTCCATGATGATTTTCTGAATAAATTTTAGGCTGCTTGCATGACCGTCATGTTCCATTTTATCCAGGGTTTCTAATAATTCATCTCTATTATTAATCCCCCAATCCCTCCTTAATGTTTCCAACCAAATATTTTTATTTCTTTCATCCATTGGTGATGAATTTAAAGTATCATAATTACTTTTATTTCTTTCTGTCATTATTCCAGTTAATGCTATTGCCCATAATTGTTCTTTAGTTAATTCGGCAGCTGTAATTAAATTGCCCAATGAAATAAATACTAAGCCAAAAATTATTTTATTCATTCAATCCTCCTGTTTGTTTTATATCATGAGCTTTTATTTTTGTCAACCATCTTTCAGGTAAAATTGCGCATAACAGCGCATGGCTTGAAGGCGCTAACGGGGAGGGAAGCGGGCCGTTGGCTACACCTCTGAAGGCCCAGCTTGGCGGGGAATATCTGTATACGATAAGTAAAAGGAATAGTAACGGGGACAATGCTCCTTGGAACAGCTTTACCCTTTGGCGCCTTCCGAAATAGAGGCTGCTGGGTATCAGGTTTTAGGAAATGATGTAATTCAGGGCGGAACCAATATCCCTTTTCCTATTTACCAATATTCTACGGAATACCGGGTAAAAGGTTTTAATGGAGTTACCCTTCATGGCATCTGATGACTCCTTATAATAACGGCTTCTGTGCCGTACAGAGCAATGGCTATATCTTTTGCTGGCGCTGAGTTTTGAGCGGCACATTGAGAGCATTTTCAAGCTGCGCAATGTCCAGGCCATTCGGAACCTGCTCCTGCCTCATTCATCTTAATTCTATGCGTTTATCCTGCCGGGGATAGCTGTGCCCTTGACATACACAAATGACCGGTACGGACTATACGGCCTTTCATCGCTATTGGCTCAAGCGCAAAACCCATGGCATCACAGGCGATAAAGGCCGAAACCCGCCCCGTTCCCCTAAAAACAACCATTTTCTAGAGCCTGTCCCAAAACTAATTGACTGTTCGCTAACGCGCACGGTTTTAGGACAGGCTCTTGCAGTTTTTCAGGCTTTCAGCCTTGTAAAACCGCGAATTTCAAGGCTGCTTTCCCAAAACTGAAGTTTTGGGAAAGCCTCTCTATATTTCTTTTACAGTTCCAGAAAACCTCCGGAAACAGGTGGTATTCTGATCCGACAGGATCAGCGAGCCGTGCAAACAAGTTTACTGAGCAGCCCGCTTCGTGTAGTGAGAAAATCCGGAGAGACATGGAGGAACCTCGCAGCCTTTTCGCCTGGGGATTATAAACTGCCAGGCGGCGCCACGAACAGATTTTCCTCATTCCTCCCCTTACAAACTACACCAGGGTCCTCGCAATACGCACAATATCCGCGAAAATCCCGCCGGCGGTTACTTGCGCGCCCGCGCCGGGCCCTTTGATCACCATGGGGAGTTTTGAGTAACGGTCGGTGGTGATGACTACGATGTTGTCGCTGTCCGTAAGGGAGCGGAAGGGGCTGCCCTCAGGCTCCGCCCCAAGGGAGAGCCTCGCGGCGCCTTCCTCAATGACCGCCGTGTAGCGTAAGGCCATGCCTTTTTCCGCGGCCCGGGTCCGGCGCTTTTCAAAATCCGCGTCTGATTTTTCAAGTTCCTTAAAAAAAGAGGCCACGTCCTTGGCCCTGAAACACGCCGCCGGCAGAATCGGTTCTATATCGACATTGGCGAACTCCAGGGATAAGCCGCATTCCCGCGCGAGGATCAGGGCCTTGCGGGCCGCGTCCATGGCGTTGAGATCGTCTCTTGGGTCAGGCTCGGTGTAGCCCTTTGCCCTGGCCTCCCGCACCAGCGCCGAAAAAGGCTTTGCGCCGTCGAAATTATTGAAGATAAAACTCAATGTGCCGGAAAGGACGGCCTCAATTCGCCGCACCCTGTCCCCGGAGAGAAAAAGATCCCGCAGCGTGGAAATAACCGGAAGGCCTGCGCAGACCGTGGTCTCGTACAGATAGGGAATGCCCCGTTCCCGTGAATAGGAAGTAAGTCTTCGGTAATATTCCAGGGAGCCTGAATTGGCCCGCTTGTTGGGCGTCACTATGGGAATCGCCTGCCGCATGATTTCCCCATACGCGGCGGAAATCTCGTCATCAGCGGTACAGTCGCAGAAACAGGTATTGGGAAGGTTAAAGGAAACCATTTTTTTTATGAAAGACTGAAGATTCAGCGTCTCCACGGCGTCGCCGCCGTCGCTCCTGCCCGGCGCGCCGGAACGGTCGTCACTTAACAGGGCCTTGACCTTTTTGGGGTCCAGTCCTTCCCGCCGGAAGATCATATACCGGGAATTGGCCGCTCCCACGAGTCTTATCCTTATCTTGTCCTTGTCGGCAAGGATTTCCCTATGCCCGGCGATCTGATCCAGCAGGGTACCGCCGATAAGGCCGGTCCCAATAAGGAAGAGGTTCACCGAGCGCACCCCGGCGAGGAAAAACGCCTCATGCACGGCGTTCAAGGCCTTCCCCTCGTCCTGCCTTGAAATCACCGCGGAGATGTTAAGCTCCGAAGAGCCCTGCGCGATGGCAACCACGTTAACCCCGTTCCGTCCCAGCGCGTGAAAAAATTTGCCCGAATTGCCGGAAGTGTGCTTCATCCGGGAACCTACCACGGCGATTATCGAGAGGTCCTTTTCGGCGACCGGCTTCTCAATGTCCCCCGAACGGATTTCCCGCTCAAACTCTTCCGCAAGAGCGGCCTCCGCCCGGCGGGCCTCGTCGGGGAGTACCGCAAAACTGATCGAATATTCGCTGGAACTCTGGGTGATGAGGATAACGCTGATCCCTCTGCGGGCCAGGGCGCCGAATACCCTGGCGGAAAAGCCGGCGACTCCCACCATACCGCTGCCCTGAATACGCAGCAGCGCTATGTGGTTTATTGAGCTTATCCCCCTTATGGGGTACTTCCCGTCGGCGGCTTCGGCGACAATCCGCGTACCTTCGCAGGCGGGGTTAAAAGTGTTCCTGATGCGGATGGGGATGCCCTGCTCAAGGGCCGGTTTGACCGTGGGGGGAAACAGCACTTTCGCGCCGAAATGGGAGATTTCCATGGCCTCGGCGTAGGACATTTCATCGATTCTGAAGGCGGTTTTCACGAGTTTGGGGTCGGCGGTCAAAATCCCGTCCACATCGGTCCAAATCTCCACTTCCCGCACCTCCAGGGCCGCGCCGAAAATGGCCGTGCTTAAGTCAGAGCCGCCCCTGCCCAGGGTGGTGGTCTGGCCCTCAAGGGTTGAGCCGATAAAGCCCGTTACCACTTGCAGCGGCGCTTTTTCCCCCGATGGGCGGGAAAAACAGGCGCGGATATTGGCGAACGTCTCTTTGGGAAGATATTGGGCGTTTCCGAAGCGGGCGTCGGTCTTGACCAGGGGCCGGGCGTCCAAAAAAGCCGCCTCAATGCCCGCAGCCGTGAAAATACGGGCCAAAAGTCCCGCGGAAAGGCGTTCCCCGAAGCTCATAACCAGGTCCATGGTCCGTGCGGAAAGCTCCCCAAGCAGGGCGACGCCGTCCAGAATACGGTCCAGTTCCGAGAGGCTGTTTTGAATGGCCTTAACAGCTTCTTTACGCTCCTCTCCCTTGAGAAAGGCTGCGGCGGCGCTTTTATGCCGCTTTTCCAGTTCCCGAACCATATTCGTATAGGAACAATCGCCCGCCGCGGCCCTGCGGGCCGTGTCAATGAGGGCGTCGGTAACGCCGGAAAAGGCGGAAACCACCACTGCGGGCGTTTTTCCCGCGTGATCCCTGTCTTTCAATATGGCGATGATCCGTTCTATCGCCTGGGGACTTCCCACCGAACTACCGCCGAATTTAAGTACAATCATAAAAAATTCTCCAGATATTGGGCAGATAGTACTATATTTTCTTTTTTATTTGTAGTACTATAATGAATATAATACGATGAGGTATTGCCTTTAATGACTATTCGGGGTATCATTCTTAAATGACCGGTGTTGCGATTATTTTTTCAGCCTCTGTCTTTTTTTCCCTTGTCGCAGTAGGGTTGATTCTCAGGCTGTCCCATAAAAAATCCTGGTATGATCATGTCGGTGGAAGGAAAATACACAACGGGTATATTCCCCGGCTGGGGGGAGTCGGCTTCGCGGTGGTTTTCATTGTTATTGCCGCAGTCATCAGTTTTTCCACCAGAAAGGTCGAATATACCCTCCGTTTTTTGCCCTGCCTTCTTGCCCTGAGTATCACCCTGGTTTACGGTGTTTGGGACGATTTTCGTCCCCTGCTGTCCTGGCATAAACTCCTGCTGCAGTTTATCGCCTCTCTGTGCGTTATTATCCCCGGCTATACTTTCCGCCGGATTCTGTATATTGACGCAGGCCTGCTTTCGAATCTTGGCTGGCTGGGCTACCCGATTACCTGTCTCTGGCTCGTCGGTTTGGCTAATGCGACCAACTTTATTGACGGCATTGACGGGCTGGCCGGGGGACTGTCGGCGATTATCGCCTTTTTCTTCAGTTACATTTTTTTCTCCTGGGCGGAAACCCCATCGGCGGAAATGTTTTGCATCAGTCTCGGCGGGGTAATACTGGGATTTCTGGTATTCAACCTGCCGCTTCCCAGGGCAAAAATATTTATGGGCGACTCAGGCAGTCAATTTCTGGGATTTGCGCTGGGCATGCTGCCCCTGCTGGAAGAGCACGACAGCCTGGCGGCGCTGCCGGTTCCTTACGCGGCGGCGCTTCTGGCGATTCCGCTCTTTGATATTATTGCCGCGATTTGGCGCCGCCTTCGGGACGGCAGAAGGCTCGACAGTCCCGATATGGGCCACATTCATCACAAACTGATCAACATCGGTTTCAGTACCGGAAAAGTGGACGTCATCCTGTATACCTTACAGATAATTCTCGGCGTGCTGGTGTGTGTCTCAATAAAACTGCCCGGCATATACTCCCTTGTGGTACTGGGATTTGCCTACCTGACCGCTACCGTTTTCTTTGCCGGCGTCCATTTCTGGAATAGAAAAGTTAATTTGAGAAAAAAAGCGGAAAGCTTCCTGCCGATAGAATAATACCTTGCTTGATCTAAACGACAAAGTATAAAAATTAACTACCAAGGGTACAAAGAACACGAAGGAAGAAGGAAAAAGGATGAGAAAGAACCTGATGAACCGTTTTCTATCAAACCGCTTTCCTTTGTGTCCTTGGCGCTCTTTGTGGTTTTTCGCCCTAATATGGGTTTGCCTAATCAAGGTAACAGCATGACCGGTAAAGATTCCGCCGAAGCCCGTCATTATTTTGACTGGGCAGCCACCGCTATACCGGACCCGCCGTCCGCCAAAACCGCGCCGCCTTTCGGGAATCCTTCTTCGACTCACAGGGAAGGCCGGTTGGCCAGGGAAGCTCTGGAAAATGCCCGCGCCCGCTGCGCCGCCGTTTTGGGAGTGGCCCCCGAAACGCTCTATTTTACATCAGGCGGAACCGAGTCTAACTGTATCGCACTGCACTCAACCCTGCTGCGCCGGGGCGCCGGGCGGCTCCTCGTCTCGGCGGCGGAACATCCCTCTATCCGGGAAAACGCGGAAATTCTTGAGCGGCTGGGGAAGCCGGTGGGCCGTCTGCCGGTGGATTCTTCGGGCCGCGTAAGTCCTGAGCTTTTCGCGAAACCGCTTGCGAAATACGGCGATGTCCGCTTTGCCGCCATCATGGCGGTTAACAACGAGACCGGGGCCGTCAACGACATGAGCGCCCTACGTGATATTGCGCGTAATGCGGCGGATACACATGGCGGTCCGCCTGTTCATCTGCACTGCGATCTGGTACAGGCGGCGGGCAAAGTGCCGGTGGATATTTCAGGATGGGACATTGACTCGGCCTCGTTGAGCGCCCATAAAATCGGCGGGCCGAGAGGCATCGGCCTTTTGTACCTGCGCCGCCCTCTGGATGTCCTCTGCGCCGGCGGCGGGCAGGAACGGAAAATCCGGCCGGGTACGGAAAACACCGCCGGCGCGCTGGCCCTTGCCGCCTGCCTTGAACGCCGCGCCGCGCCGGAAAAAGTCGGCGCGGAACTCGCGCAGAGCCGCCGCCGCTGGAAACGGTTCCTTGCCGCCCTCAAAGCGATTGACCGCTGCGTTCTCCTCCCGGAAAGCAGGGAAATCGATGACGAAACATTTTCACCGTATATTGTGCAGGCGGCGTTCAAAGACATCCCCGGCGAGGTGATGGTTCGCGCATTGGATGATCTGGGCTTCGCGGTTTCCACCGGCTCGGCCTGTTCCTCTTCCTCGCCGGATCGGCCGGTTCTCTCTGCCATGGGGATCGGCGAAAAACTCAGCCTCGAGGGAATCCGCGTTTCCCAGGGCTGGTCAACAACCGATGAGGAAATAGATCTGCTCCTTGCCGCCATAGCGGAGGTTTTGAAATTCCTGTAAACACCTATCTCTTGAAACCGGGGGAGCTTACCCTGAAAGGCGGTAACCGCAAAAGTTTTGAAGGGGTTTTGAAACGCAATGTACTGCGCATGCTGGACGCGCCTAGGGCGGGCGGCAAAATCCGGCTCGAAACAGGCAACGGCCGCTTTTTTGTATATTGCGCCGACGAAGACTGTCCCCGCGTGGAGGACGTTCTTTCCCGCCTTATGGGAATCTCCGGCTGGGCAAAAACCGGCCGCCACGAAAAAACCGTGGAAGCGATCCTTCGCGCCTGTGTCGAAGAAGGGCAAAAACTCTTTAGCCGGGGCATTACCACGTTCAAGATAGAGGCCCGCAGAACCGACAAGAGCTTTCCCCTGGATTCTTACGGCCTGCGAAGCGAAGGGGGCAGGGCAATTCTCGACGCCGTGCCCGGTTTAAAAGTTGACGTGCGCAATCCCGGCGGTCTCATCAAAATAGAAATCCGCGAAAAAGCATATGTTTACAGCAATGCCCAAAAAGGCCTGGGCGGTCTGCCGGTGGGAACCGCGGGGCGGGGCCTCCTGCTTTTGTCAGGCGGGATCGATTCGCCGGTGGCGGGCTTTCTCATGGCATCCCGCGGCATGGGCATAGACGCGGTGCATTTTCACGCCTATCCATACAGCTCCCTTGAGGCCCGGCAAAAGGCCGTCCGTCTCGCCGAAATCCTGGGCGCTTACTGCATGGGGATACGTCTGCATATCATCGGCTTTACCAAAGTACAACTGCGGATAAAAGAACGCGCGCCCTTGCCCTGGACCACCGTATTGCTCCGCATGGCCATGATGGAGTGCGCCGAAAAGCTGGCGCTGCTCATAAAAGACAAGTGCCTTATCACCGGGGAAAGCCTCTCCCAGGTGGCAAGCCAGACTGTCGAAAACCTCACCTGCACCCAAAGCAGGATACGCCTGCCGGTACTGCGCCCCCTTATCGGCGCGGACAAAGAGGCCATTATAAGGAAGGCCGAAGCAATCGGCGCGTACGAAACTTCAATACTGCCCTACGAGGACTGCTGCACCCTGTTCAGTCCCCCGCACCCGGTTCTGCGGGGCGACCCCCGCGAAGCGTCGGCGTTATACGAAGAGCTGGAACCGGAAGTGTTGATAGAAGAAGCCCTGCTGGACTGCGAGACCCTTAAATGCGGGTTTTGCTGAGGAGCGGATGAGCCGCGGAGTACATTAAAAATATCCCGCCGGGAATCGTTTTTTGTATTTTTCACTGATCCGCCATTTTATGACAGACCGGTACGCTATACTCTAAAGGGCACCTCTGGAAACTAAGTTTTTGAAGCATATTTCTCGACTTTTTTATAAACCGGTCTAAAATAGTAGTACAAATATTAGAAAATATATCCGATGAGTATCGGCTAGCTCTC